>JAKAFC010000232.1 GCA_021818065.1 Pseudomonadota bacterium
GCAGGCCGATAGAGCCGTTATAGGCGGGCAGATCGAGCGGGTTGATGCACACGGCGGGGCTGGTTTCGGTAAGACCGTAGGCCTCGACCAGGGTGCAGCCGGTGGTTTTTTTCCAACGTTCGGCCACCGCGCGCTGCACCGCCATGCCGCCGCCCAGAGTCATGCGCAGCTGCGAGAAGTCCAGTGCGCTGAAGCCGGGTGTGTTGAGCAGCCCATTGAAGAGCGTGTTGACGCCGGTGATGGCTGTGAATCGCAGCTTGCGCAATTCCTTGACGAAGCCCGGCATGTCGCGCGGATTGGTGATCAAGTAGCTGTGGCCGCCGGCTATCAGAAACGTGAAGCAATTGGCCGTCAACGAGAAGATGTGGTAGAGCGGCAGGGCGGTGATGATGACTTCCTCGCCCTCGCGCAGCACCGAACCGATCCAGGTGCGGGCCTGCAGCATGTTGGCGACCATGTTGCCGTGGCTGAGCATGGCGCCCTTGGCGACGCCGGTGGTGCCGCCGGTGTACTGCAGGAACGCCAGGTCGTCGTGGCCGAGCATGACCTGCGGGCGCGGCTGCGTGGCGCCCAGCGCCAGCGCCCGGGGCAGTGTGACGGCGCCGTCGATATGCCAGGCCGGCACCAGCTTCTTGACGTGGCGCACCACCAGATTGACCAGCGTGCCCTTGAGTGCGCCGAGCATCTCACCCATGCTGGTGACCACCACATGACGCACGTCGGTACGCGCGAGAACCTGCTGTAGCACGCCGGCGAAGTTCTCCAGCACCACGATGGCTTTGGCACCGGAATCCTTGAGCTGATGCTCCAGCTCGCGCGCGGTGTATAGCGGATTCGTGTTCACCACCACCAGGCCGGCGCGCAACGCGCCGAAAAGCACGACCGGATACTGCAGCAGATTGGGCAGCATGATGGCGATGCGATCGCCCTTGACCAGCCCCAGCGTGCCAGCGAGATAGCCGGCGAACTGTGCGCTGAGGCGATCGATCTCGATGTAGGTCAAGGTCTTGCCGAAGTTGCCATAGGCGGGTCGCGAGGCGAAGCGCCGGCAGGATTCGTCGATCACCGCCACGATCGACGCGTACTGACCGAGGTCCACTTCAGCGGCAACGCCGTCCGGGTAGTGCGTCAGCCAGGGACGATCGGCAGCCATGGGATCCTCGTGTTGGTGGGCGGGCGGGTGGGTGGGCGCCGCGCGCATGCCGCATGGTTCGATTGCAGCATGGCCGTGAAGCCGCGGGCAAGGGGCAGCGCGCCATGCGCCACGCGCACTGACATGCGAAAGACTTACGCCGACTATGACCAATGGCAGGGTCGGGGAACCTCGTCGGTGACACCCTCTCTAATCCGGACTGCGCCGATCACCGCGCGCAACCCGCTCGAAGGAGACCATCTTGAAGCTGCAACGCAAGATCCTGCCCCTGCTGCTGGCCGCCAGCCTGCTGCCTGTCGTCGCCTACGCAGCCGATTCCACAGCCGCCCCCGAAGCCAAGAGCCAGGCGCCTGCCGCGCCGGTGCCGCCGCAGCGCAAGGTGGTCACCCACGGCAGCGTGCGCATCGGCAACCAGGACATCCGCTACACCGCCACCGCCGGCACCATCCTGCTGCGCAACGACAAGAACGAGCCGGTGGCCAGCATGTTTTACGTGGCCTACACCAAGGACGGCGTGCGCGATCCGGCCAAGCGGCCGATCACATTTCTGTACAACGGCGGGCCGGGTTCGTCCTCGATCTGGCTGCACCTGGGCGGCCTCGGACCGATGAAGGTGGCGCTCAACAACGCCGGCGCCACACCGCCCGCGCCGTACGCCATTGTGCCCAATCACGACAGCCTGCTGGATGCCAGCGATCTGGTGTTCATCGATGCCGTGGGCACCGGCTACAGCCATGTGGTGGGCAAGGGCACTGACAAGATGTTCTGGGGCGTCGATCAGGACGTGCAGTCTTTCGGCCAGTTCATTCAGCGCTACCTGACCCAGTTCAACCGCTGGAATTCGCCCAAGTTCCTGCTGGGCGAGAGCTACGGCACCACGCGCTCCGCCGCATTGTCCGAGTATCTCCAGGACCATGGCATCAGCGTCAACGGCGTGGTGCTGCAGTCCTCCATCCTCAATTACGGCCTGTTGATGCCGGGCTCGGACGCCAAGTACGAGCTGTACCTGCCCACCTACACCGCGCTGGCCTGGTACCACCACAAGCTGCCGGGCAACCCCGGCAACGACCTGCCGGCGCTGCTGTCCAAAGTACAGTCTTTCGCGTTGGGACCGTACGCGCAGGCGCTGGCGCAGGGTGACAACCTGCCGGCAGCGCAACGCGACGCCATCGCCGAGCAGCTGCACCAGTACACCGGGCTGCCGGTCGCGTACATCAAGCGCGCCAACCTGCGCGTCGAGGCCAGCAATTTCCGCAAGGAACTGATGCTGCCCGAGCGCGAAAGCATCGGCCGCTACGACGGCCGCTACGCGGGGCTGGACATCAATGCCATCGGTTCGACGCCCGATTTCGATCCTTCCGATCAGTTCGTTTCGCCGGGCTTTACCACCGCATTCAACTGGTACATCACCAACGTGCTGAAGTACGACTCGGAGCGGCCGTACAAGGTGATGAACGACAAGACCATCGGCGAGTGGGACTGGCATCACGCCGTGCCGGGCTCGGGCTGGAAGCTGCCGCTGCCTTATGTGGCCGGCGATCTGGGCGCTGCGCTGCGCAAGAATCCCTACCTGCGCGTGCTCTCGGCCAACGGTTATTTCGATCTGGCCACGCCGTACTTCGCCACCGAGTACGACCTCGACCACATGATGCTGGAACCGAAGCTGCGCAGCCATGTCGAGTTCACGTTCTACGACTCGGGGCACATGATCTACCTCAACCCGCAGGCGCTCAGCGCGTATCACGCCGATCTCGACCGTTTCTACCGCAGCACGCTGGCGGTTGACGCTGCCGGCGAGAAGCAGTAATCAGGTGCGCGACCGCGCGGGTTGACCCGCGCGGTCAACCAGTACCGAGCGGCGGCGTTACTCCAGGAGGGGCCGACTGGAGACTTGGCTTGAAACGTATCTTTGTTGTGGGTTGTCCGCGCTCCGGCACCACCGTGGTGCAGGCGCTGATCGCCCGTCATCCGGAAGTCTGCACGCTGCCCGAAACCGATTTTTTCGAGGCCTTGTACGGCGGCACCCATGCCCGCTGGGGCG
>JAKAFC010000233.1 GCA_021818065.1 Pseudomonadota bacterium
GATGCGCAGGATGTATCGCTGCGGCGTGGCGCTGGTGCTGCGCAAAAAGCGAAAGCGGTAGCCGCCCTCGATGCTGCAGAACGGCGACACATGGAACACCTTGTGCGCCTGGTACTGTGCCCCCCACTGCAGCCGGTCGCTGCCCGCAGGCGGCGTGAGCACATAGCAGTGGCGCTCGCCGAAGGTGTTGTTCACCTCGGCCACGGCGCAGCGCAGGCTGCCGTCGGCGCGCTCGCAGTACCACAGGCTCACCGGCTTGAACACATAGCCCCACAGCCGCGGGAAGGTCTGCAACCAGATTTCGCCGTCGGCGTCGGTGATGCCTTCGGCCGCGAGCAGATGCTCGATCCACGCCAGGCTGTCGCTGCCACCGTTGCCGTGATCGGCGTCGAAAAAGCTCATGGCGCCGAAACGGTTGCGGGCGATGGGCAGCAGGCCGGGGTCGCGCGCCAGGCTGCGCATGGGCAGCAGCAAAAACATGGCGCGATAACTGAAGGCGTGCGCCGTGGGCCGCAGGCGGCGGTGCCGCACCGGGCCACTGCCCAGCAGCGGGCGATTGAGGGCGGCGGCAGGCTCGGCCATGGCGCTTGCCCTCATGCCGCCAGCGCGCGGTCGGCGCCTTGCGCCGCCATGTCGTTCAGCACGGCCTGCGCCGCGGCCTGGCCGGACTTCAAACCATCTTCATGGAAACCGTAGCCGCACCAGGCACCGCAGAAGTAGCTGTGCTGCTGCCCCTGCAGGCTGGGCACCCGCTGCTGCGCGGCAATCGCCGCCTGGTCGAAGATGGGGTGGGCGTACTCCATGCTGCGCAGCACGGTATGTGGCGCGGGCTCGCGCAGCGGGTTGAGCGAGACGATGATGGGGCGCGTGGTGGGCAGCGGTTGCAGCTTATTGAGCAGGTAGTGCAGGCAGACCGTGGGCGCTTGCGTGCCGCCAGCCGGGCCGCTTTCGTAGTTCCACGCCGCCCAGGCGCGGCGCGCGCGGGGCAGCAGCGCGGTGTCGGTGTGCAGCAGCGCGCGGTTGGGCTGGTAGCGGATGGCGCCCAGCACGGCACGTTCGTCGGGCGTTGGGGCGTCGAGCAGCGCCAGCGCCTGGTCGCTGTGGCAGGCGAACACCACGCGGTCGAACCAGATTGCGCCGCCTGCGGTGTGCACCTCGACGCCGTCGGCATGGCGCGTGACGCGCTGTACGGGGGTGCGCAGCCGGGCGTCGGGCAGGTGCGCCAGCATGGCCTGCACATACTGTCGGGCGCCGCCGCGCACGGTGAACCACTGCGGCCGGTTGTTCACTTGCAGCAGGCCGTGGTTGTCGCAAAAGCGCACCAGCGTAGCCAGCGGGAAGTCGAGCATCTGCCCGGGCGGGCAGGACCAGATGCACGCCGTCATCGGCAGCAGGTACCAGTGCAGAAACGTCGCGCTGTAGCCTTCGCGCTGCAGATAGGTGCCGACAGTGAGCGTGGCGTCGAGCTCGGCGTCGGGCCGTCGCGCCAGGGCCGTGGCTTCGCGGTTGAAGCGCAGGATGTCGCGCAACATGCGCCAGAACGCGGGCCGGGTGAGGTTGCGCCGCTGCGCGAACACCGTGTTCAGGTTGGAGCCGCTCCACTCCAGCGCGGCACCGTGCGGCAGCGGGGTCTGCACCGAGAACGACATGTCGGAGGTGGCCAGCGGCACGCCCAACTCGGCGAACAGCGCCTGCAACCGGGGGTAGGTGCGTTCGTTGAGCACGAGAAAGCCGGTGTCCACGGCGAAGGGCAGCTCGCCGGGCAGGTCCACGTCCACCGTGTGGGTGTGACCGCCGAAGTGCGAACCTGCCTCGAACAGCGTGACCTGGGCACGGTGACGCAGCGCCCAGGCCGCGCCCAGGCCGGAAATGCCGGTGCCGATGATGGCGATGCGCATGATGTTGGCTCCCTGGCCGCGTTCAGGATTTGCGGCCCTCGACCAAGGCATACGCCGAATGGTTGTGGATGGATTCAAAGTTTTCCGATTCCACGGTGTAGGCCGCCACGCGGTCGTCGCGCTCCAGCGCCACGGCGACGTCGCGCACCAAGTCTTCGACGAACTTGGGATGGTCGTAGGCACGCTCGGTGACGTACTTCTCGTCGGGCCGCTTGAGCAGGCCCCACAGCTCGCACGAGGCCGCGGTCTCGGCGATGCGGATCTGCTCGTCCAGCCCCAGATCGCCGCGCAGCGTGGCGCTGATGGTGACGTGCGAGCGCTGGTTGTGCGCGCCGTAGTTGGCGATCTCCTTGGAGCATGGGCACAGGCTGGTGACGGGCACCTGCACTGTCTGCGTCAGCGCCACCACCCCGGCCTTTTGCTGCGCGCGCAGCGTCACCTCGTAGTCCATCAGGCTCTCCACGCCCGACACCGGCGCCGTCTTGCGGGCGAAGTAGGTGAAGCGCACGGTGATGGCGCCCTCGGCAGCCTGCAGCCGCGCCAGCATGTGCTGCAGCAGGTGGCCGAGCTGTTGCGCGTCCAGCGGCTCCTTGTGGGCTTCGAGCATCTCAATGAAGCGCGACATGTGCGTGCCCTTGACCTCCGGTGGCAGCGCCACCGTCATCTCGAAGGTGCCGACGCTGGGCTGCGCACCGTCGGCGCAGCGGACCTGCAGGGGATAGCGCACGCCGCGCACCCCCACCTGTTGAATGGCGATACGGCGCAGGTCGGGCGTGGCTTGCACGTCGGGCAGGACGGCGGCGGCTGCGGCCTGGGTGAAGAGTTTTTCCGGTGCGTTCATGGCGGGCCTTTCTGGACGGGGCGGGGGAAGGGGGTGAGGCGGGGCGGATTGACGGTTCAGGGCTTCTGCGCGAGCAGGGTCTTGATCTTGGCGACGAAGTCTTTGTTGTCGGGCGACACCAGGCTGGGATAGACGCCGACCACCTTGCCGTCACGGCCGATCAGGTACTTGTAGAAATTCCACTTCGGCTGATCGCCTGTGGCCAGGATGAGCTGCTCGTACAGCGCGTTGGGCTTGGGTTCGGTGACGTGCGACGGCGCGAACATCGGGAACTGCACGTTGTAGGTGTCCTTGCAGAAGGCGGCGATCTTGGCGTTGTTGTCCATCTCCTGATGGAAGTCGTTGGACGGAAAGCCCAGCACCACCAGCCCCTGCTTGCCATACTCGCGGTACAGCGCCTCCAGGCCTTTGTATTGCGGGGTGAAGCCGCAGTAGCTCGCGGTGTTGACCAC
>JAKAFC010000234.1 GCA_021818065.1 Pseudomonadota bacterium
CATCACGGCATGGCAGGCGGGTTTGTCGGTGGCGGTGGCGCTGGCCTGCCTGCTGGCGCTGGCCGCCATCTTCCGGCCGTTGTGCCTGGCCAGCGTCAATCCCGAGGCGGCGCGTGCGCGCGGCGTGCCGGTGGGGCTGCTCGACCTGTTGTTCCTCGGCCTGGTGGCCGTGACGGTGGCCATCGCCGTGCCGGTGATCGGCGCATTGCTCATCTTCGCCTTTCTCATCGGTCCGGCGGCCGCGGCCCAGGCCCTGGCGCGCAGCCTGGGGCGCGGCGTGCTGCTGGCCATGTTGCTGGGCCTGCTGCTGACCTGGGCGGGGCTGGCGGCGGCCTACTACATCGGCTATCCGGCCAGCACCTGGATCGCCTCGCTCAGTTTCGCGCTGTACGTCGCGGCGCATGTCGCGGGCAAAGGCCGTGGTCAAGGCGCGCCGAATTGAGTCGGCCGACTTGCTGCGCGCGCATGGGCTGCGCGCGACGCCGGCGGCGCTGGCCGTGCTCGCCACGCTCGATGCCAGCTCGGCGCCCCTGACGCACGAGGCCATCGCCGCCCGCCTGCCGCAGACCACGCCCGTGGCCCGGATCGACCGGGTCACGCTGTACCGGGTGCTCGAGCGCATGACTCGTTGCGGCCTACTGCACCGCTTTCAGGGGCAGGACCGCATCTGGCGCTTCGCCCTCGGCGCCGAGGGCGGACTGGCCGGCATGTTCGAGTGCACCCGCTGCCACAGCGTCGCGCCGCTTCCCGGCGACCCCGCGCTTCCCGGCCTGCTCGCCCAGGTTCAGCGCAAGTTGCGCGACCAGGGCCTGGAGGGCGTGGCCGCGGAACTGACCGTGCATGGCCTTTGCAAGGGCTGCAGGACTTGAGTCAAAGATGGCCGGCCGCGGTGCCCGCCAGCCACGACACCACGCTGGCCATCAGAAAGACCAGGAACTTGGTGTTGGTCTCCAGTCCCAGGTTCTCGAACAGGCGCTTGAAGCCCCAGACCGCAAAAGGGTAGGACACGAAAGAAACGACCAGGCCGAACATGGCGACGCGCTTGCGGGATGGGGTGATGGTGCGGATTATGAGCAAGCCGTCCGAGCCAGGCTGTGTGCGCCTGTAACAGCGCGCTCAGGCGCTTCGGGCGGCCACGGCGGGGGGCGTGACCGCCAGCGCTGCGCGCGACCAGGGCCACTGCGCCGGATTGGCGAAGCAGTCCTTCAGGTAGTCGATCCACAATCGCTGGCGCAGCGGCATGTGCTTGCGCTGCGCGAACACGATATGGATGCCCACCGGCGGCGCGGCGAAATCGGCCAGCACTTCCACCAGCCGGCCGGCGGCCAGATCCTCTCCCACTTCCCACATCGAGCGCCAGGCCAGGCCATGGCCCTCCAGGCACCATTGATGCAGAACCGCGCCGTCGGTGCAGTCCAGCGCGCCGCTGACGCGCAGGTGCAGGGGTTCGCCGTCGACCTGGAACACCCAGCCGCGCGGCTGGCTGGCCACCGACGAATAGGGCAGGCAGCGATGGCGCTGGAGATCCTGCGGGTTTTGCGGCGCGCCGTGGCGGCGGATATAGGCGGGCGAGGCCACGCAGGCGCGGCGGCTTTCCCCCAGGCGCACGCTGACCAGCGACGAATCGGCCAGCGCGCCCACGCGCACGGCGCAGTCGTAGCCCTCGTTGACCAGATCGACCAGGCGGTCCGTCAGGTCGAGCGACAGCGTGACCTCCGGGTTGCGCTGCAGGAATTCCGGCACCAGCGGCGCCACATGTTTGCGGCCGAACCCGGCCGGGGCGGTGATGCGCAGGTGGCCGCTCGCCTTGACCCCGCCCGCGGTGACGCTGGATTCGGCGCTTTGCAGGTCCGCCAGCAGCCGCTGGCAGTCCTCCAGGAAGGAAACGCCCTCGTGCGTGAGGGTGATGCGGCGGGTGGTCCGCACCAGCAGCTTGACGCCCAGGCGCGCTTCGAGCGCGTCGATGCGCCGGCCGATGATGGCTGGGGCCACCCCTTCGGCATGCGCCGCGGCGGTCAGGCTGCCCCGGTTGGCCACGGCGACGAAGGTTTCCATCTGTTTGAGGCGATCCACGGAATCTCCAGGGCTGGTCCAGACCAAACCGGCATTTAGCTAGTGTATTAAAGACGAATTTGGCTTTATTACACGCATACATGTCAATAGTGATTTGCCCCGGGTTGGCGGCCGCGCGGCCCCAAGGGTCGCGATTCCTCCTAAACTTTGCAGTGCAACATCGGCGCGACGTTTTTTCCCTTGCGCTGCCCTTGCCGCGAGGCTGGGCCGAGCAGGGATGGCGTTTCGGTGATTACCGCGCCGCACAATTCCAGACATCGACTGCAATTTCCAGGAGAACCGCATGAAGGCTAGCGATCTGCCACAGGGCATCCGCATCACCGCTTCACACAAGCCCGCGTTCGACACCGTCCTGACGCCCGAGGCACTGGGTTTCGTGGCGCAATTGCACCGTGCCTTTGAACCGCGCCGCCAGGAATTGCTCGCCGCGCGCGTGGCGCGCACCAAACGCCTGGACGCGGGCGAGAAGCCGGACTTCCTGCCGGAAACGAAGGCCATTCGCGAAGGCGACTGGACCATCGCCCCGCTGCCCAAGGCGCTGGAGCGCCGCCGCGTCGAAATCACCGGGCCGGTCGACCGCAAGATGGTCATCAACGCCTTCAACTCCGGCGCCGACAGCTATATGGCCGACTTCGAGGACGCCAACACCCCGGACTGGGACAATCAGATCCAGGGCCAGATCAATCTCTACGAAGCCGTGCGGCGCACGATCAGCCTGGAGCAGAACGGCAAGACCTACCGGCTCAACGACGCCATCGCCACCCTGCAGGTACGCCCCCGCGGCTGGCATCTGGACGAGAAGCACATGCAGGTGGACGGTCAGCGCGTCAGCGGCGCGCTGTTCGACTTCGGCCTGTTCTTGTTCCACAACGCCAAGGAACAGCTCGCGCGCGGCGCCGGCCCCTATTTCTACCTGCCCAAGCTCGAAAGCCACCTCGAGGCGCGGCTGTGGAACGATGTGTTCGTGCTGGCGCAGCGCGAACTGGGCATCCCCCAGGGTTCCATCAAGGCCACGGTGCTGGTCGAGACCATCCTCGCGGCGTTCGAGATGGACGAAATCCTCTACGAACTGCGCGAACACAGCGCCGGCCTGAACGCCGGGCGCTGGGCT
>JAKAFC010000056.1 GCA_021818065.1 Pseudomonadota bacterium
GTCGCGCTGCGGCGCAAACGCGACTCGTCCATGCGCCGCGCCATCGAACTGGTGCGCGATGGGCGGGCACAGGCCTGCGTCTCAGCTGGCAACACCGGCGCGCTGATGGCCGTGGCGCGCTACCTGCTCAAGACGCTGCACGACATCGAGCGCCCAGCCATCGCCACCTACCTGCCCAACCAGAAGGGGCAGGGCACGCTGATGCTCGACCTGGGGGCCAATGTCGACTGCGAGCCGCTGCACCTGCTGCAATTCGCCGTCATGGGCACGGCGTATGCCGCAGCCGGGGGGCACCAGCAACCCACGGTGGGTCTGCTCAACATCGGCGAAGAAGTCATCAAGGGCAACGACACCATCAAGCGCGCCGCTGAGCTGCTGCGCGAGGCCGACGCCCTGGGGCGCTTGCACTTTCACGGCAACGTCGAAGGCAACGACATTTTCAAGGGGACGACCGACATCGTGGTCTGCGATGGCTTCGTCGGCAACGTGGCGTTGAAAACCTCGGAGGGCCTGGCGCAGATGCTGTCGGGCATGATCCGCGAAGAATTCACCCGCACCCCGCTGAGTCGGCTGATGGCGCTGGTGGCCATGCCCGTGCTCAAGCGCTTTCGCCAGCGCGTCGACCATCGCCGTTACAACGGCGCGGCGCTGCTCGGTCTGCGCGGCCTGGTGATCAAAAGCCACGGCTCGGCCGATGCCTTCGGCTTCGAGCAGGCGCTGCTGCGTGCCTACGAGGCAGTGCAGGGCGATGTGGTGCGGCAGATCGAGGGCATTCTCGAAGCCATGCACCAGCCCGCCGCCGCCAGTCCTGTTGCCGCACCGGCGGCCTGAAACCCTGTGAGCGCATTCTGCATACCCGCCCGCCCGCGCGGGCTTGTCTCCCCCTGATTGGTCTGCCCCATGCCTTCCTATTCCCGTATTTCCGGCACCGGCAGCGCCCTGCCGTCGCGCAAGGTCAGCAACGATGAACTGGCCGCCGAACTGGCTGGGCGCGGCGTCGAAACCAGCGATGCGTGGATCGTCGCCCGCACCGGCATCCGCTACCGCCACTTCGCCGCCCCGGGTGTGACCAGCGTCGATCTGGGCGAGCAAGCGGCGCGGCGCGCCCTCGAAGCCGCCGGGGTGGGGGCCGAGGACATCGGCCTGATCATCGTTGCCACCTCCACGCCCGACATGATCTTCCCCTCCAACGCAGCGCTCATCCAGGGGCGGCTGGGGGTGGCTGGCGCCGCGGCCTTCGATGTGCAGGCGGTGTGCGCCGGATTTGTCTATGCGCTGACGGTGGCCGACCAGTTCGTGCGCAGCGGCATGACGCGCCATGCCCTGGTGATTGGCGCCGAGGTGTTCTCGCGCATTCTCGACTTCAACGACCGCACCACCTGCGTGCTGTTCGGCGATGGTGCCGGTGCCGTGGTGCTCAGCGCCAGCGACACCCCGGGCGTCCTCGCTAGCGCCTTGCATGCCGACGGTCGGCAGGCGTCCATCCTGTGCACGCCGGGGAGCGTGGCAGGCGGCGCCATCACCGGCACGCCCTTCCTCAAAATGGATGGGCAGGCGGTGTTCAAGCAGGCTGTGCATGTGCTCGAAGACGTGGCGCGCGAGGCGCTGGCCAAGGCCGGCCGCGAGCCCGCCGACGTCGACTGGATGGTGCCGCACCAGGCCAACATCCGCATCATGACGCACACGGCCAAGAAGCTCGGCATCCCGACGGACAAGATCGTTGTCACCGTCGATCAGCACGGCAACACCTCGGCCGCTTCCATTCCGCTGGCCCTCGATGTGGCGGTGCGCTCCGGGCAGATCAAGCGCGGCGACACCCTGCTGTTCGAGGCCGTCGGCGGCGGTCTCACCTGGGGTGCCGCGCTGGTCGATTTTTGAGCGGCCATTCCGCAGTTTTCGTTTTCACACCGGTTATCGCAATGACATTCGCCTTTGTTTTTCCCGGCCAGGGATCGCAGTCGGTCGGTATGCTCGACAAGGTGGCGGATCACCCCGCCGTGCGCGACACCCTGCAGGAGGCCAGCGCCGCGCTGTCGCAAGACATGGCCGCGCTCATCGCGCAGGGGCCGTCCGAGCAACTCAACCTCACCACCAACACCCAGCCGGTGATGCTGACCGCCGGCGTGGCCATGTATCGTCTGTGGCTGGCCGAAGGCGGGCGCGCGCCCAATGTCGTCGCCGGGCACAGCCTGGGCGAATACACCGCCCTGGTGGCCGCTGGCAGTCTGACGCTGACCGATGCTCTGCCCCTGGTGCGCTTTCGCGCCCAGGCCATGCAGGATGCCGTGCCCGTGGGCACCGGCGGCATGGCGGCCGTGCTCGGGCTGGACGACGCCGCCGTGCGCGCCGGTTGCGCCCAGGCGACGCAAGACACTGGGGAGGCCGTCGAGGCCGTCAACTTCAATTCGCCCGGGCAGGTGGTCATCGCCGGAGCCCAAGCCGCGGTGACCCGCGCCTGCGAGCTGCTCAAGGCCGCCGGGGCCAAGCGCGCCTTGCCGCTGGCGGTGTCGGCGCCGTTTCACAGCAGTCTGCTGCGCGGCGCAGCCGAGCAGCTGCGCGCATACCTCGAGACGGTGCCGCTGCAGCTGCCGCGCATCACCCTGATCAACAATGTGGATGTGGCGCACCCCACCGCGCCCGACGCCATCCGTGATGCCCTGGCCCGTCAGGCTTGCAGTCCGGTGCGCTGGGTGGAATGCGTGCAGGCCATGGCCGGCATGGGTTGCACCACGCTGGTGGAATGCGGCCCGGGCAAGGTGCTGCACGGCCTGACCCGCCGCATCGATCCGACGCTGCAGTCGTTTGCGCTCGACGACGCCGCGGCCATTCCCGCCATCCGGGAGGCACTGGCATGAACGACACCCTCAACCCCTCCACCAACGCCGCGGCGCAGGGCGCCCCTCTGGCCGGGCAGGTCGCCCTGGTGACTGGCGCGTCGCGCGGTATCGGCGCGGCAATTGCGGCTGCGCTGGCAGCGGCCGGTGCCCAAGTCATCGGTACCGCCACGTCGGCTGCGGGGGCGCAGGCCATCACTGAGGCGCTGCAGGCCCAGGGCGGGCGCGGCGCGCAGCTCGACGTCAACGACACCGCCGCCGGCACGGCGCTGGTGGATGACATCGTCAAGACCGCGGGCGGGCTGCATATTCTGGTGAACAACGCCGGTATCACCCGCGACATGCTGGCCATGCGCATGAGCGACGCCGACTGGGACGCGGTGCTGTCCACCAACCTCAGCAGCGTGTTCCGCATGTCGCGGGCCGTGATGCGCACCATGATGAAGCAGCGCTATGGCCGCATCGTCAACATCACCTCGGTGGTGGGCGCGTCCGGCAATCCGGGACAGGCCAATTACGCCGCCGCCAAGGCGGGTGTGGCTGGCATGACCCGCGCGCTGGCGCAGGAACTCGGCAGCCGCAACATCACGGTCAACTGTGTCGCCCCCGGCTTCATCGACACCGACATGACCCGCGCCCTGACCGAGGCGCAGACCCAGCCCATGCTCGCCCGCATTCCGCTTGGACGTCTGGGCAAGCCCGAAGAAATCGCGCATGCCGTGGCGTTTCTGGCCTCGCCGTTGGCGGCCTACATCACCGGTGCCGTGCTGCACGTCAACGGCGGTATGTACATGCAGTAAGCCTGCGCGAAAACGCAAGGCGATGTCGTCTGGCGGGGTTATGCTTCGGCCCTGTCGTTCAAGCAGCGCCTGCGCTTGCTAAAATTTTTCATATTTCCACTGGAGGTTTCAATGAGTGACATCGAACAGCGCGTCAAGAAGATCATCGCCGAGCAACTGGGCGTTGCCGAAGACCAGGTGACCAACGAAAAATCCTTCGTCGATGACCTGGGGGCCGACTCCCTCGACACCGTCGAACTGGTCATGGCGCTGGAAGACGAGTTCCACATCGAGATCCCGGACGAAGACGCCGAGAAAATCACCACCGTGCAACTCGCCGTCGATTACGCCAAGGCGCACTACAAGGCGTGAGATGGCGCTTCGGCGCTGCGGTTGGGTTCAGCGCCCTAGAGCCGCCGCTTCGCAGTCATCTCGCCCGAGTAGTTCACCTTCGACCGACCTTTTTGTTTGCGTCCCAACGCCCCATGCTGGCGCGGATTGCCTGACTTCACATGACCCTTCGCCGACGAATCGCGATCACTGGCCTTGGCGCCGTCTCCCCTCTGGGCAACACCCTTGATGACAACTGGGCGAACCTGATTGCGGGGAAATCGGGCATCGGACGCATCACCAAGTTCGATGCCTCGGCCTATTCCGTGCAGATCGCGGGCGAAGTGCGTGATTTCGACGTGACGCAGTACATTGCCGCCAAAGAAGCGCGGCACATGGACACCTTCATCCACTACGGCATCGCCGCGTCGATGCAGGCCGTGCGCGACAGCGGGATCGATCAGGCCGGGCTCGACCCGGAGCGCGTCGGGGTGCTGGTGGGCTCGGGGATCGGTGGCCTGCCGCTGATCGAGAACACCTACAAGGAACTGCTCGACCGCGGCCCGCGCCGCGTCACGCCGTTTTTCGTCCCGGCGTCCATCATCAACATGATCTCCGGTCATGTGTCGATCGCCTACGGTTTCCAGGGCCCCAACATCTCGGTGGTTACCGCCTGCACCACCGGCTTGCACGCCATCGGCCTGGCGGCGCGGCTGATCGAGTCGGGCGACGCCGATGTCATGGTCGCGGGCGGCGCCGAAGCCACCGTGTCGCCGCTGGGCATCGGCGGGTTTGCCGCGGCCCGTGCGTTGTCCACCCGCAACGACGATCCGGCTGCTGCCAGCCGCCCCTGGGACAAGGACCGCGACGGCTTCGTCCTCGGCGAGGGTGCCGGTGTCATGGTGCTCGAAGACTACGAGCTGGCCGCCAAGCGCGGCGCCCGCATCTATGCCGAGCTGGTCGGCTTCGGCATGAGCGGCGACGCCGGACACATCACCGCGCCCAACACCGACGGCCCGCGGCGCAGCATGCTGCTGGCGCTGAAAAACGCCGAGGTGCCCGCCGATGCCGTGCAACTCATCAATGCCCACGGTACGTCCACGCCGCTGGGCGACAAGAACGAGTCCGACGCCATCAAGCTGGCGTTTGGCGCCCACGCCCACAAGCTGGTGGTCCATTCGACCAAGTCCATGACGGGCCACCTGCTGGGTGGCGCAGGTGGCATCGAGGCGGTCTACACCGCCCTGGCCCTACACCACCAGGTCTGCCCGCCCACCATCAACCTGCAGACACCCGACCCCGAGTGCGACCTCGACTATTGCGCCAATACCGCCCGGTCCATGCGCATCGACTACGCTTTGAAGAACAATTTCGGCTTTGGCGGAACGAACGGGTCGGTGCTGTTCAAACGCGTCTGAGCCTATCCGCCTCCCGCCCTCGTCGTTCCAGTCTTTCCTGAATCGCAGCATGAAGACCCTTGCGCCTCTGCAGATCCGGGTCGAGCAATTCGGCCGCTGGCATCTGCTGCTCGGTTTGTTCAGCGCCGCCTCGCTGCTGGCGGCCGGCTGGACCGTGTGGGTCTGGCGCGATACCGATTCGATGGCGCTGATGGCAGCGCTCGCCGCCGCCATCTTTCTGGCGATTCTGTCGGCGCAGTACCCCTACTGGACCATCCGTCCCTATACCTTGTTTCATGGCGAACGTGGCTGGCGGCTGCAGCGCGGCGATGGCCTGGAAGACGTGCTCCAGGTACGTGGCATGGTGCTGCCGGGTCTGCTCTTGGTGCTGGGCCTGACAGCCAAAGGGCGGGTGGTGCTGCCCATCCCCAGCGATATCCAGCCCGGCGTGTTTCGTGAGCTGCGGCTGCGCCTGGGTGCGCTGCCTCACTGACACCCGGTGCAGCAAGATCCCCAGAGCGATGCCCTCCTGGTCCAGCAGGTCCAGGCGGGGCAGCAAAAGGCGTTCGATCTGCTGGTGGCCAAGTACCAGCGGCGAATCTATCGCCTGGTGCTGCGCTTCATCCGCGACCCCGCCCTCGCCGAGGATGTGGCGCAAGAGACCTTTTTGCGCGCCTACCGGGCCATCGGGCAATTTCGCGGCGAGAGCCAGTTCTACACCTGGCTCTATCGCATCGCGGTCAATACCGCCAAAAAGGCGATTTCCGACGACATGCGCGACCCCACGGTGTCCGAAGGCGACGCCGCGGGCCAAGGTGAAGAAACTTTTAGCCCGACCGAGTTACTAAGCAATTACGAAACGCCCGAGTCCCTGTTGGTTTCCAAGGAGATCGTGCAGACGGTGAATGCGGCGATGGAGTCCTTGCCCGACGACCTGCGCACGGCCATCACCCTGCGCGAGATCGAGGGCTTGAGCTACGAGGACATTGCCGAAGCCATGCAGTGCCCGATTGGCACGGTGCGTTCGCGGATTTTTCGCGCCCGCGAGGCGATTGCGGAACGCTTGCGTCCCGTCATCGAACACAAGGGCGGCAAGCGGTGGTGAAGGCCAGATGGTGAATCGTCTGCCGTGCAGTGCAGGAGACAGAACATGAGGACAGACATGACGCGCGAGCAACTCTCGGCGCTGATGGACGGAGAAGGCGAGTTCAGCGCGCCGTCTGCGCACGCCGCGGCATTCGTGCGCGAGGTCGCTATGACCGACGCGGCGCGCGGCGACTGGCTGCTTTACGCGCAGATCGGTGACTTGCTGCGCTCCGCCGACTTGGCGCCCATGCCGCATGAAGGCGATTTTCTGCACAAGGTGAGCGCGGTGATTGCCCGGGAGCCCATCGTCCTGCAGCCTCAGGCCGCACAACTCGCGCAGGTCGGTCAGGTTGCGGCGCAGCGTTCGGCGGCGCACCGCCGTCCGCACTGGAGCACGCGCATGGCGGCCGGTATGGCGGCGGTTGCGGGGGTGGCGGTCATGGCCTGGGTCGCCCTTCCCAGCTTGCAGACCACGCAGCACCCGACCGCAATCCAGGCCGGGTCGGAGCGGCCGGTGGTGGCCGCGCTCTCCAATGGCCAGGCCAATGGGTCGGCGCAAATGCCCGTCAATGCCGTGCGTCCCGATCCCCGCGCCTTTCAGGTCGCCCAGGCCGGTCTGATGCAGGCTGACCTCTCGGCGCCGCCGGCGTCGAAGGCGCAGTTGGTGGCGGTCTCGGCGCAGGTGCCCATGGTCGAATACCTCTTGGCGCACCAGCAGATGGCAGGCGGCATAATGCCCGTGGCACCCGCAACCTTGCGGGTGATGGCCGCGCAGGGCGCAGGCGGGTCTGCGCAGACCGGTCCGGCGCGCTGATGGCAGGCCTGCCGTTGGCCGCAACTCCGACGCATGCCGCAGCGGCAGTCCGCGTGCGTCAGGTTATGGCGGACGCCGCACAGCGTGTCGGCATCTGCGCCGTGCTGTGCCTTGGCCTTGGTGCTTACGCTGACGCCGCGCCGCTGACCATGGCCTCGCCCGCGGTGGTGGCCTCGGCGCCGCATGACGCGCCGGGCCAACCGGGGCGCATGCCCGGGCTGGAGCAGTGGCTGCAGTCGGTGAGCGCGGCGGCACGGTCCATGAATTACAGCGGGGTGTTCATTACCCAGCGCGGCGACGAGATCAGCACCTCCAATCTGGTGCATTATGTGCTGCCGCAGGGGCATTTCGAGCGCATCGAAACCCTGGACGGCCAACGCCGCGTCATGGTGTCGCTGGGCGACCAGGTGCGCACCATCTGGCCCGACTATCGGCTCATGCTCATCGACCACCAGGACGGGCAGACGAGTTTTCCGCGGCTGCTCAAAACCACCGATGGCGAGGTCGATCGCAATTACCGCCTGGAGCGCAACGGGCAGGAGCGCTGTGTCGGCTTCGAGTGCCGCGTCAGCACCATCCTGCCGCGTGATGATCTGCGCTGGGGCTACCGGCTGTGGTCGTTGCGCGACTCGCACTTGCTGGTGAAGGCGCAGACCATCGACAGCGCCGGGCATGTCATCGACCAGGTGGCGTTCACCGAGTTGAAAACCGACGTCGCACCGCGCGCCGATCTGGTGCGCGACAGCCTGCGTCAGCCACCGGGTTATGTGGTGGAGCAGATGAAGGTGGTGCCGGTGACGCTGCAGTCGCAGGGTTGGGCGCTGTCGGCCAACCTGCCCGGCTACAAGACCGTGGGCGTGTTTCGGCGCAGCATGACCGTCGGCGGCAAGTCGTCCGACGTGCTGCAGTGGTTGCTCAGCGACGGCTTGGCCTCGGTCTCCATCTTCATCCAGCCGGTGTCGGCCTTGTCCGAGCCGGTGCCCACCGAGCAGCGGGTCGGCGGCACGCTGGCCTTGTCGCGCCGCATCGGCGAGTCGTGGTTGACGGTGATGGGCGCCGTGCCGGAACGGGCCTTGCGTCGCATCAGCGATGCGGTGGTGCGTGTGCCGTAGGCGCCGCGCCGCGTGGTCGTTGGACCCTGCCGCAGCGCGGAGATGAGGTTTTCCGTATCCTGCGCTTGACCGTCGAACGCGCACGGCCAAGCGCCTTGTATCAGGGAGAAAAGGGTGAAAAAAATCTTGTGGAGTCTTGTCGGTGCGGGTCTGCTGACCACTGCGGTGGGTCTCGCTCCGGTCCAGGCGGCCGAGGCTGCCGCGCAGGCCAACTGCGTCGCCTGCGGGCTGCCGGATTTCACCGGCTTGGTGGAGAAAGCCGGGCCGTCGGTGGTCAACATTCGGACCTACAAAAAGGTGCCGGTGGGCAGCGATGACGAGATGGACGCGCAGACGCGCGAATTGCTGCGCCGCTTCTTCGGCGTGCCCATTCCCGGTCCCGATAGCCCCAAGGGTGGCAAGAATGGCCCGTCGAATGAAGAAGAGGAACGGCCCACCGGTGTGGGCTCGGGTTTCATCATCAGCGCCGATGGCTACATCATGACCAACGCGCATGTGGTGGACGGCGCCGACGAGATTCTGGTCACGCTCACCGACAAGCGCGAATTCAAGGCCAAGCTCATCGGCGCCGACAAACGCACCGATGTGGCCCTGGTGAAGATCGAGGCCAAGCAGCCGCTGCCCACGGTGCAGATCGGCGATTCCTCCAAGGTCAAGGTGGGCGAGTGGGTGGTGGCCATCGGCTCGCCCTTCGGGCTGGAGAACACGGTGACGGCGGGCATCGTCAGCGCCAAGGGGCGCGACACCGGGGACTACACCCCGTTCATCCAGACCGACGTCGCAGTGAACCCGGGCAACTCGGGCGGGCCGCTGATCGACATGCGCGGCAACGTCATCGGCATCAACTCGCAGATCTACAGCCGCACCGGCGGCTTCATGGGCATTTCCTTCGCCATTCCCATCGACGAAGCCATGCGCGTGGTCGAGCAGCTCAAGAAGCAGGGCTATGTGGTGCGCGGCAAGATCGGGGTGCAGATCGACAGCGTCAGCCGTGAGCTGGCCGAATCGCTCGGCCTGGGCCAGGCCCGTGGCGCGCTGGTGCGCGTGGTGGAGAAGGGCGGCGCGGCCGACAAGGCCGGGGTGCAGGTGGGCGACATCGTCACCAGCTTCAACGGCAAGCCGGTGGAGCGGGCCAACGACCTGCCGCGTCTGGTCGGCGAGACCAAGCCCGACGCCACCGTGCCCATGCAAGTGCTGCGCATGGGCAAGACCCTGACGCTCAACGTCAAGGTGGGCGAGTGGGTGATGGACAACAAGAAGCCCGGCGCCAAGCCCGCGGAGGAACAAAAGCCCGAGGCGGTGAGCAAGGCCAACGCTTTGGGGGTCAAGGTCATCGACCTCAACGAGGCGCAAAAGCGCCAGCTCGGGGTGAGCAGTGGCGTGCTGGTGGAGGCGGTACGCAATGGTGCGGCGCGTGACGGCCTGCGTGTGGGCGACGTCATTCTGGCTGTGGGGAACACGGCGGTGAACAGCGCCGCGCAGTTCAACGCCGTCAGCGCGCAGCTGCCGTCGGGCAAGCAGGTGGCGGTGCTGGTGCGGCGCAGCGACGCCGGCCTGTACGTTCTGCTGCGGCCGCAGAACTGATCGGCTGCCGGTTCGGCCCGCCCGAGCCTGCGCTGCGATGCCGGGCGGGTGGACCGGCTCGCGGTCTTGGCGGCAGTGGCGTTGCGCGAGCTCGCCGTCGCCCCTCGGGCCGGTGCGGTCTGCCGGGTTAGAATGGCCGCCCAACAAGTATCCGCAGTTGCCACATCGATTTGTTGGAAGGCGCGTCACGCTTGTCGCGCCTTTTTTCTTGTTCTCTCCCGTGTGTTGCGTCATTCCCGCAGGATGCGTCCGCGGGGCCTGAGCCGGTTGCCCCAGCGGTCTTTTGCATGAATCATATTCGCAATTTTTCCATTATTGCCCACATCGATCACGGGAAGTCGACGCTTGCGGATCGTATTATCCAGCGATGCGGTGGCTTGTCCGACCGCGAGATGGAAGCCCAGGTGCTCGATTCCATGGACATCGAGCGCGAGCGCGGCATCACCATCAAGGCGCAGACTGCAGCGCTGCAATACACCGCGCGCGACGGCCACACCTACAACCTCAACCTGATCGACACCCCGGGTCACGTCGATTTTTCCTACGAAGTCAGCCGCTCGCTTTCCGCGTGCGAAGGCGCGCTGCTGGTGGTTGACGCCTCGCAGGGCGTCGAGGCGCAGACCGTGGCCAACTGCTACACCGCGCTCGATCTGGGGGTGGAAGTGGTGCCGGTGCTCAACAAGATGGATCTGCCGCAGGCGGATCCCGAGCGCGCCAAGGAGGAGATCGAGGAAGTCATCGGCATCGACGCCAGCGACGCCATTCCGTGCAGCGCCAAGACCGGCATGGGCATCGACGACATTCTCGAAGCCGTCATCACCCGCATGCCGCCGCCCAAGGGAGTGCCCGAGGCGCCGCTGCGGGCCATGATCATCGACTCCTGGTTCGACACCTATGTGGGCGTGGTGATGCTGGTGCGCGTGGTCGATGGCAACCTGAAAAAGGGCGAGCGGTTCAAGATGATGGCCACGCACGCCGCCTACAACGTCGAGCAACTCGGGGTGTTCACGCCCAAGTCGGTGCAACGCGACGAGTTGCATGCGGGCGAGGTGGGTTTCATCATCGCCGGCATCAAGGAGTTGCAGGCCGCCAAGGTGGGCGACACCATCACCCTGGAGAAGAAGCTGCCGAACAACCTCGGCCCTGCCGCCGAGGCGCTTCCCGGCTTCAAGGAAATTCAGCCGCAGGTGTTCGCCGGGCTGTATCCCACCGAGGCCAGCGAATATGACCAGTTGCGCGACGCGCTGGAAAAGCTCAAGCTCAACGACGCCGCGCTGCGCTACGAGCCGGAAGTCAGCCAGGCCCTGGGCTTCGGCTTTCGCTGCGGCTTTCTCGGTCTGCTGCACATGGAGATCGTGCAGGAACGCCTGGAGCGCGAGTTCGACCAGGATCTCATCACCACGGCGCCGTCTGTGGTCTATCAGGTCATGCTGGCCAATGGTGATGTGATCGAGGTGGAAAATCCCTCGAAAATGCCCGATCAGGGCCGCATCGCCGAAATCCGCGAGCCCATCGTCACGGTGCACCTGTACATGCCGCAAGACTATGTCGGCCCGGTGATGACCCTGGCCAACCAGAAGCGCGGCATGCAGCTCAACATGGCTTACCACGGCCGCCAGGTCATGCTGACCTACGACATGCCGCTGGCGGAGATCGTGCTCGACTTTTTCGACAAGCTCAAAAGCGTGTCGCGCGGCTATGCCTCCATGGACTACGAGTTCAAGGAGTACCGCGCCGCCGACGTGGTGAAGGTGGACATGCTGATCAACGGCGATCGCGTGGACGCCCTGTCCATCATCGTCCACCGCAGCCAGAGCCAGTTCCGCGGTCGGCAGGTGGCGGCGAAGATGCGCGAGATCATTCCGCGGCAGATGTACGACGTCGCCATCCAGGCCGCCATCGGGGCCAACATCATTGCGCGTGAGACAATCAAAGCCCTGCGCAAGAACGTGCTCGCGAAGTGCTACGGGGGGGACATTTCCCGCAAACGCAAGCTGCTGGAAAAGCAGAAAGCGGGTAAGAAACGCATGAAGCAGATCGGCTCGGTCGAAGTGCCGCAAGAGGCCTTTCTCGCCATCCTGCAAGTCGAAGACTGAACCCCACACTCTCCCCCAACACATCGTATGGAAACTGCGCCCAGCGTCAATTTCACCCTTTTGCTGTTCATTCTCCTGGTGGTCACCGGCGCCTTCTGGTTCGCCGAGCGCTGGTACTTTGCGCCGCAGCGCCGCCGCGCGGCGAAGGCGGCCGTCGCGCGGTTGCAGGAGCGCCGCACCGCGCTGCAGCAGCAGGGCCTGGCCACCGAGGGCGCCGTGGCCAGCGATGCCGACATCGCCGCGACACGCGAGCGGGTGCAAAGCCAGCCCTGGTGGCTGGAATGGACGGCCGGGCTGTTCCCGGTGATTCTCGTGGTGTTTCTGCTGCGCTCCTTCGTGGCCGAGCCGTTCAAGATTCCTTCGGGGTCGATGGAGCCCACCCTGGTGCCCGGCGACCTCATTCTGGTCAACAAATTCGAGTACGGTCTGCGCCTGCCGCTGCTCGACACGCGGCTGACTCCCGGTGAGTTGCCCAGGCGCGGCGACGTCATCGTCTTCCGGCTGCCGAAAGATCCGCGCATCGACTACATCAAGCGCATCGTCGGCCTGCCTGGCGACACGGTGTCGTACGAGAACAAGCAGTTGGTGATCAACGGCAAGCCCGTGCCCGAGACTCCGCTGCCCGACTACTTCGACCCGGGCACCATGACCTACTACAAGCAGTACATGGAAACGCTGGGCACGCACCAGCACCGCATCATGGTCAACCCGGCGGCACCGCCTTATGTGATCGGCGGGCCGGACAACTTTCCGCACCGCGATCTGTGTCACTACAACGCCGACGGTTTCGTCTGCACCGTGCCGCCGGGCAACTACTTCGTCATGGGCGACAACCGCGACAACTCGCTGGATTCACGTTATTGGGGTTTTGTGCCCGAGCGCAATATCATCGGCCAAGCCTTTGTGGTGTGGATGAATTTCAGCGCACCGAAGAACATTGGGCTGATTCACTGATCCTCATTGCCGGAGCGGGAGAGCGGGCCATCATGACGCAGCAGCACAGACAGCGCGGCATCACCCTCATCGGGTTGATTTTCTGGGGCGCCATCCTGGCGTTCATCGTGGTTATCGGTGCCCAGGCCGTGCCGACGGCCACCGAATACTTCGCCATCCAGAAGGCCGTGGATCAGGCCGCCAAGGCCGGGCCCACCGTGGCCGACATCCGCTCGGCCTATTCCAAGATGGCCGATGTCGATTACATCTCCTCGGTTACCGCGCAAGACCTGAACATCACCAAGGTGAACGACAAGGTGGTGGTCTCCTTCGCCTACAACAAGGAGATCCATATCGCCGGGCCGGTGTATTTGTTGATCAAGTACGCCGGGCAATCGCGCTGATTCCGGGGTGAGCACGGCACTCGAAGCGCGGCTGGGCTACGTCTTCCGCGACCGCAAACTGTTCCAGCGCGCGCTCACCCATCGCAGCTTCGGCGCCGATCACAACGAGCGCCTCGAATTCCTCGGCGACTCGGTGCTCAACCTGTCGGCCGCAGCCCTGCTGTACCACCAGGCGGCGCGTCAGGATGAGGGCCAGCTCTCGCGCCTGCGCGCGGCCCTGGTGCGCGCCGAAGCCCTGGCCGAGGTGGCCAGGGCCATTGAGCTCGGCGCTTTTCTGCGGCTGGGCGAAGGCGAATTGCACAGCGGCGGGGCGCAACGCGAATCCATCCTCGCCGATGCGGTGGAGGCGCTGCTGGGGGCGATCTACCTCGAAGCCGGATTCGACACCGCACAGGAGGTGATGCGCCGTCTGTTCGCCCCCTTGCTCGATGCGCTCGAAGCCGACGTGGTGCGCAAGGACGCAAAGACGCAGTTGCAGGAGTTTCTGCAAGGCCAGCGTCTGCCGCTGCCCACCTACACCGTGCTCGACGTGCGCGGCGCGGCGCACCAGCAGCGCTTCAAGGTGGAATGCGCGGTGGCCGCGCTCGGCCTGAAGGTGCAGGGCGAGGGTGACAGCCGCCGCCGTGCCGAGCAGGACGCAGCGTCCAACATGATCGCCCGCATCGCCCGCGGCGGCACCCAGCCCGAGCGTGGCCGCAACCGCCCGGTGTGGATCGACGCGCGCGCGCAGAACGCGCAACCCGAGGCGACAGCAGCCGAGATGCCAAGCGAGGCCGCTGCGCCGCCTGCCCCGCAGGCGCACAATCCACCGCAGCGCCGCGCCCCCCGCGCCGCCAAACCTCCCAAGCAGCCATGACCGCACCCACCCCGGATTCGCCGCGCCGCTTCGGCACGGTCGCCATCGTCGGCCGGCCCAATGTGGGCAAATCCACCCTGCTCAACGCGCTGGTCGGCGCCAAGGTGAGCATCACCTCGCACAAGGCGCAGACCACGCGCCATCGCATTCTCGGCGTCACCACGCAGGGGGTGTCGCAGTTCGCTTTCGTCGATACCCCGGGCTTCCAGACCCGCCACCAGCACGCGCTGAACCGGGCGATGAACCGCACCGTCACCGGCGCCCTGGGGGAGGTGGATCTGGTGCTCTGGGTGCTGGAGGCGGGCAAGCTGCTGGCCGAAGATCGCACCGTGCTCGAGGTGCTGCCGCACGACAAGCCGGTGATCGCGGTGGTCAACAAGCTCGACCGCATCACTCCCCGCGAAAAGCTGCTGCCTTGGCTGGCCGAACTGGGCCAGCTTCGCCCGTTCGCTGAAATCGTGCCGATGTCGGCGCACAAGCAGGCCGACGCCCCCCGGCTTCTGGCCATCATGGAGCCTTACTTGCCTGAAGGCGAGTGGGCCTACGAGGAAGACGCGCTCACCGATCGCAGCGAGCGCTTTCTCGCCGCCGAAATCCTGCGCGAAAAATTGTTCCGTCTCACCGGTGACGAACTGCCCTACACCAGCACCGTGGTGATCGAGCAATTCGCGCAGGAGGGTAATCTGCGCCGCATCGCCGCGGCCATCATCGTCGACCGCGACGGTCACAAGGCCATGGTCATCGGCGCCGGTGGCGAGCGGCTCAAGCGCATCTCCACCGAGGCGCGGCAAGACATGCAGACCTTGTTCGGCGGCCCGGTGTTCCTGGAGGTCTGGGTCAAGACCCGTTCGGGCTGGGCCGACGATCAGGCCGCCGTGCGCG
>JAKAFC010000235.1 GCA_021818065.1 Pseudomonadota bacterium
TGCTGGCCGAAATCGGGCGTCTGGCCCAGCCCGGGACTGGTGGCGGTGGCCGCGCCCATTCCGGATTGAGGGCTATTGGTGCCCCCGCCCTGCTGGGTCGTGGGTTGCGGCGCGCCGCTCCTCGGGCTGCTGCCGGGGGACGTGGACGCCATGCCGCTGTTGGCGAGCACGCCGCGCAGGGTGCGCGCGAGGTCGGCGGCGTTGGCGTTGTGCAGATAGACCACGTGGATGTTGTCCGCGTCGTCCTGGCGGTCGAGCTTGGCGATCATCTGCTCGATCTGCACCAGCTGCGCGCCGTTGGCGGCGCGGATGATGAGCGCGTTGCTGCTGCTGTCTGGCAGCACGACCGCGCGCATGCCGTTGGCGCCGACGGCCGCGGTCTGTGTGCCGGGCGCCGCGCCCGGTGTCGCGCCCGCCTGCATGTCGATGAGTTTTTGCAGCGTGGGCGCGAGCTCGGAAGCCACCGCGTATTTCAGCGGCACCACGTCCACCTCGCTGCCGGTGGGCACGTCCAGCCCCGCGATGATGCGCGCGATGCGCTTGAGGTTGTCGGCGTAGTCGGTGATGATCAGCGCATTGCTGCCCGGGTCGACGTTGATGGTGTTGTTGGGCGAGATCAGCGGCCGCAGCACCGGCAGCAGGTTGCTGGCCGCCTGGTTGCGCAGTTGGAAAATTTGCGTGACCACCTGATCGCCCCGGCCCGGAATGGCCCCGATCCGGTTGCCGACACCAACCGGCGTGGTCTGCAGCCGCGCGTCGGCTTCGGGCACCACCTTGAACACGCCGTCGTGCTCGACCACCGCATAGCCCGCCAGGCGCAGCTGCGTGAGCAGCGCCTGGTACACCTGCTGCGGCGGCACGGGTTTTTGGAATTGCAGTGAAATCTGGCCCTTGACGCGCGGGTCGACGATGAAGTTGCGCCCGGTGGCGGCGGCGACCGCCTGCACCGCGCTGGCGATCTCGGCGTTGACCAGATTGATGGTCATCGGCGTGTTCGGTCCGGGATGCGCCGCCGAATGGCTCGGCGCCGCCCAGGCCGGCGGCGGCACCAGGCCGGCCAGCGCCAGCGCCAGCAACAGCGCGCCGGGCGCCCGCGCCAGCAGGACCGAGCGTGTGCCCGTCTTTCCCCGCGCCGCAGGCTGGAGCCCTGGTGACGGGTGTCGAAGTCTGGCGTGCTGCTCGCTCATGGTCGGTCGTCTCAAGAATGCGTTGTTGCCGTCGTGACGGTTTCGGTCCAGCGTCCTTCGGCCCATCGAGGAAACGCTAGGCCGCTCCCACGTTTTTTTGACCCCCGCAGGTGCGGGGCGGCGCGCCGCCCACGGGGTGCGCTCACAGGCCGATGCGCACCTTGTCGCCCTCGCGTTGCCCCAGCAGACTGAGCAGATTGGCCAAGGCCTCTTCCTGCCCCGCGGCGGCCTGTGCCGTCCCGGCGAACTGCAGCTGCTGGCCATTCCATACGCCCTTGCCTGCCAGAATCAGGGGTCCCGAAAGCGTGGAGAGTTGCATGTCCGCCTTTGCGCCGTCTCCATGCACCCGCAGGAGGTAGCTGCCGAGGGGCGCCACCGTGCTCAGGCGCGAGCTCATGTCGCTGGCCTTCACCTGAACCGCGCCCATCAAGCGCAACCTGCCGGCGGCTGATTCTAGGCTGGCATTGTGAAAGGCCAGCGCGATGCCGCCGCGCAGCGCCAGCGTGTTCCACGGCGTGCCCAGGCCTTCGAGCAAGGCGGCGGGGACAAGCGCTTGCCAGTCGGGTGGCTGGACCTGCCACAGGGTCCAGCCACCGATGTGCGCCTGGACGGCCAGTTGCAGCGGCGTTTCGGCCAGGCCGGGCCAGCGCAGGCCGAGTCGGATCCGCCCGTGCCAGAGGTCCGTCAATCCGATGCGCCAATGCAGAACGCCCGGCGCCAGCGTCGCGCCGCGGCTTTGCGGCCCGCCCGCCAGCACCACCCGCGCCGAGCCATCGCGCCAGGTGCCCTGGGTCTGCGCCAGCAACACGCGCTGCTGACTGGCGGCGGCCACCGCCGCGCCCAGCCAGCTTGCCGGCGCTTCGGCGACGATGACCCAGAGCAGACCCAGCAAGCCGGCCAGCCAGAACGGCCAGCGTGCGCTGGCACCCGAAGGCTGGCGTGGAGGACGTCGGCGGGCCATGACGTTGCGAAGGGGAGCGCGGGGATTGGCTGCGGGCTTGCGCGGTGGGGCGAGATGTCTTTCGCACCGGCGTCAAGGGTTGCGCGAGCCTTGCTGCTGCGAAATCTGGATGCGCCCGGCCAACAATCCGTCGGCCCCGCGCGCAAGCTCGGCCCGGGTGACCGCGGCGCCCCAGTCGCGTCGCGCGGCTTGCGCCAGCTCCAGCAGGGCTTGCGGCTTGAGGTGGAGGACGTCCAGCGTGACGCTGCCCGGCAGGGCGGTGATCTGGGCCTGGGCGCCGTGCTCGCGCAGCCAATCGTCCAGGGTGCTGCGCAAGTCTCCGGATTGTCCCGTGACCGCCGGCGCGGCGGCCAGGGCGGACAGTTCCTGGGCCTGGGCCTGGGCCGTGCGCAGGGTGGATTGCAGTTGCGCGATGTCGGCCGGCGCCGTGCGCAGCGTGTGCAGCGCCGGGCGCAGCAGCGCCAGCCACACGACGGCGGCGCCCACCACGGCGGCGGCCACGCTGACCAGGCGTCGCTCGCGCGTCGACATCCCTGCCCAGCGCACCTGCAGGGCCGCCAGGACGCCGGGGAGCTTGCGGGAGCTTGCGACCCTGGCCATCAGCTGGGTGTGCGGACGGTGAACTGGCCGCTTTCGGCGCTGCAGGACAGGCCGAGGAGGGCGCAGCGGGTGAGCGCCGGTTGCATCTGGGCCGTTCCGAGCCCGAGTTGGAGCTTGCCGGAGGTGTAGTCCAGCTTGGCGATGGCCGTGTTCGCGGGCAGCACCCGCGCGGCGGAGCCCATCAGAACTTCCAGACTGGTGCTGGTGGGTTTGCCGGCGCGGGCACGCGCAGTGTCCAGCGCGCGCTGCATTTGCAGCCGCGCGTCAAGCACCGCGGGGGCTCCCGGCAGGGCGTTGCTCACGACGGTTTGAACCTGGGTTTGTAGCTGGCTGCGGTCGTTGCGCAGCTTCATGGCGTCGAGGTTGATGCCGACGATCTGGATCACCGCCAGCACGCCGCCGAGCAT
>JAKAFC010000057.1 GCA_021818065.1 Pseudomonadota bacterium
TCGGCGGTTTTGCCCCGCAGTTCCTCGTCGCTGAGTTTCTCGAATTGCGGCTCCAGGGCGTTGATGCGCTCGACCACGCGCCGGTACTGGCGCAACAAACGCTCGTTGCGGCTGCCGAACAAGCTGGTGAGGAATTTGACTGGCATGGGAAGGCGCGCTCCGGGCGCGCAGTCTTGAGAGTGTTTGATGGAACACCGCAGCGGCAGGCGCACGCCGGGTCGTCCGAGAACATTTCATTGTAAGCGTGCGGTTTTGCCACGCACAGGCTGGCACAATGGGGACGGATTCGGCGCGCAGCCGTGTGTTGCCTGCCCGGTCCGTGCCCCTCCCCTGCCCCCGTTGTCTGCCCGAATGCCTGCCAAACCCGCCCACGCCCAAACCGCGCCCGCACCGTCCTGGGTCCAGCGCGGCAGCGGCTCGGTGTCGGCCTGGGCGCGCGCCACGCCATCGCTCGCCCCGTTGCGCGACGCGGCCGCCGTGTCGGCGCAGATGTGGCACAGCGTGGCCACATTGCTGCCCCCGGCCCTTCGCGGCGGTGTGCAACCCGGGCGCTGGCAGGACGCGGTCTGGAGCCTGACCGCGTCCTCCAGCGCCGTGGCCGCCAAGCTCAGTCAATTCAAGCCAACGCTGCTGCTGCGTCTGCAGGAGCAAGGGTTCGCGGTACGCGACGTGCGCATCCGCGTGCAACCCCTGGCCGAGCGCACCGGCCGCGCGGCGCCAGCCGTGCTGCAGACTGCGCCGTGTCCGGCCGCCGTCCGGGCCCGGCTGCAGGCGCTGCGGGCGCGGCACCGGTGAGGTCGCGTTCCCTCAGAAGGCGAACGTGGGGATGGCGCGAAACCCCGCTGGCGCCTGCGCGGCGTCGTCGAAGCGGACGATGTCGTAACTGGTGGCGTCGGCGAACAGTTCGCGCAGCAGCAGGTTGTTGACCGCGTGCCCGCTGCGAAACGCGCTGTAGGCGCCGATCAACGCCTTGCCCGCAACATACAGATCGCCGATGGCGTCGAGCGTCTTGTGCTTGACGAACTCGTCGTCGAAGCGCAGGCCCTCTTGGTTGAGCACGCGGTATTCGTCCATGACGATGGCGTTCTCCATGCTGCCCCCCAAGGCCAGACCGTTGCTGCGCAGCGTCTCGACATCGCGCATGAAGCCGAAGGTGCGGGCGCGGGCGATGTCTTTCACATACGAATCGCGCCCCAGGTCGAACACGGTGGACTGGGCCGTCTGATCGACCGCGGGATGGTCGAAGTCGATGTTGAAGCTCAGCTTGAAACCGTCGTACGGCTCCAGCCGCGCCCATTTCTGGTCGGCGCCCTGGCCCAGACGCAGTTCCACCGGCTTGCGCACGCGGATGAAGGCCTTGGGCACGTTTTGCAGGGCAATCCCCGCCGATTGCAAAAGGTAGACGAAGGACGACGCCGAGCCGTCGAGGATGGGAATCTCCTCGGCGGTGACGTCGATATAGAGGTTGTCGATGCCCAGACCGGAGCACGCCGACAGCAGGTGCTCGACGGTGTGGATCTTCACATCCCCATGTCCCAGCGTGGTGGCCATGCGCGTGTCCACCACGGCGTACGGGTTGAGCGGGATTTCCACCGGCTCGCTCAGATCGGTGCGGGTGAAGACGATGCCCGTGTCGGGCGGTGCCGGACGCAGGGTGAGTTCCACCCGCTCGCTGCTGTGCAAGCCGACGCCGACGGCGCGATTGACGGATTGGATGGTGCGTTGCGCCAGCATGTCGGTTGTCTATGACGTTTGTTTGGTCGATTGCGTTTTGCTATGCATTGTAGGCGGACTGCCCCGAGTCTGCAGCGCCCCCCACAAACGGCGGCGCGCCGCGCGCTCGGACAGGGAGGTGGTCTGTCCGAGCACGGCAGCGCGCCGGTGCTGCGCGGCGGCGACGCGTCCTCGCGGAGTCGGGTCACTCCGTCAGGGGGCGGGCGCTCCCTCCGGCACGGCCCAAGCCGTCCCAGGGAATCGCCGCGTCCGGTTGCCGCGCGCCGATGCGTCGAAGGCTCAGTCGGCCTGCTTGCGCAGGAAGGCCGGAATCTCCATTTCCTCCATGCCGCTTTGCATCAGGGCGTTGACATGCGCCGACGGAGCGCCACGGCCACTGCGCCAGATGGCCGGCGACTGCAGCGCCTCGGCGCCAGCCGGGGTGCCGTAGCCCGGGGTCATCACCGGACGGTTGTCGGTCCCGGTGCGGATGATGGTGAGTTCCGGCGCGGCCTTCTCCGCCTTGCCGCTCAAGCCCGTGGCGAGCACGGTGACGCGCAGCGCGTCGCCCATGCTGGGGTCGTTGACCGTGCCGAAGATGATGTTGGCATCCGGCGAGGCATAGGCGCGGATGGCATTCATCGCTTCGCGGGTTTCACCCAGGCGCAGCGAATCATCGGCGGTGATGTTCACCAGCACGCCCTTGGCGCCCGACAGATCGACGCCGTCGAGCAGCGGGCAGACCACCGCCTGCTCGGCCGCCAGCCGCGCGCGGTCCGGGCCGCTGGCCACCGCGGTGCCCATCATCGCCTTGCCCGGTTCGCCCATCACGCTCTTGACGTCCTCGAAGTCGGCGTTGATCAGGCCCGGCACATTGATGATCTCGGCGATGCCGCCGGTGGCGTTCTTCAGCACGTCGTTGGCCTTGGCAAACGCCTCCTTCTGGCTGATGTCGTCGCCATACACCTCCAGCAGTTTTTCGTTGAGCACGACGATGAGCGAATCGACGTTGGCTTCCAGCTCGGCCAGACCCTGCTCGGCGTTGGCCATGCGCTTGGAACCCTCGAAGTCGAACGGCCGCGTCACCACGGCGACGGTGAGGATGCCCATTTCGCGGGCGATCTTGGCGATCACCGGTGCCGCGCCGGTACCGGTGCCGCCGCCCATACCGGCGGTGATGAACAGCATGTGCGCGCCTTCGAGCGCGTCGCGGATCTGGCCGCGCGCCTGGTCGGCCGACTCACGGCCGACCACCGGCTTGCCGCCCGCGCCCAGGCCGGTCTTGCCCAGTTGCAGGAAGTGATGCGCGCTGGAGGTCTTGAGCGCTTGCGCATCGGTGTTGGCGCAGATGAACTCCACGCCCCGCACGCCCGAGGCGATCATGTGCTCGACGGCGTTGCCGCCGCCACCGCCAACACCGATCACCTTGATGTTGGTTCCCTGGTTGAACGCGCTGTGCGCGTCGTTCTCGATCATTTCAATACGCATGTCACACCTCCGTTGAAAACCGGCGGGCGCACCCTACGCCCGTCGAACATACCCTGCGCGCCTGCCACAGACCCTCCGTGGCATGGCGCGCAGAACTCAAAAATTCCCTGCAAACCATTCCTTCAGCCGACCGAACGAGCCTTTGACCGTGCTGCTCTTCTGCGCCAGGCGGGCGCCACGCTGTCGCTGGTGCAGCGCCTCGGCCAGCAGGCCCATGACCGTGGCCATGCGCGGATTGCGCACCATGTCGTCCAGCGGGCCGCTGTAGCTGGGCGCGCCCACGCGCACCGGCTTGAGAAAGATGTCCTCGGCCAGCTCAACCATGCCTGGCATCTGCGCCGAACCGCCGCACAACACCACGCCGGAGGACAGCACGTCTTCGTAACGCGAGTCGCGGATGACCTGCTGCGCCAGGGCGAAAATTTCCTCGGCGCGTGGCTCGATGACGCTGGCGAGCACCTGGCGCGACAGCATGCGCGGGCCGCGGTCACCCAGCCCCGGCACTTCCAGCGTTTCTTCCGGGTTGGCCAGCACCTGCTTGGCGATGCCATGCTCGATCTTGATGTCCTCGGCATCGCGCGTGGGGGTGCGCAGCGCCATGGCGATGTCGCTGGTGATGAGTTCGCCCGCCACCGGAATGATGGCGGTGTGGCGGATGGCGCCGCCGGTGTAGATGGCGATGTCGGTAACCCCGGCGCCGATGTCCACCACCGCCACGCCGAGTTCCTTTTCGTCGTCGGTGAGCACCGCGTGGCTGGAGGCCAGTGGATGCAGCACCAACTGCTCTACCTCCAGGCCGCAACGGCGCACGCATTTGATGACGTTCTCCGCCGCGGTCTGCGCCCCGGTGACGATGTGCGCGTCCACATCCAGACGGACCCCGCTCATGCCCACCGGCTCTTTGACTTCCTGGCCGTCGATAATGAAGCCCTGCGGCTCGACCAGCAGCAGCCGCTGGTCGGCGGGGATGTTCACTGCCTTGGCGGTTTCGATCACGCGGGTGACGTCGGCCTGCGTCACCTCGCGGTCCTTGATCGCCACCATGCCGTGCGAGTTCTGGCCGCGGATGTGACTGCCAGTGATGCCGGTGATCACATGGGTGATCTTGCAGTCGGCCATGATCTCGGCCTCTTTGAGCGCCGCCTGGATGGACTGCACCGTGGCCTCGATGTCCACCACCACGCCGCGGCGCATGCCCGCGGTGGGCGCGTGGCCCATGCCCACGATCTTGAAGCCGGCGGCCGGGTTGTCACGATCGGCCAGCATCTCGGCCACCACCACCAGCACCTTGGACGTGCCGATGTCCAGTGCCACCACTAGATCCTTGTAGTCCTTGGCCATATCAGTCTTTCCTCCCCGCGGCTTGCGGCGTCGTCGTCTTGTTCGGTGTCTTGGTCATGCCCGGCAGCTCCACGCCTTGCAGATGCACGGCAAAGCCGTTGGGGTAGCGCAGATCGGCGCTGTCGATGCTGCGGCCGTAGCGCGCCTCGAGTTGCGGCATCAGCGTCAGGAACTGTTTGAGGCGCGTCTGTGTGGCGGCGCTGTCCGGCGCGCTGCCCAGGTCGATGCGCAGACCGCTGCGGGTCTGCACGCTCCAGTTGCCGCCGCTGCCTTGGTCGAGCGCGGCCAGCGCCTGGTGAAACGGCTGCAGCAGCGCTTGCAGCGTCTGGCTCATCTGCAGGACCTGCGCACTGGTGCCCGCCGGACCGCTGAACTGCGGCAGCCCCAGCCCCTGCACCTCGCCCAGATTGGCGGTGAAGGTCTGCCCCTCGGCGTTGACCAGTTGCGGCGCGCCGCCCGGCTCGCGCCACAGCGCCACTGGCTGCTGCGCCTGCAGCGTGACGGCCAGGCGCATCGGCCACAGCCGCTGCACCACGGCCGTGCGCACCCAGGGCACGTCCTCGAACACGCGCTGCGCCTGCGCCAGATTGATGGTGAGAAAGTTGCCCTGCAGCTTGGGCAGGGCCTCGGCGCGCACCGTCACCGGGCTGATGCGCTGCAGATCGCCCTGCAGCTGCACGGCGCGGATGTCCCACCAGCTGCGCTGCATCAGCCAATGCCCGCCGACGAACACGCAGCCCAGGGCGAACAGCCAGAACAAGGCACGCGAGGTGCCCTGCATCAGGCGGATGTCCAAGGGCACCTCGCGCGCGGCGTAGGCGGTCATGACGCGCTCCCCTTGTTGGCGTTGGCGTCGGCGGAGGCCGGGCTCAGATCGCGGTGCGGCTGATCCAGGGTGGCCATGCTGAGGATGAGCAGACACAAGTCGGCGTAATCCAGCCCGGCGACGCGCGCGGCCATGGGCACCAGCGAATGGCTGGTCATGCCGGGCGAGGTGTTGATCTCCAGCAGGAAGGGCTGGCGGTCGGTGCCGCGGATCATGACGTCGGCGCGGGCCCAGCCGCGGCAACCCAGGGTGCGGTAGCTGCGCAGCACCAGGTCCTGGATGCGCGCTTCCTCCTCGGCCGGGAGTTCGCTAGGGCAGATGTAGCGGGTGTCGTCGCTGAAGTACTTGTGCTCGTAGTCGTAGTTGCCGCCGGGGGCGACGATGCGGATCAGCGGCAGCGCCCGGGCCTGACTGCCAGCGCCGATGACGCCGCAAGTCACTTCGTCGCCCGCAATGAACTGCTCGACCAGCACCCGGCTGTCGAAACGCGCAGCCTCGCGGTAAGCGGCATCGACCTCGTCGAGCGCGTTGGCGCGCTTCAGGCCCAGGGTGGAACCTTCGTGCGTGGCCTTGAAGATCAGCGGAAAGCCCAGCGCCTGCGCCGCGCTGCGGGCGTCTTCCAGCGAAGCGGCTTCACGCCACTGCGGCGTGGGCAGGCCTTCGTAGTGCCACAGCCGCTTGGTCATGGTCTTGTCGATGGCCAGCGCCGACGCCAGGACACCCGGGCCGGTGTACGGAATGCCCTGCAACTCCAGCGCACCCTGCACCGTGCCGTCCTCGCCCCAGCGGCCGTGCAGGGTGATGAAGGCGCGCTGCGTGCCGAAGGACTTGAGCGCGGCCAGGTCGTCCACCGCCGGATCGAAGGCGAAGGCATCGACCCCACGCGATTGCAGCGCGGCCAGCACCCCCTTGCCCGACATCAGCGACACCGCGCGTTCGGCCGACAGTCCGCCCATGAGCACGGCGACACGGCCCATGCCGCGCGGGTCGATCTTGGGCCAAGCGGTCATTGCGCTGCCTCCGGGTTGTGGACCGCACGCGAGGCCGCCTGCGCCACCACCTGCGCGCACACCGCGCCGATGGAGCCCGCGCCCATGCAGATGACCACGTCGCCGTCGCGCGCGGCGCTCAGAATGGCCTGCGGCAGCTCGGTCACGGCATCGACGAACAGCGGTTCGGTCTTGCCGGCCAGACGCACGGCACGGGCCAGGCTGCGGCCATCGGCCGCGACCAGCGGGGCTTCGCCTGCGGCATACACCTCGGTGAGCAGCACGGCGTCGGCCTCGCCCAGCACCTTGACAAAGTCTTCGAACAGGTCGCGGGTGCGGGTGTAACGGTGGGGCTGGAACGCCAGCACCAGACGGCGGCCAGGGAAGGCGCCGCGGGCGGCGGCAAGGGTGGCGGCCATTTCCGCCGGGTGGTGGCCGTAGTCGTCGATCAGGGTGAAGTGCCCGCCCTCGGCCGCGGCGACTTCGCCGTAGCGCTGGAAGCGCCGCCCCACGCCATGAAACCCGGCCAGCGCGCGCTGGATCGCGGCGTCGTCCACGTTGAGTTCGGTGGCGACGGCAATGGCCGCCAGCGCGTTCTGGACGTTGTGCCGCCCCGGCAGGTTGAGGGTGACGGCCAGCGGCGGCAGTTCCACACCGTTGCGCCGCAGCACGGTGAAGTGCATCTGCGCGCCGACGGCGCGCACGTCGATGGCGCGCACCTGCGCATCCTCGGCAAAGCCGTAGCTGGTGATGGGCTTGGAAATGAACGGCATGATGCCGCGCACCGCGGCGTCGTCCACGCACAGCACGGCGGCGCCGTAGAACGGCAGGCGGGCGATGAAATCGACAAAGGCATGGCGCAGCCGGGCCGGATCGTGGCCATAGGTGTCCATGTGGTCGGCGTCGATGTTGGTGACCACGGCCATCACCGGCAGCAGGTTGAGGAAGGAGGCGTCGGACTCGTCGGCTTCGACCACGATGTACTCGCCCTGCCCCAGCTTGGCATGCACCCCGGCGCTGTTGAGCCGTCCACCGATGACGAAGGTGGGATCGAGCCCGCCCTCGGCCAGCACGCTGGCGACCAGGCTGGTGGTCGTGGTCTTGCCGTGCGTGCCAGCAATGGCGATGCCGCGCTTCAGACGCATGAGTTCGGCCAGCATCACGGCGCGCGGCACCACCGGAATGTGGCGGGCGCGCGCCGCCAGCACCTCCGGGTTGTCGGCACGCACCGCGGTGGAGATGACCACGGCGTCGGCATCCTGCACATGCGCCGCATCGTGGCCGATGGCCACGCGCAGACCCAGGCCACGCAGGCGCTGCACCGTGGCGCTCTCGCTCAGGTCGGAGCCGCTGATGCCGTAGCCCAGGTTGTGCAGCACTTCGGCAATGCCGCTCATCCCGGCACCGCCGATGCCGACGAAGTGAATGGTGCGAATGGCGTGTTTCATCGCCCTTGTCCTTGAATGGTTGTGCGACCCGGCAGCAGCCCGGTGCAGCCCTCGACCACGGCCTGCACCGCATCGGGCTGCGCCAGCGCGCGGGCGGCCTGCGCCAGCTCCAGCAGCCGCACCCGGTCAAGGCCGCGCAGCAGTTCGGCGAGAGTCTGCGGGCTGAGGTCGCGCTGTTGCATCAGCAGCGCCGCGTCGCGGCCTGCGAGAAATTGCGCATTGGCCGTCTGGTGGTCGTCGACGGCATGCGGAAACGGCACGAACAGCGCCGCCACCCCGGCGCAGGCCACTTCGGTCACGGTGGAGGCCCCGGCACGGCAGATCACCAGATCGGCTGCGGCGTAGGCCGTGGCCATGTCGTCGATGAAGTCCACACACACGGCCTGCACACCGGCCTGCGCATAGGCCTGCTGCAAGGCGGGCAGATGCTTGGCGCCGCTCTGGTGCCGCACCTGCGGCCGCACGGCCTGCGGCAGCAAGGCCAGCGCCTGCGGCACCAGCGTATTGAGAGCCTGTGCTCCCAGACTGCCGCCCACCACCAGCACCTGCAGCAGGCCGCAGCGCTCGCCGTAGCGCTGCGCAGGCGACGGCAGGGCGCAGATGGCAGCCCGCACCGGGTTGCCCACCCAGCGCGCGCCCGGCAGCACGTCGGGAAATGCGGTGTAGCTGCGATCGGCCAGACGCGCCAGCACCTTGTTGGCCAGACCGGCGACGGCATTCTGCTCGTGCACCACCAGCTTGGCCCCGGCCCAAACGCTCATCAAGCCGCCGGGAAAGGCGATGTAGCCACCCATGCTCACCACCACGTCGGCGCCGACGCGGCGCAGGGCGCGCAGCGCCTGCCAGAAGGCGCGCAGCAGCTTGAGCGGCAGCAGCAGCTTGGTCAGCAGGCCCTTGCCGCGCAACCCACCGAAGCGCACCCAGAGCATGTCGAAGCCATGACGCGGCGCGAGCTGCGCTTCCATGCCGCTGGGCGCACCCATCCAGTAAACCGTCCAGCCCGCCGCCCGCAGCCCCTCGCCCACGGCGATACCGGGGAAGATGTGGCCGCCAGTACCCCCGGCCATGATGACCGCCACCGGCGCACCAGCGGCGGCATGGGACAAGGCGCCGGGCCGCCCCAAGTCTTGTCCCGCCCCCCGGGGGGGGAGCGTCGCATCGCGGCGATCTCGGGGGGGGCTCGTCATACATGCCCCCCGCGCATCAGAACCCGGTTTTCGAAATCGACGCGCAACAGCACGGCGATGGCCATGCAGTTGAGCAGCAGCGCCGAGCCGCCATAGCTCATCAGCGGCAGAGTCAGGCCCTTGGTCGGCAGCAGGCCCAGGTTCACGCCGATGTTGATGAAGGCCTGGCCACCGATCCACACCCCCACGCCCTGCGCCACCAGGGCGCTGTACATGCGGTCGAGCACCAGCGCCTGGCGGCCGATGTCGAAGGCGCGGCGCACGATCCAGAAGAAGGCGAAGATCACCACGCCGACTCCCACCAGGCCCAGTTCCTCACCGATGATGGCCAGCAGAAAGTCGGTGTGCGCTTCGGGCAGGTAGTGCAGCTTTTCGATGCTGCCCCCCAGACCGACGCCGAACCACTCGCCGCGCCCCATGGCGATGAGGGCGTGCGACAGCTGGTAGGCGCTGCCCAGGGCATTCGATTCGGCCCAGGGGTTGAGGTAGGCGAAGATGCGGTCGCGCCGCCAGGGGGAGAACACAATCATCAACACAAAAGCGCCGATCACCGCCACGCTGGCCAGGGCAAACAATTTGCCGTTGGCGCCGCCGAGAAACAGAATGGCCATGGTCAGCGAGGCGATGACCAGGAATGCGCCCATATCGGGCTCGGTCAGCAGCAGTACCCCCACGAGCATCATCACCGCCATCATGGGCAGGAAAGTTTTGACAAAACTTTGCTTCACATCCTGCTTGCGCACCATGAAGTCGGCGGCGTAAAGCAACGCGGTGAGCTTGACCAGTTCGGACGGCTGGAAGTTGAGGCCGCCAGGAAACACCATCCAACGTTTCGAGCCGTTGACGTCCTTGCCGATGTGCGGCACCAGCACCAGCACCAGGCCGATGAGCGAGACGAAGAACAGACGCATGGACCACTTCTGCAGCTCCGCCATGGGAATCTGCACCACGATCCAGCTCGCCAGCAGCGCCGCGGCGATGGAGAACACATCGCGCACGAAGTAGTGGTAGGGCGACCACTGCGCGTAGCGCTGCGAATCCTGGAAGGAGATGGTGGCCGAATACACCATGACCAGGCCGTAGGCCAGCAGCAGCAGCGTGACCCAGACCAGGCTCTGGTCGTACTCGAGCATGCGCGACTGGCGCGGCGCCATATGGCCCACACGCACCGGAAGGTCGGCACCGGCCTTGTCGCGCCCGCGGCCGAGGAAGGGCAGCACGCGCTCAAGCATGGTCGGCTCCTTCGGTCCAGACCTGACCTTGGCTTAGCGCAAGTTCGCGCACCGCGGCGACAAACACCTCGGCACGGTGCGCATAGTTGCGGAACATGTCGAGGCTGGCACAGGCGGGTGACAACAGCGCCGCATCGCCGGTCTTCGCCAGCGTGGCGGCGTGCTGCACAGCCTGCTCCAAGGACTGCGTGAATTCGATGGGCACCAGGCCCTGCAACTGCGCGGCGATGGCCTGGGCGTCGCGGCCGATGAGCACGGCGGCTCGCAGCCGCGCCGCCTGGGCGCGCAGCGGCGAGAAGTCCTGCCCCTTGCCGTCGCCCCCGGCGATGAGCACCACCGGCACGTCCATGCCGGCCAGCGCCGCCACGGTGGCGCCGACGTTGGTGCCCTTGCTGTCGTCGATCCAGCGCACACCGTCGAGCACGGCGACGGTCTGCATGCGATGCGGCTCTCCGCGATAGTCGCGCAGGGCGTGCAGCATGGGCGCCAGCGAAGCGCCGACGGCATCGCCCAAGGCCAGTGCAGCCAAGGCATTGGCGACGTTGTGCACGCCCTGGATACGCAGCGCCTCCACCGGCATAAGCCGTTGCACCTGAAGCACGGCTTCGGGCAAGGCGCTGGGCCGCCCCGGGCCTTGCCCGGCCCCCTGGGGGGAAGTCGCCGCACCGCGGCGATTGCGGGGGGGGTCTTCTCCGGGCAAGGCGCCGGGCCGCCCCAAGCATTGCCCCGCCCCCTGGGGGGAGATCGCCGCACCGCGGCGATTTCGGGGGGTGTCTTCCGGCAGCGCGCGCACCAGCCAGTCCATGCCGCCCTCGCGCAGCACGCCCCAGTCGCCAGGCTGTTGCGGCGGCTGCAAGCCGAAGCGGCGCAGCCGCCGTCCCGGGCGCTGCAGCGCCATCACGGCGGCATCGTCGCGGTTGAGCACCATCACCCCCTCGGCACTTGCATTGCCAAAGATGGCGCTTTTGTCAGCGGCGTACGCCGCCATGTCGCCGTGCCAGTCGAGATGATCCTGCGTGAGGTTGAGCACCGTGGCGGCATCGGCAGCGAAGCTGTCCATGCCGTGGAGCTGGAAGCTGGAGAGTTCGAGCACCCAGGCCTGCGGCAGCGCATCGGCCTGCAGCGCGGCCTGCAAGGCATCGAGCATGGAGGGCGAGATGTTGCCGGCCACGGCCACGCTCCATCCGGCACGTTCGAGCATCAGCCCGGTCAGTCGGGTGACGGTGGTCTTGCCATTGGTGCCGGTGATAGCCACGACCTTGGGGGCGTAGGCCTGCTGCGCCCGCAGGTCGTCGAGCGCCCACTGGAACAGGTGCAGTTCGCCCGCCAGCGGCACGCCGCGCCCGGCCGCGGCCTGGACGATGGCGACGAACTCGCCCGCATGCGGCGCAATGCCGGGACTGCGCAGCAGCAGTTGCGCATCGCCCAGCTGCTCGGCATGCAGATCGCCGCAATGCGCCTGCACCGCAGGCAGCTCGCGCTGCAGCGTGGCCAGGGCGGGCGGTTGGGCGCGGCTGTCGGCCACGCGCACGCGCGCACCCTGGGCCGCGCACCAGCGCGCCATCGCCAAGCCGGATTCGCCCAGGCCGAGCACAAGGACGGAGAGATCGCGCAGCTTCATCGCAATTTCAGGCTGGCCAGCCCCACCAGACAGAGGATCATGGTGACGATCCAGAAGCGCACCACCACCTGCGACTCTTTCACCCCGAGCTGCTCGAAGTGATGGTGCAGCGGCGCCATCTTGAAGATGCGCCGCCCCACGCCGTACTTCTTCTTGGTGTACTTGAAGTAGCTCACCTGGATCATCACCGACACGGTCTCGGCGACGAACACGCCGCCCATGATGGCCAGCACGATTTCCTGCCGCACGATCACGGCAATCGTGCCCAGCGCGCCACCCAGCGCCAGCGCGCCGACGTCGCCCATGAACACCTGCGCCGGATAGGCGTTGAACCACAAAAACGCCAGCCCCGCCCCCACCATGGCGCCAACGAAGATCAACAACTCGCCAGTGCCGGGGATGAAAGGGAACAGCAGGTATTTGGAATACACCGCGTTGCCCACCACATAGGCAAACACGCCCAGCGAGCTGGCAACCATGACCACGGGCATGATGGCCAGGCCATCGGCGCCGTCGGTCAGGTTCACGGCGTTGCTGCTGCCGACGATGACCAGATAGCTCAACACGATGAACCCGGTCACCCCAAGCGGATAGCTCACCGACTTGAAAAAGGGCACGATGAGGTCGGACGCGGGCGGCAGCGGCATGGTCAGCCCGCTGCGCAGCCACTGCACGAACAAATGCCACACTTCGAGGTTGCCCTTGCCCGAGACGGCGAAGGCCAGGTAGAAGGCCGCGGCCACACCGATCAGTGTCTGCCAGAAGTATTTTTCGCGCGAGCGCATACCGTTGGGGTCGCGGTACACCACCTTGCGGTAGTCATCGGCCCAGCCGATGGCGCCGAAGCCCAGCGTCACCAGCAGCACCAGCCAGACAAAGCGATTGCTCAAGTCCATCCACAGCAGCGTGGACACGGCAATGGCCAGCAGGATGAGCACCCCGCCCATGGTGGGGGTGCCGGTCTTGATCAGATGCGTCTGCGGCCCGTCCTGCCGCACCGCCTGCCCCACCTTCATCGCCGTGAGCTTGCGAATCACCGCAGGCCCGGCGAGCAGGCCGATGAGCAGGGCGGTGAGCGTGCTCATCACCGCGCGGAAGGTGATGTAGTTGAACACCCGGAAGAAGCCGAGTTCGGGCGACTGGGTCATCAGCCACAGGGCCAGGCTATGCAGCATGGTGCGTCTCCTGGGCGACCGCGCCCTGCCCGCCTGCGGCCAGCGCGGCGATGGCCTGCGCCGCCCGTTCCATGCGCATGAAGCGCGAGCCCTTGACCAGCACGGTGTCAAAGCCGACCAGGCTGTCGGCCTGCAGCGGCAGCGCGGTGAGTTCGGCGACGTGGCGCACGTCGCGCAGGCCAGCGGCGCGGGCAGCGTCTGCAGCCTGCGCCGTCATGGCGCCGCAAGTCCACAGCGCCGCAAGGCCGCGCTGCGCCGCATAGGCACCGACTTCGGCGTGGAAGGCCGGGCCGTTGTCGCCCACCTCGCCCATGTCGCCGAGCAGCAGCAGACTGCGTCCCGGCAGTTCGGCCAACACGTCGATGGCGGCACGCACCGAATCGGGGTTGGCGTTGTAGCTGTCGTCGATCAGCAGCAGCGCATGGCCACCCGCGCGTTGCAGGCGGTGCGGCACCAGTCGCCCGGCCACCGGGGCAAACGCCTCCAGACCGCGGCAGATGGCGTCCAGCGGCGCCCCCGCACCCAGCGCCGCCGCCGTCGCGGCCAGCGCGTTGCGGGCGTTGTGCATGCCCAGCAGTTGCAGGCCAACTTCGGCATGACCGGACGGCGTGTGCAGCTGCACACGCAGCTGGCCCTGGCGATAGCGCGCCACACCGCTGACTTCCGCGTCGCTGGGCACAGCATCAACCTGGCGCAAGGCAAAGCGCAGGATGCGGTGCCGGCCGGCCAGGTCGTCCCAGATGGCCGCCTGCGGGTCGTCGGCGGGATACACCGCCACGCCTTGCGGCGGCAGCGCGGCGAAGACCGCGCCGTTCTCGCGCGCCACGGCCTCGACGCCGTGCATGAATTCCTGATGCTCGCGCTGGGCATTGTTGACCAGCGCCACGGTGGGCTCGGCCAGACTGGCCAGCCAGACGATCTCCCCCGGATGGTTCATGCCCAGTTCGACCACGGCAGCCTGGTGCTGCGGCCGCAGCCGCAGCAAGGTGAGCGGCAGGCCGACGTCGTTGTTGAAGTTGCCTTGCGTCGCCAGCCGCGCATCCTCGCCCTGCCAGGCGGCCAGGATGCTGGCGAGCATTTGCGTCACCGTGGTCTTGCCGTTGCTGCCGGTCACGGCGATGAGCGGCAGGGTTTGCTGCCGCCGCCAACCACGCGCCAGCAGACCCAGGGCACGACGGGAATCGGGCACTTCGATGGTGGGGAGCACCCCCTCGAGGGGCAGCGCAGGCGAAGCCGAAGCGTGAGGGCCATCCACCCCGCCGCCGGGCCGCCCCAAGGCGGGGTGCGCCCCCTCGGGGGGCAGCGTCGGCGAAGCCGGGGCGTGTGGGTTCCTTTCCACCAGCAGCGCCACAGCACCCGCGGCAGCTGCCTGCGGTAGAAAGTCGTGCGCATCGAAGCGCTCGCCGCGCAAGGCGACGAACAGCGCGCCGGGGGTGAGCCTGCGACTGTCGGTCTGCACGCTGCTGGGGGCGGTGTGTGCGTCGCCGAGGATGCGGGCGTCGCTGCCGATCCAGCTCTGCGCCTCGGCCAGGGTGAACAGCCCGGCGCCGCGCGCCGCCAGCGCCATGCGGGCATGGAACGCATCGCTGAAGGCCTGTTTGCGCCCGGCAATCTCCTGGGTGTTTTCGTGACCCTTGCCAGCGATCAGCACCACGTCGTGCGCGGCGGCGTGCGCCAGGGTCTGGGCGATCGCCACGGCGCGATCTTCCACCAGCAGCGCTTGCGCGGGCTGTCGCAGGCCGGCCAACAAGTCTTGCAGGATGGCCCCGGGCGCTTCGCTGCGCGGGTTGTCACTGGTGAGCACCACGCGGTCGGCATGGGTTTCGGCCGCCTGCGCCATCAGCGGCCGCTTGCGCGCATCACGGTCGCCGCCGGCGCCGAACACGCACCACAGCTTGCCCTTGCGCGCCGCCGTCACCGGACGCAACGCCTGCAGCGCCTTGTCCAGCGCGTCTGGCGTGTGGGCGTAGTCGAT
>JAKAFC010000058.1:0-14217 GCA_021818065.1 Pseudomonadota bacterium
CCGCGTCGTCCGCGGCCTTTGGAAGTTCTTGATTTCTCAAGAGAATCTGGTCGGGGTGAGAGGATTCGAACCTCCGGCCTCTACGTCCCGAACGTAGCGCTCTACCAGGCTAAGCTACACCCCGATCTCCAGCGGGGGGCGATGCGATTTCAGCATGCCGTGTTGCCGCAGACCTTGCGTTGCAACCCAGCCATGCGCGCCGTTCACATCGTGCGCCCCAAAGAGTAAGCGCATAAGTCTAGCAGAGACGTGCGCGCGGGGCTAGTCGGTAGCTGCGTGAGGGCGGTTTCTGCGATGCGGATTTCCTGCTGCGCGGCGTGCCGTACCGCGTCCATGGCGCCGCAGGCATGCACCACGGCCATGACGTCGTCGAGCGCTGCAGCATTGCCTTCGCGGATGGCGGTTTCGATCAGCGCGCGCTGCGCGGCGTCGCCGCGTTGCATGGCGACGATCAACGGCAAGGTGGGTTTGCCCTCGCGCAGGTCGTCGCCGATGTTCTTGCCCAACTCGGCCGAGTTGCCGCTGTAGTCGAGCAGATCGTCGATGAGCTGAAACGCCGTGCCGAAACTGCGGCCGGCCGTGGCCATCTGCTCCTGCATGGGCAGATCGGCGTCGGCCAGCACGGCGCCGATGCGCGCGGCGGCCTCGAACAGCTTGGCCGTCTTGAAGCGAATGACCTGCAGGTAACGCTGCTCGTCGACCTCCGGGTCGTGCATGTTGAGCAGTTGCAACACCTCGCCTTCGGCAATGACGTTGGTGGCATCGGCCAGGATGTCGAGAATGCGCATGCTGCCCACCGACACCATCATCTGGAAGGCGCGGGAATAGAGGAAATCGCCTACCAGCACGCTGGCCGAATTGCCGAACAGAGCGTTGGAAGTTTCGCGCCCGCGGCGCATGGACGATTCATCGACCACGTCGTCGTGCAGCAGCGTCGCGGTGTGAATGAGTTCGACCACAGCGGCCATCACATGTTGCTGCGGCCCGCGAAACCCTAGTGCCTGTGCGACGAGCAAGAGCAGGGCCGGGCGCAGGCGTTTGCCGCCACCCGCCACGATGTAGCCGCCAATGGTGTTGATCAGCGCGACTTCGGACGCCAGATGGGTGTGGATCGCGCGATCGACAGCCTCCATGTCTTGGACGATGGGGGTGAAAACCGACTGGATCGTTGGGGCCGTCGCTGGGCTTGCGGAGTGCGCTGAAGATGATGGCATGGGCAGAGTTGCCGGATGAGAGTGAGCGGCGGGGCACGATGGGGAAACGCTGCTGTGCATTCTATGAACGCAGCCCATTGCCTGAGGAGGGATTGCATGCTGGAATTGCCCAGGTGCAATGCCGCGAAAAGCCTGTAGCAAAAATCATCGGCGATGCTAGAATGAAAAGCTTTTTCCAGGCTACCTGCTTGTGATCCACAGTTGGGTGGGGAGTGGCGGTGTGGCCTGATTCTGGTGCGCGGCTGCGCAGTGCAAACGACTGCGGCAGGGCTGTTCCGAGCGTGAAGTTCGGTTGGAGCAGGGCAAGCGCGCGTTTTTCAACGAGGTGAACTTATGTATGCGGTCATAAAAACCGGCGGCAAGCAGTACCGTGTTGCGGCTGGCGAAAAAATCAAGGTCGAACAGATGCCGGCAGACGTAGGTCAGGATATTGTGCTGAGTGAGGTGCTTGCCGTGGTCAACGGCGAGGATGCGAAGTTCGGCACACCCCTGGTCGACGGTGCAACGGTGACGGCCAAGGTGCTTTCGCACGGGCGTCACGACAAGGTGCGCATCTTCAAGATGCGTCGCCGCAAGCACTATCAGAAGCATCAAGGGCATCGGCAGAATTACACCGAGCTTCAGATCGAAGCGATCTCGGCCTAAGGAGTAACAGACATGGCACAGAAAAAGGGCGGCGGCTCGACGCGCAACGGCCGCGATTCGGAAGCCAAACGACTTGGCGTGAAGGTGTATGGCGGTCAAGGCATTGCGGCCGGCGGCATCATCGTGCGCCAGCGCGGCACCAAGTTCCACCCGGGTCACAACGTCGGCATCGGCAAGGATCACACCTTGTTTGCGCTGGTCGACGGCCGTGTGGAGTTCGCAGTGAAGAGTGCGTTCAACCGGCAGACGGTGTCGGTCGTCGCCAACTGAAGTCCAAGGTCCGGCCATCTGGCCGGATCGGGGTGATGCACCCCACCAACGCCCCGGCGTGGAGACGCATGACACACTGCCTGTGTGCCTGTTTCGCCAGCCGGGGTTTTCTGTTTGTTCCGCGAAACGAGCCAGGCCGTGAAATTTGTCGATGAAGTCGTGATCGAGGCGCATGCCGGGAACGGCGGCAACGGCTGCGTGTCGTTTCGCCGCGAAAAATTCATTCCCTTCGGCGGCCCCAATGGCGGGGACGGAGGACGCGGCGGCCATGTGATCGCGCGGGCCGACGTCAACCTCAACACGCTGGTGGATTTCCGCTTTTCCAAACTGCACCGTGGCCGCAACGGCGAGCATGGCCGCGGCGCCGACCAGTACGGCGCCGGTGGCGAGGACAAGGTGCTGCGCATGCCGGTGGGCACCCTGATCTACGACGCCGAGACCGATGCACTCATCGCCGATCTGGTGCATGACGGGCAGGAAGTCATCATTGCCCGCGGCGGACAGGGCGGTCTGGGCAATCTGCACTTCAAGTCCAGCGTCAACCGCGCGCCGCGCGAATCGACCAAGGGGCAGGAGGGCGAGCATCGCAAGCTGCGCCTGGAACTCAAGGTGCTGGCCGACGTGGGTTTGCTGGGCATGCCCAACGCTGGCAAGAGCACCCTGATCGCCGCGGTGTCGAATGCCCGGCCGAAGATAGCCGACTACCCCTTCACCACCCTTTATCCCAACCTGGGCGTGGTGCGCCTGGGGCCTGGGCGCAGCTTTGTGATTGCCGACATTCCTGGGCTGATCGAGGGCGCGGCAGAAGGGCAGGGGCTGGGACACCAGTTTCTGCGGCACCTGCAGCGCACCAAGCTGCTGCTGCACATCGTCGATATGGCGCCGGTGCAGGAGGGGGCGGATCCGGTGAAGGACGTGCGCGCCATCGTCGCCGAGTTGAAGAAGTACGACCCGGCCCTGGCGGCCAAGCCGCGCTGGCTGGTGCTCAACAAGCTCGACCTGCTGCCTGAGGCGGAGCGGGACCGTGCGGTGAAAGCGCTGCTGCGCCGACTGCGGTTCAAAGGCCCGGTGTTTCCGATCTCGGCACTGGCGCGCGAGGGGTTGGAGCCGTTGCTGCACGCCATTGCCGAGCACATCGGCCAAAGCAAGCCCGTCGAGACCGTCGAACCCGATCCACGTTTCCGCAGCGATGACAGCCACTGAACCGCGCTCTCACTTCGCCGCCGTGCAGCAGGCGCGGCGGCTCATCATCAAGGTCGGCTCCAGCCTGGTGACCAACGAAGGGCGGGGGGTGGACATCGACGCCGTATCGCGCTGGGCGGGGCAGATTGCCGGGCTTCGGGCGCTGGGCAAGGACGTGATCCTGGTGTCCAGCGGTGCCATCGCCGAAGGCATGCGGCGCCTGGGGTGGTCGCAACGGCCGCGCGAAATGCACCAGTTGCAGGCGGCTGCCGCGGTCGGTCAGATGGGCCTGGCGCAAGCTTACGAAACCGCGTTTCGCGAGCGCGGCATGGTGACGGCGCAGGTGTTGCTCACCCATGCCGATCTGGCCGACCGGCAGCGTTATCTCAACGCCCGCACCACCTTGCTGACCCTGCTGGAGCAGGGGGTGGTGCCGGTGATCAACGAAAACGACACGGTGGTCACCGACGAGATCAAGTTCGGCGACAACGATACGCTGGGCGCGCTGGTGACCAATCTGGTCGAGGGCGACGTGCTCATCATTCTGACCGATCAGTCGGGCCTCTACAGCGCCGACCCGCGCAAGCACGCCGACGCCACGCTGATCGCGCAGGCCGACGCCGAGGACGCTGCGCTGCAGGCCATGGCCGGCGGTGCCGGAACCGGCATCGGTACCGGGGGCATGGCAACCAAGGTGACGGCCGCACGGCGTGCCGCGCGCAGCGGGGCGCACACCGTGATCGCCAGCGGCCGTGAGGCCGATGTGCTGCTGCGCCTGGCGCGCGGCGAAGCCATCGGCACGCAGTTGCTGGCCGGGCACGCCAAGCTGGCGGCGCGCAAGCAGTGGATGGCCGATCATCTGCAACTGCGTGGCTGGGTTGCCGTCGATGATGGTGCCGCGGCGCGTCTGCGCACCCAAGGGGCCAGTTTGCTCCCTGTCGGCGTCACCGACGTGCATGGCGATTTCGAGCGCGGGGACGTGATTGCCGTGCGCGACGGCACTGGCGCCGAAGTGGCGCGTGGCCTGAGCAATTACGCAGCGTCGCAGACGCGGCGCATCATGCGGCGGGCGTCGTCGGACATCGAGGCCATCCTCGGCTTCAGCGAGGAGCCTGAACTGATCCACCGCGACAACATGGTGTTTCCCTGAGCAGCCTAGGCCTCAAGCAGGCCCGGCCACCGCTTCAGTAGGGCAGGGCGCGCAAGCCTTGCTGGATGCGTTGCGCCATGGCGGCCGGGGTGCCCAAAACCGCCTTGTCCTTGCACAAATCGTCGCCGTACAGCGTGGCGTGGATGCGGGTGGCACCGTTTTCCGGAATGCGCTGCCAGTCGCTGGAACTGGCCGCGGTCCATGCCTTGGTGTCATCGCTCCACAAGGCGTACAGCGTCCATTGTCGTTGGGCGCAGTTGATGCCTTCGTAGGTCACATTGCGCGGGCCACCGGGAACCTGCGCAACCAAGGTGTAGCGCACCACTTGGCCGGGCTCCACCGACAGGCTATTGCGGTCGATAAAGAACTGCAGCGCGCCACCCGCCGTGATGTGCACATGCAGCAGATCCTGCGGCGGGCCGGGGAAGACCACGGGCGCCTTGGCGGCGGCGCTCGCGCCATCGCCCTCCAGGGCCTGCGCCAGCACAGGCTGCGCTGCGACGAGGCTGAGGACCATCGCAGCCAGCAAGGCCGGGCGGGACAATGTCAGGAACGATGCGGTCATGCAGGGTCGGGGGAGGACACGGGCGTCAGCGCCGGTTGGGCCTCCGCTGGCGCCGGTGCCGGGCGATGGCGCAGGTTGCCGCGCAAGAAGCGGGTGCGGGGTTCGGCGTGCGGCAGGAAGTGCGACAACTCGGTGAGCGCGAGTTGGTAGACCTCACGTTTGAACTCGATCACGCTGTCGAGCGGTACCCAGTATTCATTCCAGCGCCAGGCGTCGAACTCGGGGTGCTCGGTGGCGCGCAGGCAGACATCGCAGTCGCGCCCGGTCAGGCGCAACAGATACCAGATCTGCTTTTGCCCTTTGTAGATGCCACGGCTGTCACGCCGCACGAAGTGGCTCGGCACGTCGTAGCGCAGCCAGTGGCGGGTACGGGCGATGATGCGGACATGGCAGGGATCGAGACCGACTTCCTCGTGCAGCTCGCGATACATCGCCTGCTCGGGCGTCTCACCCGGATTGATGCCACCCTGCGGAAATTGCCAGGAGTGCGCACGCACGCGTTTGCCCCAGAACACCTGGTTTCTGGCGTTGAGCAGGATGATGCCCACGTTGGGACGGTAGCCTTCACGATCCAACATCGCCTGGTCCTCGATCTTTTAGAATTCTGCCTTCGATTATAGGCAGCGCCGTGCATTTGGCGGGCTGGGGTTTACACGCCGGGCGCGCCGACGGTGCGCCAGCCTGCCGCACGCAGCGGACGCTGCCGCCGCCAGTTTTCCCCAAATCTTTTCTCTTCTCCTCGCAGGCCTGGTGCCGCTTCGCATGAAAATCTCCCGTTTTTTCATCTCCACCCAGAAGGACGATCCGGCCGATGCCGACGTCCGTAGTCAGGCGCTGATGCTGCGCGCCGGCATGATCAAAAAACACGCCGCCGGGCTCTACAGCTATCTGCCACTGGGTCTGCGCAGCATCCGCAAGGTCGAAGCCATCGTGCGTGAGGAAATGAACCGCGCTGGCGCCATCGAGCTGCTCATGCCTGTGGTGCAGCCCGCGGAACTCTGGCAGGAAACGGGGCGCCTGGATAAGTTCGGCCCCGAGCTGCTGCGCATCAAGGATCGCCATGATCGCGACTTCGTGGTGCAGCCGACTTCCGAGGAAGTGGTCACCGACCTGGTGCGCAGCGAGGTGCGCAGCTGGCGTCAGTTGCCGCTCAACTTCTATCACATCCAGACCAAATTCCGCGATGAACGGCGTCCGCGCTTCGGCGTGATGCGGGCGCGCGAATTCACCATGAAGGATGCCTATTCCTTCGACCGCGACTTCGAGGCGGCGCAGACCAGCTACCGCACCATGTTCGACGCCTATGTGCGCATCTTTCAGCGCTTCGGTTTCGAATTTCGCGCCGTGGCGGCGGATTCGGGCGCCATCGGCGGCTCGCTCAGCCACGAGTTCCATGTCATCGCCGACACCGGAGAAGACGCCATCGCCTATTGCGAGGCCTCCGACTACGCCGCCAACATCGAGAAGGCCGAGGCGCTTTCCCTGATCGCCACCCGCGCCGCGCCCAGCCAAGCGCTGCAGAAAACGCCCACGCCCGGCGCGGCGAAGTGCGAGGAGGTCGCCGCCTTACTGGGGATTCCGCTGCAGCAGACCATCAAGTCGGTGGTGCTGGCGGTGGATGCCGACAAGCCTGGGCAGGCGGCGTCGCTGGTGCTGCTGCTGGTGCGCGGCGACCATGCGGTGAATGAAGTCAAGGTGGGCAAGCTCCCCGGCCTGGCCGCCACACGCATGGCGACCGAAGCCGAGATCATCGCCGCCTTTGGCACCCCGCCGGGTTACCTGGGGCCGCTCGGCCCGGTGCAGCCGGTGCGGGTGATCGCCGACCGCACCGTGGCCAACATGAGCGACTTCGTCGTCGGCGCCAACGCGCAAGACTTCCACTACACCGGCGTCAACTGGGGGCGCGATCTGCCCGAGCCGGAGGTCGCCGACATTCGCAACGTGCTGGCGGGCGATCCCAGCCCGGACGGCAAGGGCGTGCTCGCCATCTGCCGCGGCATCGAGGTCGGTCATGTGTTCTATCTGGGCACCAAGTATTCGGCGGCCATGGGCGCGACCTTCCTCGACGACAAGGGCAAGTCGCAGACGCTGGAAATGGGCTGCTATGGCATCGGCATCACCCGCATCCTTGGTGCCTGCATCGAGCAGAACCACGACGCCAAGGGCATGATCTGGCCCGACGCCATCGCCCCTTTCACCGCGGTGATCTGCCCCATCGGCTACGACCGCAGCGCGGCGGTGCGCCAGGCGGCCGACGCGCTCCACGCCGAGCTTCTGGCCGCCGGGGTGGATGTGGCGCTGGACGACCGCGGCGAGCGCCCGGGCGTGATGCTTGGCGACTGGGAACTGATCGGCGTGCCGCATCGCCTGGTGGTGTCCGACCGTGGCATCGCCGCCGGGACGGTGGAGTATCAGCACCGCCGCGACACCGCGCCCACCGTGCTGCCCTTGGCCGAAGCGTCCGCGCAACTGCAGGTGCGGCTGCAGCGCTGAGCCGGTTGCCGACCTGGCCCGAGGGCGTATGAGGCGCATGTCCCGCCGCCAGTGCCTGGTGCGCATGGCCGGGCTCGGTGCCGCCGTCGGCGCGGGTTGGAGCCTGCCTGCAGCTTCGACCTGGGCCGGGGCGCAGAAGGAAGAGCAACTCAGCGACGCCGTGCGCACCGCACTGGCGGCGCAAATTGCCGAAGCGCCGCCGCCGCAGCCGCATTTCCGCGACGCCAATCACTTCGCCCAGTATTGGGTGTGGCTGGCGACCGAATCGGCGCGGTTGCAGAACCGTATTCCTGGGTTTTCGGTGCGGCGCGATTTTTTGCAGACCGTCTGGTACGAAGCGCACCGCGCCGGGCTGGAACCCGCCCTGGTGCTGGGGCTGATTCAGGTGGAAAGCGGCTTCAAGAAGTACGCCATTTCCTCCGCCGGGGCCATGGGCTACATGCAGGTGATGCCGTTCTGGACCCAGCAGATCGGCAATGGCGACATCGCCAGCCTGCTGCACATGCAGATCAACCTGCGCTATGGCTGCGTCATCCTGCGGCACTACCTGAACATCGAGAACGGCAACCTGTTCTATGCCCTGGGCCGCTACAACGGCTCGCGCGGCCGTGCCGCCTATCCCGACGCGGTGCTTGCCGCACGCCAGCGCTGGCTGGTGGCGGGCGGCTCGGGCTGATGATGTTGGCGATGGAGGGCGCGCTCAGCGCGGCATGATGCCGCCCATGCGCTGCATCATCTTGAACATCTTGCCGCCCTTCATCTTTTTCATCATGTCGCGCATCTGCTCGTACTGCTTGAGCAGACGGTTGACGTCCTGCACCTGAACGCCGGCGCCCTGGGCGATGCGGCGTTTGCGCGTGGCCTTGATGACATCGGGCTTGTGCCGCTCCTGCGGCGTCATGCTGTGGATGATGCCCTGCATGCGGCGCATGTCGCGCTCGGCGCGGTGCATGTCGGCCTGCCCGGCCTTGGCCTGCATCTCGGCCGGAAGTTTGTCGAGCATGCCCTGCAGGCCGCCCATCTTGTTCATCTGCTGCAGTTGCATCAGAAAGTCATTGAGGTCGAATTGCGCGCCCGACTTCACCTTGGCGGCGAGTTGCTGCGCGGCGTCGATGTCGACCTGGCGCTGTGCCTGCTCCACCAGCGCGAGGATGTCGCCCATACCCAGAATGCGATCGGCCATGCGCCGCGGGTCGAAGGGCTCCAGGCCGTCGATCTTTTCCGACACCCCGGCGAACTTGATCGGCGCGCCGGTGACCTGGCGCACTGACAGCGCCGCACCGCCGCGGGCATCGCCGTCGAGCTTGGTGAGCACGATGCCGGTGAGCGGCAGGGTGTCGTGAAAGGCGCGGGCGGTGTTCACCGCGTCCTGGCCCTGCATGGCGTCGACCACGAACAGGGTTTCGATGGGTTTGAGCGCGGCGTGCAGTTCCTTGATTTCGCGCATCATGGCCTCGTCCACCGCCAGGCGCCCGGCGGTGTCCACCAGCAGCACGTCGATGTGGTGGCTGCGGGCGTAATCCACGGCGCGGCGGGCGATGTCCAGCGGTTTGTCGTCCGGCGAGGACGGAAAGAACTCCGCTCCGGCCTGCGCCGTGACGGTCTGCAACTGCGCGATGGCCGCCGGGCGATAGACGTCGCACGACACCGTGAGCACCTTTTTCTTCTGCCGTTCGACCAGCAGCCGGGCCAGTTTGGCCGTGGTCGTGGTCTTGCCCGCGCCTTGCAGACCGGCCATGAGGATGATGGCCGGGGGTTGGGTGGCGAGGTTGAGCGGCACGGCCTCGCCGCCCATCAGGTCGGCGAGTTCGCGCTGCACCACACCAACCAGCGCCTGACCCGGGGTGAGCGAGCCGATGACTTCCTGGCCCAGCGCCTTGTCCTTCACCCGCGCGGTGAATTCGCGCACCACGGGCAGCGCCACGTCGGCCTCCAGCAGGGCCAGCCGCACTTCGCGCAGCATGTCCTGGATGTTCGACTCGGTGATGCGCGCTTCGCCCTTGAGGGTCTTGACCACGCGGGACAGGCGCTGGGTGAGATTGTTGAGCATGGGGGTGGTGGTTTGGACGCCCGGCGGCCAGCCCTGACGAACGATTTGTCGATTCCAGGGTCTGCCCATCGGGGCGCAACGGCGCCGGAGGGGGGTCGGTTAAACTCGAAACATGTCGATTTTAGTGAATAGCCTCGCCTTCGCGCTGTATATGCTGGCCGCGTTGTTGTCACGGCCCATCCCGGCGCCAGCGCTCGGTCGGGGCGAGGGCGTGATCAGCGGCGCGGTGCAGCGGTCGGAGCGCTGGTCCACTGGCGTGATGGCGTTGGCGTGGCTGGCGCAGACCATCACCTTCGCCATGGTGCTGCATGGCGAGGTGCAGCCGCATTTCGGTTTTGCACAGGCGTTGTCGGTGACGTTCTGGCTGGTGGCTGCGGTGTATTGGGTCGAGAGCCTGTATTACCCGCTGCAGACGCTGCGCAGCTGGATCTGCGTGCTGGCGGCCCTCTCCATTCTGCTGACCTGGGTGTTCCCCGGCGGGTTCACGCCGCCGTATGGCGCCGGGCCGACCTTCGCTCTGCACTGGGCCATGGGGATCGCCGCCTATGGCCTGTTCGGTGCCGCTACGCTGCATGGCATTTTGTTGTGGACCGCAGAGCGCTCGCTGCACCGGCGCAAGGGCTCGGTGCCGGGGGTGTCGCGCAGCCTGCCGCTGCTCACCCTGGAGAAGCTGACGTACCGTTTGGCCGCCGTGGGTTTCGCGCTGCTGACGGCCTCGCTCATCTTCGCCGCCACATTCAGCGAGGAACTGTTCGGCAGACCGTTCGAATTCAATCATCAGGCGGTGTTCGGCATTGCCGCCTGGGTGCTGTTTGCCGTGCTCATGGTGGGCCGCGTGTTCCGCGGCTGGCGCGGTACGCGCGCGCTGGCCTGGCTGTTTTCCGGCACCGTGTTGTTGATGCTGACGTACGTCGGCTCGCGCTTCGTGCTGCAGGTGATCTTGCACCGATGAAGTACCTGGTTCTGTTCGTGGTGGTGATCGTCGGCCTGATGCTGATCAAGAAGTCGCAGCAGCAGCGCAGCGTCCCTCCGCCCAAACCGCAGGCGAGAACGCCGCAGGTTCCCGAGCAGATGCTGCCGTGCGCCCATTGCGGCGTGCATGTGCCGTCGAGTCGTTGTGTGTGGCGTGACGGCAAGCCGTACTGCAGCGAAGACCATGCCCGTCTGGGGTCGTAAGGCCGCGGCAGCGCCCGCCGCCGAAAGCGCGTTTGCGCGTTCCATGTTCGCGCCGTCCGCCGCGCCAGCGGGCACCACCTTCGTGCCATCGTCGCGCCTGGGCCGGGAACGCGTGCGCATCTTCCGCCTGCTGGCCGGCGCGCGGCTGTTCATGGCCGTGATGCTGCTGGGCTGGCTGGTGGTGCTGCCCATGCTGCAAGCCCAGAGCCACGCGCAGCAAGCCGCCGTGGCCATGCCCGGCTATTGGCTGGCGCTGACTTATCTCGTGCAGACCGCGCTGAGCCTGTGGTGGAGCTTCCGCGATAGCGGCCGTCTGGCGTGGCAGGTGCTCATCGCCATCAGCTTCGATCTGCTGGCCTTTACCGCCTTGCAGTTCACCGCAGGTTACCCCGCGCGCGAGTTTTCGCTGATCTATGCCCTGCCGGTGCTGGCCGCAGGCATTTACGGCACCCTGCCGCTGACCTTGCTCGTTGCCGCGTTGGTGACGCTCATTCTGCTGAGCAACGCCTTGCTGGCCTTGTGGGGCGGCGGGTCCGAGGCCGATCAGCGGCTGCTCAATGCGGCCTTCGTCGGCATGGCCTATTTTGCGGTGGCGCTGCTGACCTGGCAGTTGTCGCAGCGGCTGGCGCGGCAGGAGGCGCGCGCCAGCGCCAGCGAGTCCATGGCCCGTCGGCAGATGGCGCTGAACCAGCGGGTGATCCAGGCGCAGCACGATGGCGTGATGGTGGTCGATGGCCACATGGTGCTGGAGGCACTCAACCCGGCGGCACAGCATTTGCTCGACCTGCCCTGGAGCGATGCGGTGACGGCGCGCTGGATCGGCGGCCGCAGAGCCCTGCGCGAGCTGCCCTCGGCCGAGGTGGTGCGGCGAGAGATCGAGCGCATGGCGACCGAGGGCGAGGAAGAACTGGAGGTGCAGGTGCGCACCGCGACCGGGCGCAGGCTGTTGCTGCGCCTGTCCACCCTGGAGGGCCTGCCCGGCGGGGTGGGGTACCTCATCGTGCTGCAGGATTTGCGCGAAATCGACGCCCGCATCCAGCAGGAAAAGCTGGCGGCGATGGGGCGGCTGGTGGCCAGCGTGGCGCACGAGATCCGCAACCCGCTGGGCGCCATTGGCCAGGCCAACCAACTGGCCACCGAATTCGCCGCCGACCCCTTGCAGCTTGAACGCCTGCATCACCTGATCGGGCAGAACGTCGAGCGCATCAACCGCACGGTGGAGGATGTGCTGGAGCTCGGGCGTGCCGGCACGCGCGAAGTCGGCCTGCTGCCCAGCGCCCCGCTGTTGCGCGAACTGCATGCCGAATTCGAGGGGACGGATGTCGGGCGCATCGCCTTGTTCATCCAGGACGACGCCGCGCAAATCCGCTTCGATGCCCTGCATCTGCGCCGGGTGCTGGTCAATCTGCTGAGCAATGCGCGGCGCTATGCCAGCAACCGGCCGCAGGCCATTGAAATGCGCCAGCTCGGGGTGCGGGCGGTGCGCGAAATCGAAGTGTCCAACGACGGCCCGCTGATCGACGCCGAGCTGCGGGCGCAACTGTTCGAGCCGTTTCGCACCACCAGCAGCCGCGGCGTCGGCCTGGGCCTGTATATTTCTCACGAACTCTGCCAGCGCAATGGCGCTCGGCTGCTCTATCGCACCGCACACGAGGGCACGCCGCAGCAGCGGGGTTCCTTCGTCATCCAGATCACACCGGGCAACGCCCCATGAATCCAGCCGATGTGCGCATTCTCATCGTCGACGACGAGCCTGACCTGCGCGAGCTCTACACCCTGAGCATGGTGCGCGAAGGCTGGCAGATCGACGTGGCCGAGAACCTGGCGCAGGCGTGCGATGCGCTGGCGCGCCGACAGTACGCGCTGATGCTCACCGACATGCGCCTGCCCGACGGCGAGGGGCTGGAACTGCTGCGCTGGCTGAGCGAGCAGCCCGGCCGCCACGAGAAATCCATCGTCATCACGGCGTATGGCAGCGCCGGCAACGCCGTTGCCGCGCTCAAGGCCGGGGCGTTCGACTATCTCAGCAAACCGGTGGATCTGGCAGCGCTGCGCCGCACCGTGCATGCGGCCATCGCCGCTGCCGAAGTGGAGGAGCAGGCACCATCGAGCTCGGCGTTGCAGCGCATGGTGGGCGACTCCGCCGTGATGCGCACGCTCAAGCAGACGCTGCAGCGCGTGGCACGCAGCATGGCGCCCGTGCTGATCCGGGGCGAATCCGGCACCGGCAAGGAGCTGGCGGCGCGCGCCGTGCATGAATGCAGCGCCCGCGCCGCCGGGCCGTTCGTGCCGGTGAATTGCAGCGCCATTCCCGAACAGCTGCTCGAGGCCGAATTCTTTGGCCACCGCAAGGGCGCCTTCACCGGCGCCATCACCGATCACGCCGGTTTTTTCGCCGCGGCTCAGGGTGGCACCTTGTTTCTCGACGAGATCGGCGAATTGCCTTTGGCCATGCAGGCCAAGTTGCTGCGCGCCGTGCAGGAACGGCGTGTGCGCCCGGTGGGCGAAACGGCGGAGATCGCAGTCGATGTGCGGCTGGTCAGCGCCACCCACCGCAACCTCGAACAGATGGCGGCACAGGGCGAGTTCCGGCAAGATCTCTTCTACCGCCTCAACGTCATTGCCGTGGTGCTGCCGCCGCTGCGCGAGCGGCTCGACGATCTGCCCTTGCTGGTCGAGGCCTTGATGGGCGACATCCGCCGCGACAACGCCCGGCCTGGCTTGCGGTTGAGCGCGCAGGCGCTGCAACACCTGCGTCAGCACCGCTTTTCGGGCAATGTGCGCGAGTTGGAAAACCTGTTGCACCGCGCCGCAGCCCTCTCCACCCACGATCTGCTCGAAGCCCAGGACATCGTGCTGCTGCCGGGCGAAGCGGCTCTGGAGTCTGCTGCGCCTCCCGCCAGTGCGTCGCAAGCGCCGCGCGCCACGTCCTGGCGCGACGATGCGCCAGGTGCATTCGTCGAGCCCACCCCGGCCCAGCCGCAGCCAACGAGTTTCGCTGCGCCGACCCAACTGCCCCCCGACCTCGGCGCCTACCTCGACCAAGTCGAGCGCAGCATTTTGTGCGAAGCACTGCGTCGCACCCGCTTCAACCGCACCGCGGCTGCGCAGTTGCTCGGCCTGAACCTGCGCCAAATCCGCTACCGCATGGAGCGGCTCGACATCCGCGACCCGGCCGACACGCCGGAGGGCGGGGCCTGACCATGGCCGGCGTGCAGCCGCCGCCTGACGACGGCTGGCTGCCGCACGCACGCCATATCGCCTCGCCCAACTGCGATGCCCGGCCCGAGGGCGTGGCCATCGACCTGCTGGTGGTGCACTGCATCGCCTTGCCGCCGCGGCACTTCGGTGGCGATGCCATCGAACGCCTGTTCTGCAACCGACTGGACCCGCGTGAACATCCGGCGTATGCCGCACTGGACGGCCTGCGGGTCTCGGCGCACTTCGTGGTGCAGCGCGACGGCGTGTTGAC
>JAKAFC010000058.1:14227-14858 GCA_021818065.1 Pseudomonadota bacterium
GTCGTGCACCCAACGTGCCTGGCACGCCGGGGTTTCGCAGTATTCGGGTCGTACGCGCTGCAACGACTTCAGCATCGGCATCGAGCTCGAAGGCAGCGACGACACCCCGTTCGAAGACGCGCAATACGACACCCTCATCGCCCTCGGGTCGGAGCTGCTGGCACGCTATCCCTTGCGTGCCGTCGTCGGCCACAGCGATATCGCCCCCGGCCGCAAGACCGACCCCGGCAGTGGATTCGACTGGGCGCGACTGCGCAACGGTCTCGCCCTTCCGGCTCGCGCATTTCCGTTCCAGCGGTTCTGAGTCGGCTCGCGGCAGGTTCCTGCTCAGCGCGGCGCAATGGCAGGCGCTTGTGCATGACCCTGTGCATAAGCTGTGGGCGGCCTGTCAAATTCCAGAACACTACAAATAGTGGTTGAATTTCGAAAGACCCCTAGATATAGTGTCTTGCCGGTTCGAACCCCCAGGGCTCCGCCTGCGACCCGCGCAGCGGCTTGTTGCCGCATGTCCGGTATCCCAGGGCCAGCATCCCCATCTGGGTTGTGGTCTGCATGGGTGGTTCGTCCCGCTGTTTTGTGCTGTTGCTTCACCCTGTTTTCACCGTACCGTTTCGCGTTGTCCTGGAGCCCC
>JAKAFC010000236.1 GCA_021818065.1 Pseudomonadota bacterium
TCTATTCCACCAGTTCGGCACACGCGGCCCAGGGGTCGGCCCAAGCGGTTACCACGACGTACCGCGCCCGTTTCTGGGATGGGAAGACGAAGACCTGCCGAACTATGCTCGCATGATCGCCGACTACATCAAGGACGGACTATGAGATACCGACTCTATCGTCAGCACACGCACGAGGGCGTGACCTACCCCGCGCACACCGAGGCAGATTTGCCAGAGAGCGTGGTGCAGTGGCTGATGCAGACCGAAGGCCACGTTCGTGCGCAGGTCATCGAGGAAGCCGCGCAGGTCATGCAGGAGCACGGCTTGGAGCCCATCGTGCAGCCTGAGTCTGAGCCTGAGCCCGACGACGAATGATCGCGGAATGCACCAACGACCTGTTCGTCAAAATCTCCGGCATTACCGCGCTGTCGCAATCAACGGGCCTGATGGTCGGCGGCCAAGCGCCGGACGCGGGCATGGCGAATGTGCCGCTGCCTGCCGCATGGATTCTGCCCGCCAAGTGGACGAACAAGACCGACGAAGTGCAGATGAACCGACCGCCGCAGATCGTCAACGGCATAGGCACCTACGCGGTCGAGCTGCTGGTTCCGTTCGCGTCGCAAAGCGATCTGATCAACAACCAGCTTCCGCTTTTGGAAGAAGTTATCGGCACGGTCCACGGCACCACGTCGCCATCCGGCCAGCGCTGGTGGTTCGCGGGTTACACGCTGGGCGCGGTCGAGACGAAGTACCTGGCCTACAACATCAACTTTTCGACATGGCAGTCTCTATTCAGCGCTGCCGCCATCTGATCATCTGGTAAGAGGGAAACACCATGACAGCACTTACAGCGGCAGCGCTGCAGTATTACACCGGCCAAGGCAAGGTCTGGATCGCCACCCGGCAAGGTCAGGGGGGCCCTATCAACGGTCCCTGGCGTTTCGTGGGAGACGTGCCCGAGCTCATGCTCGACTTCGGCAAACAGAAGATGGTCACCATCGAGGAATCCATTACTGGATTCGGTGGCACCTCGGCCTTCTACTCGGTCGCCATCCCAGCGAGCTTCACGCTGCAGCTCTTGAGCTGGCAGCAGCAGAATCTGCAGCTCGCCCTGTACGGCACCTATGCTGGCGCCAATGCGGGAGGCACCGTCACCGGCGAATCGGTCACGGCTTACAACTCCGGCCAGTTCTACGCCCAGAACATCGGCATCAGCAATGTCTCCGTCACGCCCGTCGCTGGGCAGGTCGGCAGCATCGCCGTCACCCAGGGCGCGGGCTACACCACCGCCCCGACTGTCACCATCGCTGCCCCTCCTTCTGGCGGCACGCAGGCGACCGCCGTGGCAACGCTGGTGAGTGCGGCTGATATTACCATCCAGATCACCAACCCGGGCTCGGGCTACACGACTGCGCCTGCCGTGACGCTCACCGGTGGCGGTTTCACCACGGCGGCGACGGCCACCGCGACGCTGACCACGGCGACGGCGCTGGTGAGCGGCACCGATTACACCGTCAGCTCACAGTTCGGCGCTATCGTTCCCATGGCCTCGACCTTCTGGTCACAGCTTGCCCCTACCGCTCCTGTCAATATGACCCTGGCTTACAGCTACGCGGCCAACCAGGGCACCGTGAACCCGCTGGCCGGATCGCAGCAGGAAGTAGCGATCCGCCTGGACGGCCTGAACGTGGCCGACCCGCAGCCGGGTGGACTGTTCGGTGCGGTTGCCATCGAACTCAAGCGCTGCGCCCTGCAGTTGCCCAAGAGCTTGGGCTTCCTGTCCAAAAAGGAAGAAATGTTCCCGCTCGACGGTATGACCATGCTGGATCCGCTCGCTACCGACGGCGCTCCGTACATGAAGATCACCCAAGCCTAAGCGGTATTCCGTCTCCTGCTTTATGCGCTCTCACCGTCTCGGTGGGGGCGCTTTTCTTTGTGAGGTGTATGCGTGGCAGACAACGATTTGGAAGTGCTGTTTCCCGATGGCAAGACCGTCACCGTCGCGGGCGAGGGTATCACCGTCAAGCCCTTCACGTTCGGCCAGATTCCCAAGGTGGTGGGCACCGTCAAAAAGCTCGCCGGCGTGGTCCAGGGTGACCAGATCGATGTGCTGGATGCCATCGAGAAAGGTGGAGAGGACTTGCTGGCCTTGGCTGCGTTCGTGGTGGGCAAGCCTCGGGGCTGGTTCGACGGGGTGCCGACTGATGAAGGCGTGGAACTGCTCAAGGCGATCTTCGAGGTAAACCTGGATTTTTTCGCCAAGAGGGTGAGGCCCCTTCTGCCTACGTTCCTATTGCCGAGCGACGAAAGCAACCCGGCTGGGGAAGTATTGCCGGAAGACTCATCCGGTACGGCCACCACTGGCAAGAAATCCAAAACTACACGATAGGGCAATGCCTGTTGTTTCTGCGCGAGGGTCAGCGTGCGGAGGCGGCGACATATCGGACATGGGTGCCGTTGATCCGGGTCGCGGTCAACGGTGAGAGCAAGGACGTGAAGGACCTGCTGGAGGGGCTAGGCGATGGCTGACATGAAAGTTGCCATGACGCTGACGGTGCAGGACCTGGGCACCGTCAAGCTGCAACAGTTCAATGATGCCCTGAAGTCGGTCGGCGATCAGGTTGCGGCGCTCAATGATCGGTTCAAGGCGGCCATTGCGGGCGCGTCCGACTTCGGGAAGGCCACATCTGACGCTGCCGATGGTGTCACCGCACTTTCGCGTGCATCGTCCGGCGCGTCTCGATCCACCGGCAGACTGGGCGACATGCTCAAGGCCATGCAAGACTCGCTCCTTGCTTTGAATGAGAAGCTTGCCAGCGCCGCCGAGAGTATGTCCGCCATGGCCGCCAGCACTGCCGACTTGAGCGCGGCCAGCAAAGGCGCTGCTGCTGGCATCGCTGCTATGGGTGACGCGGCAGGTGTGGCTGATGGCAAGATGGCCGGGATGCACGGCACCATGAAGGGGCTGCTGGAGCTTTATGGGGTTTTCAAGATTGGGGAAGGGCTGAAAAAGTCGGTTGAAGGTGCGTCCAGTTATCAGCAGGAACGCGCCCAGATGCAATTGATGGGCATCCCCAAGGCAGCGCGTACTAATATGCTACAGCAGGCGGCGCAATTGCAGCGCTTG
>JAKAFC010000059.1 GCA_021818065.1 Pseudomonadota bacterium
GCAACACCTCGCGCGCCCCGCCTGCGGGCGCACGCGCGGCGGGCATGGGCGAGAGATCGGTGCGGCGGCGCAGGGGCATGGGCTGGGCCTCAGCGCGAATGCTTGGCAGACGACCTGGGTTTGGCCGCCGCCGCGTCGGCCGCGGGCGATGGCACCAGCGCCGTCAGCGGTTGCAACACCAGCACGTGGCGGCCGCCCTCGACATCGGCCAGCGGCGCGCACATCACGCGGGCAAAGGCGGTGTCGCGTTGCCGCACCACCGCAGTCACCCGCGCCACCCGCAGCCCGGCGGGGTAGATGCCATCGACGCCGCTGGTCACCAGAATGTCGCCCACGCGCACGTCGGCGGCGGCGGGCATCCAGCGCAATTCCAGTCCGCCCTGGCCCAGCCCGGGCTCACCATAGAGCACGCCGCGCTCGCCGGTGCGCTGGTTCTGGACCGGCACCACGGCGTCGCGGTCGGTGATCAGCGTGACCTCGGCGGTCCAGGGGTAGTCGCGGGTGACCTGGCCGAGCAGCCCGGTTTCATCGATCACCGGCGAGCCTGGGGCAACGCCCTGCAGGCTGCCACGGTCGATGAGCACGGTGCGGCTGAAGGGGTCGCTGACCTGGGCGCTGATCTGCGCGGCCACCGATTTGGGCGGCAGACTCTGCTGCAGGTGCAGCAGGCTGCGCAGGCGGTTGTTCTCCTGGCGCAACTGGGCTTCGAGCTGGGCCTGGAGCGACAACGCCAAGTTGGCGCGCTGCAGCGCGCTGATCTGCTGCTGCGCCTTGCTCGGTGCCTCGAGATAGCCGTCGAGCCGCCTGACCGCATCCACCGGGGCCTGCGCCGCACGCTGCAGCGGATACACCACCACGGCGAGACCTTGCCGCAGCATGGGGGTGAGCTTGAAGCGCACGTCCAGCGCCATCAGCAGCACGGCCAGGGCGGCGAACAGCAGCAGCCGCGTGAGCGCGGACGGCCCCTGCCGGAAGAACGGCGGGGGAGAGCGCTCAAGGGTGCCGTAGGCCATGGAAACGTGGGAAAACACCGGGCCGTGCCAGCCCAAAACGGGGCCGCGTCAAGCGCCGCGCCCCGGCAAACCGTCGCTTACTCGGAGGTGAAGATGGTGCCCAGGCGGTCCATGCGCTCCAGCGCCATGCCGCTGCCGCGCGCCACGCAGGTCAGCGGGTCTTCGGCCACCAGCACCGGCAGCCCGGTTTCTTCGGCCAGCAGACGGTCGAGGTCGCGCAGCAGCGCGCCGCCGCCGGTGAGCATCATGCCGCGCTCGGCAATGTCGGCGCCGAGTTCGGGCGGGGTCTGCTCCAGCGCGTTTTTCACGGCCGAGACGATCTGGTTCAGCGGGTCGGTCAGGGCTTCGAGGATTTCGTTGCTGGAGATGGTGAAGCTGCGCGGCACGCCTTCGGACAGGTTGCGGCCCTTGACTTCCATCTCCTTGACCTCGGAGCCGGGGAAGGCCGAGCCGATTTCCTTCTTGATGGCCTCGGCCGTGGGCTCGCCGATCAGCATGCCGTAGTTGCGGCGGATGTAGTTGATGATGGCTTCGTCGAACTTGTCGCCGCCCACGCGCACGCTGCCTTTGTACACCGTGCCGCCCAGGCTGATGACGCCCACTTCGGTGGTGCCGCCGCCGATGTCGACGATCATCGAGCCGGTGGCTTCCGACACCGGCAGCCCGGCGCCGATGGCTGCGGCCATGGGTTCTTCGATGAGATAGACCTCGCTGGCGCCGGCTCCAAGCGCCGATTCGCGGATGGCGCGGCGTTCGACTTGGGTGGAGCCGCAGGGCACGCAGATGATGATGCGCGGGCTGGGCCGGAACATCCGCGTGTCGTGCGCCATCTTGATGAACTGCTTGAGCATCTGCTCGGTGACGGTGAAGTCGGCGATCACGCCGTCCTTCATCGGCCGGATGGCTTCGATATTGCCCGGCACCTTGCCCAGCATCTGCTTGGCTTCCTTGCCCACGGCCTGAATGGTTTTCTTGCCGCTGGGCCCGCCTTCGTGGCGGATGGAGACGACGGAAGGTTCGTCGAGCACGATGCCCTTGCCCCGCACATAGATCAGGGTGTTGGCGGTGCCCAGGTCAATGGCCAGGTCCGTCGAAAAATACTGACGAAAGGTTCGGAACATGGGGTAGGCAGGCGCCTGAACTGCGCGCCGTGTTTCTGGTGGTGTGTGAAATAAGCAACAAACGGGCTTGATTTTCCGGCCAAATCCCGTGCGCCAAATCGAAGCATCATAACCCATGCATGCGCATAAAATGCCGAATTCTGCCGATCAAAGCCGGGGGCTTGCCACCTGCGGCGCAGCGGGCCCTCCGGTGCGCGCAGCGCCCGTCCGCCCGCACCATGCCATGTCCATCACCCTTGCCGACATCGACCGTCTGGCGCAACTCGCCCGGCTCGATCTCACCCCTGACGAGCGCGACCATATGCGCGCCGATCTCAACGCCTTCTTTGCCGTGGTCGAACAGATGCGTGCCGTGTCCACCGACGGCGTCGAGCCCCTGGCGCACCCGCTGTCGGCGGTGCAGGACATGCCGCTGCGCCTGCGCCCCGATGCCGTGACCGAGCCCGACATCCGCGCCGCCGCGTTGCGCAACGCGCCCGACGCGCAGGACGGCCTGTTCCTCGTGCCCAAGGTGATCGAATGAGCGTCCCCGCGTTGACTGACATCGCCAGCGCCGATCTGCGCGCCCAGATGGCCGCGCTGGCCGCGCGCCATGTCTCCAGCGTCGAACTCACCCGCGCCGCGCTGGCGCGCATCGCCGCCCACGCCGACCTCGGCGCCTTCCTGCATGTCGATGCCGACGGCGCGCTGCAGGCGGCGCAGGCTGCCGACGCCGCGCGCGCCGCAGGCGACACCCGGCCGCTGCTGGGTGTGCCGCTGGCGCACAAAGATGTGTTCGTCACCCGGACCATGCCGGCCACGGCCGGGTCGCGCATGCTGACCGGGTATGTCAGCCCGTTCGACGCCACCGTAGTCGCCCGCCTGGGCGCGGGGGCCGACGACTTCGCCGGTGCCGGCATGGTCACCGTGGGCAAGACCAACATGGACGAATTCGCCATGGGTTCGTCCAACGCCAACTCGGCCTACCACCCGGTGCGCAACCCCTGGGATACTGCCGCCATTCCCGGCGGTTCCTCCGGCGGCTCGGCCGCGGCGGTGGCCGCGCGCCTGGTGGCCGCCGCCACCGGCACCGACACCGGCGGCTCCATCCGCCAGCCCGCGGCCATGTGCGGCATCACCGGCATCAAACCCACCTATGGCTTGGCCTCGCGCTACGGCATGATCGCCTTCGCCTCCAGCCTCGACCAGGCCGGACCCATGGCGCAGACCGCGTGGGACTGCGCCGCCCTGCTTTCGGCGATGACCGGGTTCGACCCGCGCGACGCCACCAGCGTGCAGCGCCCCGTCCCCGACTACGTCGCCGCGCTTGATCAACCGCTGCCCGGCGCCACCGCCGCGCAGCCGCTCCAGGGCCTGCGCATCGGCCTGCCGCGCGAGTACTTCGGCGCGGGTCTGGCCGCCGATGTCGAGGCCGCCGTGCGCGCCGCTCTCAAGACGCTGGAGGATCTGGGTGCGACGCTGGTGGACGTGGCCCTGCCGCGCACCGAGCTGTCGATTCCGGCCTACTACATCATCGCCCCGGCCGAGGCCAGTTCCAACCTCAGCCGCTTCGATGGCGTGCGCTTCGGTCATCGCGCCGCGCACTACAAAGACCTGGCCGAGATGTACGGCAAGAGCCGGGCCGAAGGTTTCGGCCCCGAGGTCAAACGCCGCATCATGATCGGCGCCTATGTGCTGTCGCACGGCTATTACGACGCCTACTACCTGCAGGCGCAGAAGATCCGCCGCCTCATTGCCGACGACTTTGCCCACGCCTTCACCCAGTGCGACGTGATCGCCGGTCCGGTGTCGCCCACCGTGGCGTGGAACCTGGGCGACAAGGCCGACCCGCTGGCCAACTACCTGGCCGACATCTACACCCTCTCGGCCAGCCTGGCCGGGCTGCCCGGCATGAGCGTGCCCGCGGGCTTCGGTGCCGGTGCCAACACGCGCCGCCCGGTGGGCCTGCAACTCATCGGCCCGCACTTCGCTGAAGAGCGCCTGCTGCAGGTCGCCCACCAGTTCCAGCAGGTGAGCGACTGGCATCGGCGCAGTCCGTTCTGAGCGCGCCATGGATCTGCACACCTGGCTGACTTTCTTCGCCGCGAGCTGGCTCATCAGCCTGTCGCCCGGCGCGGGCGCGATCTCGTGCATGACCACGGGCCTGCGCCACGGCTGGCGCCAGGGGGTGTGGAACATCCTCGGCCTGCAGCTCGGTATTGCCGCCATCCTGGTGGTGGTGGCCGCGGGGTTGGGCGCCATCCTGGCGGCGAGTGAAACCGCCTTCAGCTTCATCAAGTGGTTCGGCGTGGTCTATCTGCTGTGGCTGGGCATCCAGCAATGGCGGGCGCCCGCGCACGCTCTGGTCGAGACCGACGGCAATGCCAAGACGGCCGAGCCGCCCACGCGCGCCCAACTCGTGCTGCGCGGCTTTCTCATCAACGCCAGCAACCCCAAGGGCTTGGTGTTCATGCTGGCGGTGCTGCCGCAGTTCATCAACCCGGCAGCGCCGCAGTTGCCGCAGTACCTGCTGTGCGGCCTGTCGCTGTTCATCACCGACATCGTGGTGATGAACGGCTACACCCTGCTGGCCGCGCGCGTGCTTGTCGCGCTGCGTTCGCCGCAGCATCAACTCTGGCTGCAGCGCAGTTTCGGCACCCTGTTCATCGGTGCGGCGCTGCTGCTCTCGGCGTTTCGCCGTTCAACGTAAGGAATCGCACCATGGCATGGGAAGTGGTCATCGGGCTGGAAACCCACGTTCAGCTCTCCACCCAGTCCAAGATGTTCTCCAGCGCCTCCACCGCGTTCGGCGCTGCGCCCAACACCCAGGCCTGCGCCGTCGATCTGGCGCTGCCCGGCGCCTTGCCCGTGGCCAACCGCGCCGCGGTGGAGCGTGCCATCCGCCTCGGTCTGGCGCTGGGCGCCACCATCGCACCGCGCTCGGTGTTCGCGCGCAAAAACTACTTCTACCCGGACCTGCCCAAGGGCTATCAGATCAGCCAGTACGAGATTCCGGTGGTGCAGGGCGGGGTGGTCGATTTTCTGGTGGACGGCAAGCCGCGTCGGCTGCAACTCACTCGCGCCCACCTCGAAGAAGACGCGGGCAAGTCGCTGCACGAGGCCGGGCTGTTCGACCGCGCGGGCAATGCCGCCAGCGGCATCGACCTCAACCGCGCGGGCACGCCGCTGCTCGAAGTCGTCACCGAACCCGAATTGCACAGTGCCCGTGAGGCCGCCGAGTACGCCCGCGCCCTGCACGCGCTGGTCATGTGGCTGGACATCTGTGACGGCAACCTGCAGGAAGGCTCGTTCCGCTGCGACGCGAATGTTTCCGTGCGCCGCGCCGGCGAGCCGCTGGGCACGCGCTGCGAGATCAAGAACCTCAACAGCTTCCGCTTTCTCGAAAAGGCCATCGAGTTCGAGGTGCGCCGGCAGATCGAGCTGATCGAAGACGGCGGCACCGTCGTGCAGGAAACCCGGTTGTTCGACCCCGACAAGGGCGAGACCCGCACCATGCGCACCAAGGAAGACGCGCACGACTACCGCTACTTCCCCGATCCCGACCTGCCGCCGCTGGTCATCTCGCCGGAGTGGATCGAGCAGGTGCGCGCCACCATGCCGGAGCTGCCCGCGCGCATGGCCGAGCGCTTCGTCACGGCCCACGGCCTGAGTGCCGATGCCGCGGCGCAAATGACCCAGACCCGCGCCCACGCCGCCTACTTCGAGGCCTGCGTCGCCGCGGGCGGCGCGCCCAAGCTGGCCGCCAACTGGATCATGGGCGAACTCGCCGCCCAACTCAACCGCGACGCGCGCGACATCGCCGCCAGCCCGGTGAGCGCGGCGCAGCTCGCCGCCCTCACACGCAAGATCGACGACGGCACCCTGTCCAGCAACACCGCCAAAGACGTGTTCGGTGCGCTGTGGGCGGGCGAGCAGGGCGGCGACGTGGCCGCCATCATCGACGCCCGCGGCTTGGCCCAGGTCAACGACAGTGCCGCGCTGCAGGCCGCAGTCGATGCCGTGCTCGCCGCCAACCCGAAGAGCGTCGAGGAATACCGTGCCGGTAAAGACAAGGCCCTCAACGCCCTGGTCGGCCAGGTGATGAAGGCCACCGGCGGCCGCGCCAACCCGCAGCAGGTGGGCGAACTGCTGCGCAAGTCGGTGGGCTGAGACCGGCCATCCCCGGCCCTCACCCCTTGCGGCGATGCCGGGTGTTGGCATGCTCGGCTCGCGCCGAGCTGCCGCTTCTAAGCCGCTGTCGGCCCGGTCGTTGGCACGGCTGTCCGTCTGTTTATGCGTTCAAACCTTTTGAACATATAAACAGAAATTATCAATTTTCCTTACCTTAGCGCGCGCATAGCATCGCTGGTTTTGCGGTCGCTCTGCGCGCCGCAGCGTTTTGCCGCAGCCGCGCCGGGCCGTGCCTGGCGCCGGTCTTCCCCGACTGCATCCGCAGCTCTCCACGCACCGAGCCCGAAGCCTGATGAACTGGATCGATGTCGCTGTCCTGGCCCTTCCGGCCTTGCCTTTGCTGTCCGCCGTCGTGCTGCCTCTTGCATGCGGACAGGCCCGCCGCCGCGCGGCCCGCTGGAGCATCGGTTTCACCGCGCTGACGGTGCTGCTGGCGCTGGTGCTGCTGGTGGTGCATCTGCGCCATGCCACACCCGATCCGCTGTTCGTCGGGGTGCACGGTCTGGGCCTGCTGCTCGACCCGCTGAGCCTGGCCATGTCGGTGCTGGTGTCGGGCATCAGCCTGGTGGTGCATGTCTATTCGCTGAACTACATGGCCGACGAGCCGGGTTATGTGCGCTTCTTCGCCCTGCTCGATCTGATGACCGCCACCATCCTGCTGATGGTGTCCGCCGGCGATCTGGTGACGCTGCTGGTGGCCTGGTTCATGGTCGGGCAACTGCTGTACTTCCTGCTCGGTCACAACACCGAGCGCGAGGCCGCCGGGCGCTACGCCTTCTGGACCTTCATCACCTACCGCCTGGGCGACCTGCCGCTGGTGGGGGCGGCGCTGCTGCTGGTGCAGGCTTACGGCGCCTGGGACCTGCCCACGCTGTTCGCCCGCGTTGCTGCCGACCCGCATGTGCAGCTCGGCGGCGTGGCCGTGGTGCCGCTGGCCGGGTTGCTGGTGGCGCTGGCGGCCTTTGCCCGCTCGGCGCAGTTTCCGCTGCACACCTGGCTGCCGTACACCATGGACGGGCCGACGCCGGTGTCCGCGCTGATGCACGCGGGCATCGTCAACGCCGGGGGCTTCCTGTTCAACCGCTTCGCCCCGCTGCTGATCCACACCTCGGATGTGCTGCACCTGGCCTTCGTCGTCGGCCTCATCACGGCGCTGCTGGGTTCGGCACTGATGCTGACGCAGAACGACATCAAGAAGTCGCTGGGCTACTCCACCATGGGGCAGATGGGCTTCATGATCATGGAGTGCGGTCTGGGGGCATTTTCGCTGGCGGTCTATCACCTCATCGCCCACGGCCTGTTCAAGGCCACGCTGTTCCTCAGCTCGGGCAACGTCATCGGCGACACGCGGCGCGACGATGGCGTGCCTGCTGACGATATCTACACCTTCGTGGTGGAGCGGCGGCCGCTGCGCGCCGTCAAGGTGCCCTGGCTGCTGGCCGCGCTCATCACGGTGCTGGTGCCCGCGGTGGTGCTGGGGCTGTCGCACTGGCTGGTGGCAGCCGACTTCTTCCACAAGCAGGGCGCGGTGGTGCTGCTGTTCTTCGGCTGGGTCACGGGGGCGCAGGTGTTCTTCTCCATCCACAAGCTGCCCAGTGAGAACCCATGGCGTTCGCTGACCATGATCTTTCTGTCCTTCCTCATCGTGGTGGTGGGCTACACCCTCATCGCCCATGCGTTCGAGACCTTCCTCTACCCCGATCCGGTGCTGCGCGACGCCACCTATGCTGCGGCGGGCATCAACCTGCTGGCCTTCGACCTGATGATCATCTTCCTCACAGTGGTGCTGGTGGGTGCCTGGCTGGTGACGTTCTACGCCCAGTCGCTCGATCTCGAAGGTCGGCCGGGTTCGCTGTGGAATGCCATCTACCTCAACCTCTACACCCTGTTCTCGCGCGAGTTCTATGTGGCCGACGTCTACACCCAGTTCTCGCGCGGCGCGGTGGCCGCGGCCAAGCGGGTGAACGTCTGGTTGCGCTGGGTTTGAGGAGGCCGACACCATGATCCAACTGCTTCTCGTTGCCATCGTCCTGTTGCCCTTGCTGCCATTCAGCTTCGGCGTCAACGCCGTGCTGCGGCTGGCACCGGGCTGGCTGCGGGCCCTGCTGCTTCTGGTCCTGCCGGTCGGTGGCGCGGCGCTGCTGGCCACCCAGCCGGTGCCGCAAGGCCCGCTGGCGCAGGTGCTCCAGGCCGTCGCCGTCCTCACCGCCCTGCTTTACGCCTGGCGCCTGCTGGCGGTGCGCGAGTTGTTCATCTGGGCGCGGCTGCAGGCGACCTCGGCCTGGCCGTTGGTCTGGCTGGGCTGGCTGTTCGGTCTGCAGGGCGATCAGGTCATCGCCGTGGCTGTGGCGCTGGCCTTGCCCGCCGTGGTGCTCACCCTGCTGGCATGCGCGTTGCAGCGTCGCACCGGCGGCGCCTACCTGGGGTTGCGCGGGCGCCTGGGTGCGGCGTATCCGCGTCTGACCGGGGCCGTGGCGGTGGCGGTCATCGCGGCGCTGGCCGCGCCGCCGTTCCCCGGATTCTTCGCCTTGCTCATGGTGCTGCATGCCGTGCCCGTGGCGGCCGCGATCGCGCTGCTGGCGGTGTGGCTGCTGTGGAGTTGGGCGGCAGGCTTGCTGTGGCAGCACGCGCTGTACGGTGCCCCCTGGCCGCTGCCTGCCGGTGGGAGCGATCTGCCGCGCGCTGCCGGTGCGGCGTGGGTGGTGCTGGCCGTGGTCGTGGTGGGTCTGGGACTGATCGGGAGTGGGACATGGTGGATGCACTGAACCTCGGACGCCGTCTGCGCGTGCGCTCCACGGCCTATGTGGCCGGTGAACCGGTGCCGTTTTTCTGGCCGATGCGCACCTTCATCCACCACAATCCGCTGTATGGCCTGGAGCACCTGCCGTTCGAGGAGGCGGTGCAGCGCGGTGCCGAGCTGTTTCACGCCCGCATGTTTTTGCCGCGCAGCAATTACCAGCATTGGCAGCGCGAAGGCAAGGTGAGCGCTGCGGCGCTGGAGCAGGAGTTGACCCGGCGCGCGCAGCCGCTGCCGTCGCTGCCCGGCATCGACTGGCCACGCTGGCTGCACGCACTGATGCAGCTGCCGCACGACCGCACGGTGGTCGAGCCGGGCTGGGACGCTGCCGATGTGTACGCCGCGCTGCATGGTCAGGCCCTGCCGCAGCATGCCGTCGATGCCGCGGCGCTGCTGCCGACGCTGCAGCAACGCCTGCACCACGGCACCCTGCCCGAGGCGGTGGACCGGCTGTGGGGCACCGACATCGCCCGCGAACTCGACGAGCTGGTGATCAAGAGCTGTCTGGACTTCTTCGACGAGGATCAGTCGTCCTGGCGCATGCCGGGGCGCGAGCGCGGGCTGTTCGCCGCCTGGAGCGACATTGCCCGGCGCAATGCCCGCCTGTTCCTGCGCGGCCTGCAGGTGCGCCGCATTCTCGACAGCGTGCACGACGCCGAGAGCGCCGTGGTGCATGTCATGGGCGCCATGGGCATCGACCCCGACGACTGGTCCACCTACTTCACCCGCGAACTCACGCGGCTGCACGGCTGGACCGGCTTCATCCGCTGGCGATCGTCGGCCAAGCATTACTACTGGGCGCAGCGCTATCCGGCTGACGTGGTCGATCTGCTGGCCATCCGCCTCATCGTCGGCCTCGCGCTGCTGCAGGAGAGCGCCCGCCACCGCAAGACGCCGGTGACCCGCGCCGCGCTCGACGCCCTGCTGCAGGAGCGCGCCGCCGAATGTCTGCTGCGCGAGGCGCTGCACAGCGGCGCGGTGCTGCCCGATTGGGCGCAGCGCATCGACGACACCCTGGCGCGCGGCACCTGCGCCCGCTGCGATGCGCAGCTGCAGAGCTATTGGCCGCTGTGGCGGGCGCAGCAAGCGCGGCAGCAGGCCGCGGCGCTGCGCGAACTCGCCGTGGCCGCCGGAGCCGAGGCCGCGGTGCAGGCCTTGTCGGCGCCACAACTCGGCGAGCTGCTCAAGGGTCTGCAAGAGTTTGCGCCGCAAGAAGGCATGGTGTGGACCCTGGCGATGGAAGCGCATGCCATCGACCACCTGCTGGCCAACGTGCAGGTGCCGCACGATCTGCCCGAGGGCAAGCGGCCCTTCGCCCAGGCCATGTTCTGCATCGACGTGCGCTCCGAGCCCATCCGCCGCCATCTCGAACGCGTGGGCGACTATCAGACCTTCGGCATCGCCGGCTTCTTCGGTGTGCCCGTGGGCTTTCTCGGCTATGGCAAGGGCAGCGAAAGCCACTTCTGCCCGGCCGTGGTCACGCCCAAGAACCTGGTGCTCGAACTCCCCGCCGCGCTCGACCCCAACGATGAAGACTTTGTCAGCACCCTGGGTCATGTGCTGCACGACCTGAAAAGCTCGGTGCTCTCGCCTTACGTCACGGTCGAGGCAGTGGGCATGCTGTTCGGCCTCGACCTGTTCGGCAAGACCCTGGCGCCGCTGGGTTACAGCCGCTGGCGCAGCCGCATCGACGCCGAAAAGCCGGTCACCCGGCTGCTGGTGGACAAGCTCACGCGCGAGCAGGCCGACTCCATCATCCGCACCCTGCAGCGGGCGATGATCGTCAAGGCGCTGCACGCCGAACTGCACATCGAGCGCGAGCGCGTCGACGATGACGTGATCCGCGAACTGCGCGAAACCGCGCTGCGCCACCGCGACGGCGCCACCCGGCTGCAAACCGCCTTCGGCGTCGGCGCCAAGCAGGAGGCCGAGTTCATCGCCAAGCTGCGCGACGTCTATCGCGTCGATGCCGACTACGCCAACTATCAACTCGTGCGCCTGGGCCGCATCGGCTACTCGCTCGACGAGCAGGTCAACTACGTGCACACGGCGCTGACCATGATCGGTCTGACCAAGACCTTCTCGCGCTTCGTGCTCATTGCTGGTCACAACGGCCAGACCGAGAACAACCCCTACGAATCGGCGCTCGACTGCGGCGCCTGTGGTGGCGGCTCCGGCCTGGTCAACGCCCGGGTGCTGTCGCAGATGGCGAACAAGACCGCGGTGCGCGAGCGCCTGCGCGCCATGGGCATCGTTATTCCGGAAGACACCTGGTTCCTGCCGGCGCTGCACAACACCACCACCGACCACATCGAGCTGCTCGACCTCGATCTGCTGCCGCCGCGGCTGCTGGTCTATCTGGAGCGGCTGCGCAACGGTCTGCGCGCGGCCAGCAAGCTGGCCGCGGCCGAGCGCATGCCCAAGCTGCTGCCCGGCGCCCCGACCCTCGACCCGGCGGATGCCTGGCGCACCGCGCATCGCCTGGCGGTGGACTGGGCGCAGACTCGGCCGGAATGGGGCCTGTCGAAAAACGTGTACGGCATCATCGGCCGGCGCAGCCTGTCGCAGGCGGCCGATCTGCAGGGGCGGCCGTTCCTGCTGTCGTACGACTGGCGTTGCGATCCCAAGGGCCGTTTGCTCGAAAACCTGCTCGCCGCCCCCGTGGTGGTGGGCGAGTGGATCAACCTCGAACACTTCTTCTCCACGGTGGACAACGCCCACATGGGCAGCGGCAGCAAGGCCTATCACAACGTCGCCGGGCGCTTCGGCGTGATGACCGGCAACCTCAGCGATCTGCGCACCGGCCTGCCGGCGCAGACCGTGCTGCGGGTCGGGCAGCCCTACCATGAGCCCATGCGGCTGATCGCCCTGATCGAGGCGCCGCTGGATTTCGCTGCCCGGGCGCTGCAAGGCGTGGTCAAGGTCAAGAGCCTGGTGCTCGGCGGCTGGATCCGCGCCATCGTCATCGATCCCACCCAAGGCTACAAGCCTTACGTCTATCACAACGGCCAATGGGAGGAGCGCGCCCCGCTCGTCACCACGCCCCAGGAGGACCTCGTCGCATGAATGCCATCAAACTGCATCCGCTGAAAAAGCTCGAAATCATTCTCGAAGGCGCGCACAAGGAATTTGCCACCGACCTGCTCGACCGCGCCGGGGTCAAGGGCTACACCATCGTCGGCAACCTCTCCGGCAAGGGCAGCCACGGCATGTACGAAGGCCACCTCATGTTCAACGAGGACGACGCGCTGATCATGATCATCGCCGCCGCCCCCGAGGAGCTGGTGGGACCGATCCTTGAAGGGTTCCAGCCCTTTTTCGAGGCCCATTCGGGCGTGGTGTTCGTCACCGACATCCAGGTCGGACGGCCGGTCAAGTTCCGCAATTGAGGGCTGAACGTCGGCCGCAAAACGTTCAGAATTTCTGAACAAGTGTGTTGCCGATATAAATTGATTCTTATGTGATCAGCCCGGTATCCTTTGCCCTGCCTCGAAGGATACGCAGTGGGCAGTCGGGCTTCCAGGCCAGTGCATCTGCTGGAAAACCCGGGCAGTGCGGCGGGCAAGCGGTTGCCAGAATGGCAGCGGCGCTCGCCGCAGATTCTCAAAGAGTTTTTTGGACGGGTCGCGCATGTTGCGTCGGCCTGAATGTGGAAATTTAGTCGCAGTTTTTGTCGCGTTTCATCGCTAAGGAGTGATCGATATGGCAGTCAAGACCTATCAGGCCGGCGTCAAGGAGTACCGGCAAACCTACTGGATGCCGGAGTACACCCCTCTGGACACCGATCTACTGGCCTGCTTCAAGATCACCCCGCAGGCGGGCGTGGATCGTGAAGAAGCTGCCGCCGCCGTCGCGGCCGAGTCCTCCACCGGCACCTGGACCACGGTGTGGACCGACCTGCTGACCGACATGGACTACTACAAGGGCCGCGCCTATCGCATCGAGGACGTGCCTGGCGACGACACCTGCTTCTACGCCTTCATCGCCTACCCCATCGACCTGTTCGAAGAAGGCTCCGTGGTCAACGTGTTCACCTCGCTGGTGGGCAACGTGTTCGGCTTCAAGGCCATCCGCGCCCTGCGTCTGGAAGACATCCGCTTCCCGTTGGCCTACGTCAAGACCTGCAACGGCCCGCCCAACGGCATCCAGGTCGAGCGCGACGTGATGAACAAGTACGGCCGTCCGCTGCTGGGTTGCACCATCAAGCCCAAGCTGGGTCTGTCGGGCAAGAACTACGGCCGCGCCGTGTATGAGTGCCTGCGCGGCGGCCTCGACTTCACCAAGGACGACGAGAACATCAACTCGCAGCCCTTCATGCGCTGGAAGCAGCGTTTCGACTTCGTGCAAGAAGCCACCCTCAAGGCCGAAGCTGAGACCGGCGAGCGCAAGGGTCACTACCTGAACGTCACCGCCCCGACCCCGGACGAGATGTTCAAGCGTGCGGAGTACGCCAAGGAAATCGGCGCGCCCATCATCATGCACGACTACATCACCGGTGGCTTCTGCGCCAACACCGGCCTGGCCCAATGGTGCCGCGACAACGGCATGCTGCTGCACATCCACCGCGCCATGCACGCCGTGCTCGACCGCAACCCGCACCACGGCATCCACTTCCGCGTGCTGACCAAGATTCTGCGTCTGTCGGGTGGCGACCACCTGCACACCGGGACCGTGGTGGGCAAGCTCGAAGGCGACCGCGCCTCCACCCTGGGCTGGATCGACCTGCTGCGTGAGTCGTATGTGCCGGAAGACCGCAGCCGCGGCCTGTTCTTCGACCAGGATTGGGGCTCCATGCCCGGCGCCTTCGCCGTGGCTTCCGGTGGTATTCACGTCTGGCACATGCCCGCCCTGGTCACCATCTTCGGCGACGACTCCGTGCTGCAGTTCGGCGGCGGCACCCTGGGCCACCCCTGGGGCAACGCGGCCGGCGCCGCGGCCAACCGCGTCGCGCTCGAAGCCTGCGTGCAGGCGCGCAACGAAGGCCGTCAGGTCGAGAAGGAAGGCCGCGAGATTCTCACCGCCGCCGCCCAGCATTCGCCCGAACTGAAGATCGCCATGGAAACCTGGAAAGAGATCAAGTTCGAGTTCGACACCGTCGACAAGCTGGACGTCGCCAACAAGTGATCGCGCCCGTCGCGGCGGCCGCTTGAGGCGGCTGCCGCCACCTGACACCGTTTGCCTCAAAAGGAATTCATCATGGCCACTGTGCAAGCCTACAAAGCCACCAAGAAGTTCGAGACCTTCTCCTATCTGCCGCAGATGACGCCGGAGCAGGTTCGCCGCCAGATCTCCTACGCCATCGCGCAGGGCTGGAACCCCGCCGTCGAGCACACCGAGCGCGGCACGTCCGCCAAGGTGAGCTTCTGGTACATGTGGAAGCTGCCGATGTTCGGCGAGCAGTCCGTGGACGCCGTGCTGGCCGAGCTCGAAGCCTGCCACCGCGAGTTCCCCGACCACATGGTGCGTTTCCTCGCCTACGACAACTACGCCCAGAGCCAGGGCACCGCGTTCGTCGTCTACCGTTGAACGCACCCGGTGTGGCGCCCGGCGAGTCGTCGCCAGGTGCTGCGCCCGGTCTGCGGATGTTGCAACCTGAG
>JAKAFC010000060.1 GCA_021818065.1 Pseudomonadota bacterium
CGGTGAGCACGGCGACGTGGTGATAGTTCTTCGCGGCCGAGCGCACCATGGCCGGCCCGCCGATGTCGATGTTCTCGATGGCGTCTTCCAGGGTGTGCGGCTTGGCCACCGTGGCCTCGAAGGGGTAGAGGTTGACACACAGAATGTCGATCGCCGGCAGGTCGTGCGCCTGGGTTTGGGCGACGTGCTCGGGCAGGTCGCGCCGCGCCAGCAGCCCGGCGTGCACCTTGGGATGCAGGGTCTTGACCCGGCCATCGAGCATTTCGGGGAAGCCGGTGTAATCGGCCACTTCCAGCACAGGCAGCCCAGCGTCGCGCAGCAGTTTGGCAGTGCCGCCGGTGGACAGCAGGCGCACGCCCAGAGCGTGCAGGTCACGGGCGAAGTCGAGCACGCCGGTTTTGTCGGAAACGGAGATCAGGGCTTGCATGGCAGCGGGTGGAAAGGGTGAAGGAAAAATGGCAGGCGCGCGGTGTGCCGACTCATTCGCCGGGTTTCAGCAGTTTGTGCTCGGCGAGCTTTTTGCGCAGGGTATTGCGGTTGATGTCCAGCCAACGCGCGGCCAGCGACTGATTGCCCTCGGCGTGGCGCATCACCGTGGCCAGCAGCGGCTTTTCCACCGCCGCCATCACCATGGCATGGATGCCGTGCGGCTCGGAACCGCCGAGGTCGTTGAAGTAGGCCTCGAGGCTGTCGACGACGCATTGCTCGAGAGTGGTCTTGCGGGGTGCGGGGGACATGGCGGGGCGCGGGAGGTCAGGCGGCCAGGGGCGCAGCGCTTCGCGCAGCAGGAAGGAACCGCCCCTTGGGTCGGCTTGCCGACCCGCCCCCCGAGGGAGTCAGGGAAACTTGGGGCGGCCCGGCGTTTCCTTGAAAGTCGGGATCGAGCAAGCCACGCAGCGCCGCGAGCTGCTCGGCTGCGCTTTGCAGGGTATTGAAGTGGCGGCGGAAGGCGTCGCCATGCGGCAGGCTGGCCACATACCAGCCGACGTGCTTGCGTGCGGTGCGCACGCCCACGGCCTCGCCATACAGGGCGTAGTGGTCGTCGAGGTGGGCGAACAGCCAGTCGCGCCATTGCACGGGCGCCGGGTCGGGCAGCAAGGAGCCGTCCTCGAGGTAGGCGGCGACCTGACCGAACAGCCAGGGCCGCCCCATGGCGGCGCGGCCGATCATCACCGCATCGGCACCGCTGGCACGCAGCACGGCGGCGGCCTTCTGCGGCGAGTCGATGTCGCCGTTCGCCACCACGGGAATGGCCACGCGGCGCTTGACTTCGGCGAGTGTGGCGTATTCGGCGTCGCCGCCGTAGCCCTGCTCGCGGGTGCGGCCGTGCACCACCAGCATGGCAGCGCCCGCGGCTTCGGCACGGGCGGCGATGCGCGGGGCGTTACGCTCGGCATCGCACCAACCGGCGCGCATCTTCAGCGTCACCGGGGCGTCGAAGGGCCGGGCGGCGGCCACCGCGGCTTCCACCAGCCGGGCGGCGAGATCTTCATCCTGCATCAGCGCCGAACCGGCCCAGCGGTTGCACACCTTTTTCGCCGGGCAGCCCATGTTGATGTCAATGATGTCGGCGCCGCGCTCCAGGTTGTAGCGCGCGGCTTCGGCGATCTGCTCGGGGTCGGTGCCGACGATCTGCACCGCAATCGGCGCGGCTTCGCCGTCGTGGTTGGCGCGGCGCGAGGTCTTGAGGGTGTCGCGCAGGTCGGCGCGCGACGTCACCATTTCGCTCACGCAGTAGCCGGCGCCGAGCTGCCGCGCCAGGCGGCGGTAGGGTCGGTCGGTGACACCGGCCATGGGCGCGGCGAACACGCGGTTGGGCAGCACATTCCGCCCGAGCGCCAGCGGCGCACGCAGCCGCGCGTCGGCCACGCAGGCAGCGGGGTCGGCAGTGGTGCTTGGAGCAGGCGTGCAGGCAACGGTCATGGCGGAAAGGGCGTGCGCGGGGCGGCAAGCCGTTGCACACGGCCGCCGCTTTTTTAGGCAGGGGGCTGATTCTATGCGGCCAGCGGCGTCGGCCCGCGCGGAGTGTCGGCGCCGCTGCCGACTTGCGTCCGGCGCTGGCGGATCAGGCGCCATACCCGCAGCTTGTCGGCGTCAGGCAGGGCGCTCCAGCGGGCGATTTCATCGAGGGTGCGCAGACAGCCGCTGCACAGGCCGCTGGCCGGGTCGATGCGGCAGACCTGGATGCAGGGCGAGGGCACGGCCATGCCTTTGGCCTCAAGCCTTGGGGTGCTGGGTGACGGCGCTGGGCGCGGTGCCGAGCCAACGCGGCAGGTCGTCGGGTGCGAGGGCGAACACGGCGTGCGGGTGGCCGGCCGCGGCCCAGATGCGGTCGAAACGCCACAGGCTGGCGTCGATCAGGGCGATGGGCGGCTGGGTGTGGCCCACGGGGCTGACACCGCCGATGGCAAAGCCGGTGGCGGCCCGGACGAAATCGGCGTCGGCGCGCGCCAGCTTGCCGACCTGGGCGGCCACGGCGTGCTCGTCCACGCGGCGGTCGCCAGCGCACACCACCAGCACCGCGCGATCGCTGGCCGCATGGCGAAAGACGATGGACTTGGCGATCTGCCCCAGCGCCACGCCCAAGGCGTCGGCCGCCTGCTGCGCGGTGCGCGCGGCGGCGTCGAGCATCAGCGGCCGCTGGGCATGGCCGAGCGCGGCCAGCGCGTCTGTCACGCGCTGCACCGAATCGGATGAGGAGGAAAGGACGGCGGTTTGCATGGAAGGTGACTCGGGGGTCTTCAAGCGGCGCAGGCGGGCTCGCCCTGCTCGGCGGCCCACTTGGCCAGCAGGGCGCGACCGGCGCGACTGTTGTTGGGGCGGCCGATGGCGCAGGTGATGAAGTCGCCAGCCTCGACCACGGCGCGCAGGTCGATGCCGGTGGCGATGCCCAGACCGTGCAGCAGATAGAGCACGTCTTCGGTGGCGACGTTGCCGGTGGCGCCGCGGGCATACGGGCAGCCGCCCAGACCGGCGACCGAGGCGTGAAAGCTCGCCACCCCGAGTTGCAACGCGGCGTAGATGTTGGTCAGCGCCTGGCCGTAGGTGTCGTGGAAATGTCCGGCCAGCCTGGCCATGGGAACGACCGCGGCGCTGGCCTCGAACACCGCCTGCACCGCCCCGGCCGTGCCGACGCCGATAGTGTCGGCGATGTCGATGGAGTCGCAGCCCAGGTCGGCCATGCGGCGGACCACGTCGGCCACCACAGCGGGCGCCACGGCGCCCTGGTAGGGGCAGCCCAGCGCCACGGAGATGCTGCCGCGCAGCTTCACCCCGGCCGCCTTCGCCGCCTCGGCCACGGGACGGAAGCGGGTGATGGATTCGGCGATGGAGCAGTTGACGTTCTTTTGCGCAAAGGCTTCGCTGGCGGCGCTGAACACCACCACTTCGCCCACGCCCGCCGCCAGCGCCGCCTCCATGCCCTTCATGTTGGGCACCAGGGCGGAATACACCGTGCCAGGTCGGCGCTGGATGCGCGCCATGACGGCAGCGGAGTCGGCCATTTGCGGCACCCACTTGGGCGAGACGAAAGCCGCGGCTTCGACGTTGGGAAAGCCCGCCGCCGACAGGCGGTTGACCAGATCGACCTTGATGTCCAGCGGTACCGGCTGGGCCTCGTTCTGCAGGCCGTCGCGCGGGCCGACTTCGACGATCTCGACGTGGCTTGGCAGACTGTTGCGGGGGTTCATGGGCGCTTCCTTCGAGCGGGTTGCAGGCGTAGTGAGGTGCCTCGGTTTCAATAGCCCAGCCGCATGTCCACCACACCGCCGGGGCGCTCGCCGCGTTCGATGGCAGCGATCTTGCGCACGATCTGCGCCGCCGACGGCCCCACCAGGGTTTGCGCCGCAACGTGCGGTGTGACCCGCACCCGCGGGTGGCGCCACAGCGGGTCGGCCGCGGGCAGCGGCTCGGTGGCGAAGACGTCGAGCAAGGCGCTGGCGATGTGGCCGGATTGCAGCAGATCGAGCAGGTCGGCCTGGTCGATCACGGCGCCCCGGCTGGCGTTGATGAGGTGCGCGCCCTGCGGCAAACGGCTGAGCACAGCGTAGTCGAGCAGGCCGTGGGTGTCTGCAGTCAGCGGCAACAACACCACCAGCACCCGGGTTTGCGCCAGAAAGTCGTCCAGCCGGTCCAGGGCATGCAGCGGGCATTTGAGATCGGCGGCGGCAGCGGCCTGGCCGCTGCGGGTGCAGGCGTGGATGGGAAAGTCCATCGCCGCCACCCGCCGGGCGGCCGCTGCGCCCATCTGCCCCAGGCCGAGAAAGCCCACGGTGAAACTGGCGCGCGGTGCCAGCGGCAAGGCCTCCCAGCGTTGCTGCGCCTGCTGCTCGGCGTAGTCGGGCATGCGGCGGTAGGCATGCAGCACGCCCTCGGCCACATAGTCGGCCATCTGTCGCCCCATGCCCGCGTCTTCCAGCCGGATCAGCGGCACGCCGGGGTGCAGACGGTGCAACTGCGGCGCAATGGCATCGACCCCGGCGCCGAGGTTGAACACCGCGCGCAGGCCCATCTGCCCGGCGAGCCAGTCGGCGTCGGGACGCCAGACCAGGGCAAACTCGGCCTGTGCCTCCGGCTCGGCGCAGGCATCGATCACGTCGATGGCCAGGCCGGTTTCCTTGGCGTGCTGCATCAGCGCGTCACGCCAGCGGCGAAAGGGCTCGTCCGGGTCCCAGACGGCCAGCCTCATGGCTGCGCCGCCTCGGTGGCCGGGGCCTCGATGCGCAGCAGTTGCGCCCCTTCGCTGACCTGATCGCCCACGGCGCACAGCAGTTCGCTGACGCACCCGGCCGAAGGCGCGTTCAGAGTGTGCTCCATTTTCATGGCTTCGAGCACCAGCAAGGGGGCGCCTGCCTGCACCGTGTCACCCGGCTGCACATGCAGGGCGATGATCTTGCCGGGCATGGGCGCGGTGAGGCGGCCACCACCTTGCGCCACGGCCGACGCGCCCAGATCGGCGGCGCAGCGCTGCAGCAACGCTTGCTCGCCTGCGGCGAACACCTGAAACGCCGCCGCGTCCTGCAGCACCACGACCAGCGATGCGCGCTGCGCCCCCAGGGTGACGACCAGGGCCATCTCCTGCGCTGCCTGCCCCGACCGCAGCGCCTGCACGCTGCAGGCGAACGGCTGCGACTGGTCCAGCCCGGGCGCCAGCAGCCGTTGCGGCTGGCCGGCGGCAGCGGCGAACAGCGTGCAATCGAGCACGCCCCAGGGGCTGTCGAAGCGCAAGGTGCGCGGTGGCAGCACACCGTTGGAAAAGCTATCGCAGGCCGACCACGGATCGGCCGTCTGCTGCGCCCGTTCAGTCTCCAGCAGCGCGCCCACCGCCGCGGCGCAGGCCAGGGCCTGCGGCATGGATGGCGCGGCCAGCAGCCGTTCCTGTTGCCGGGCGATCAGCCCGGTGTCGAGCATGCCCTCGGCAAAGGCCGGCAGCTCAAGCAGGCGATGGAGAAACTGCACATTGGTCTGCAGCCCGACGATGCGCGTGGCGGCCAGCGCCTGCAGCAGCCGATGGCGCGCCTGCTCGCGGCTGTCGCCCCAGGCGATGAGCTTGGCGATCATGGGGTCGTAGAACGGCGTGATGGCGTCGCCTTCGCGCACCCCGCTGTCGATGCGCACGCCGTCGTCGCGCGCCACCTTGAAGGCGACATGCGGCGGCAAGGCCAGGCGCCGCAACGGCCCGGTGGAGGGCAGGAAGCCGGCCTCGGGATGCTCGGCGTAGAGCCGGGCCTCGATGGCGTGGCCCCGGCCCTGCACCTCGGCCTGTTGCAGAGGCAAGGCCTGGCCCGAAGCCACCCGCAACTGCCACTCCACCAGATCGAGGCCGGTGATCGCCTCGGTCACCGGGTGCTCGACCTGCAGCCGTGTGTTCATCTCCATGAAGTAGAAACCCTGCGGCACCCCGGCGGCGTCGCACTCGGCGATGAACTCCACCGTGCCCGCGCCCACATAGCCCACGGCGCGCGCCGCCGCCACGGCGGCCTCGCCCATGGCGCGGCGCAAGGCATCGGGCAGGCCCGGAGCCGGCGCCTCCTCGATCACCTTCTGGTGGCGGCGCTGCATGGAGCAATCGCGCTCGAACAGCCACAGCGCGTGGCCGTGGGTGTCGGCGAACACCTGGATTTCGATGTGCCGCGGGTTGCGCACCAGACGCTCGATGAGCACGGCATCGTTGCCGAAGCTGCTCTGCGCCTCGCGGCGGCACGACGCCAGCGCGGCGTCAAAGTCGGTTGCCGCATGCACCTCGCGCATGCCCTTGCCGCCGCCGCCCGCGCTGGCCTTGATCAACACCGGAAAGCCGATACGCTCGGCCTCGGCCTTGAGCAGCGCCGGGTCTTGCGCCGCGCCGTGATAGCCGGGCACCAGCGGCACACCCGCGCCCTGCATCAAACGCTTGGATTCGGCCTTGAGTCCCATGGCCTGCATGGCCTCGGCGGGCGGGCCGATGAACACCACCCCGGCCTGGGCGCACTGCCGGGCGAACTCGGCGTTCTCGCTGAGAAAACCGTAGCCGGGGTGGATGGCCTGCGCCCCCGTGGCTTGGGCCGCCTGCAGGATGCGATCGCCGCGCAGATAGCTCTGCCTGGCCTCGGCCGGGCCGATGGCCACCGCCTCGTCGCACGCTGCCACATGGGCAGCCTGAGCGTCGGCCTCGGAATACACCGCCACGGTGCGAATGCCCAGCCTGCGGCAGGTGGCGGCGACGCGGCAGGCGATCTCGCCGCGATTGGCAATGAGAATTTTCGAGAACATCTCAGCACTCCACACGTTGCGCAGCGGCGCGACGCGCCTGCAGTCGTTCTGGCTTCGCCGCTGCGTCCCGGCCCTGCCGGGGCTGGTCGCCGCGATCGGCGATGAGGATTTTCGAGAACATCGATGACTTCCGGACGATGGCGTGGGGCGTTGCAGCCGTCACGCGGACTTGTCGCTGAACGGCACGTCAGTCGCGCCATGCGCCGGCGGCGATGCGGGCTCCGGCCTGCCGCTGAACAGCCGCGCCATGCGTCCGAGCAGCGCGCGCACGAAGCGAAAACTCCGGCGCGCCAGCCAGATCATGGCCGCCAGCACCAGCACCAGGGCGATGAAAAACAGCACCGGATGCAACCACGCCAGCCACAGGCCGCCAAGCACCAGCGTGTCTTCGCCGAACGACGCGCCGACGTTGGAAAACGGCTCGGGCGAGGTGTTGATGGCCGCGCGGGTGGACAGCTTGGTGCCGTGGCTCACCGCCGCCAAACTGCCCCCGGCGGCCGCGGCCAGCGCCGCAACCAGACCGTGATCGAGCCCGAACACGCTGGCGGCGAGCACCGCACCCGCGGGGATGCGCAGCAACGTGGAAATGAAATCCAACAGGCTGTCAACGCCGGGAATCTTGTCGCCCACGAACTCCAGCAGCGCCAGAATGCCGGTGATGCCCACGGCCACCGGGCTGGCCAGCGGTTGCAGTCCGGACGGCAGTTGCACCCAGCCGCCCAGCCCCGCCACGCCCACGGCGAACATGACGAGAAAGGCGCGCAGCCCGCTGGCCCAGCCCAGCGCCGCGGCCAGAGCCACAAGTTGCAGGGTGTCCAGCGTGGGCGCGTTCATGCCGAAGCCAATGGTTGCAGCGGGATGACCTTGGGTGCCGCCGCGGCAGGCGACGCCGATGCCGCGGGTGTTGTCTGCGCCCCGGCATGCAGGCCCAGGCGGGCGAACAGGGCGCGGTCGGCATCGACTTCGGCATTGCCCGTCACCAGCAGGGTGTCGCCGTAGAAGATGGAGTTGGCGCCGGCCAGAAAGCACAGCGCCTGGATGCCGTCACCGAGTTCGCGCCGCCCGGCCGACAGCCGCACGCGCGCTGCGGGCATGGTGATGCGGGCGGCCGCCACGGTGCGCACGAATTCGAAGGGGTCGAGATCGGGGGCATGCTCCAGCGGTGTGCCAGCCACGCGCACCAGGGCGTTGATGGGCACGGACTCGGGATAGGGATCGAGGCGGGCGAGTTCGGCCAGCAGCCCGGCGCGCTCGGCCCGGTCTTCGCCCATGCCGACGATGCCGCCGCAGCACACCTTCATGCCAGCCTCACGCACATGCTGCAGCGTGTCCAGGCGTTCCTGGTAGGTGCGGGTGGTGATGATGCGGCCGTAGAACTCGGGCGTGGTATCGAGGTTGTGGTTGTAGTAGTCGAGGCCGCTGTCGGCCAGCCGCTGCGCCTGGTCGGGCTGCAACATGCCCAGGGTCATGCAGGTTTCCAGGCCCAGCGCCTTGACGCCTTCGACCATGGCCGCCACGGCATCGATATCGCGGTCTTTCGGCTCGCGCCACGCCGCACCCATGCAGAAGCGCGCCGCCCCGGCCTCTTTGGCGGCCCGGGCGTTGGCCAGGACGAGGTCGAGATCCATGAGCTTGCCGGCCTTGAGGCCGACGTCGTGATGCGCCGACTGCGGGCAGTAGCCGCAATCTTCGGCACAGCCGCCGGTCTTGATCGACAGCAGCGAAGAAAGCTGGATGTCGGTGGGGTCGAAGTGGGCGCGGTGGACCTGCTGCGCCTGCCACATCAGCTCAGGCAAAGGCAGGTCGAGCAAGGCCTTGATGCGCTCGGTTGTCCAGGAACGACTTGGGGTGGAGGTCATGGTGGGAACGTTTGGGGAAAGACAGTCAGTTGGAGCCGGGCTCGACCCAGTCCGGCTTGCGTTTGGATAGAAAGGCGGCAATGCCTTCGCGCCCGTCGCGGCTGGCGCGAGCCTGGGCGATGCGCTCGGCGGTGTCGGCCAGCAACGCCTCGCTCAAGGGCCGGTGCGCCACCTCGGCCAACAGGCGCTTGGCTGCGGCAAGCCCCTGCGGCGAGGCCACACGCAGGGCTTGCGTCCATTGCAGCACCTGGGCATCCAGCGCGGCAGTGTCGGCAGCCACGGCATGCAGCAGACCGATGTGCTGCGCAGTAGTGGCATCGAACACTTCGGCGGTGAGGGTATAGCGCTGCGCCGCGCGCTCGCCCATCGCCCTCAGCACATGGGGCATGATGGTCGCCGGGATCAGCCCGAGCTTGACCTCGGACAGACAGAAGCGCGCGCTGCTCGCGGCCACCGCCAGATCGCACGCCGCGACCAACCCCACGCCGCCGGCGAAAGCATCGCCCTGCACGCGGGCGATCACCGGCCTGGGGCATTCGGCGACCGCGCGCAGCATGTGCGCCAGCCGCAGCGCATCGTCGCGGTTCTGCGCTTCGCTGTACTGTGCCATCTCCTGCATGTAGCGCAGATCGGCGCCGGCGCAGAACGCCGGGCCGTCGGCAGCGAGCACGATCACCCGCACCGCGCCGTCGCCGCCGAGCTCGACGAACGCGGCGTGCAGCGCGGCAATCGTCGCCGCATCAAACGCGTTGCGCACCTCGGGGCGAGCGAGCACCACGCGCGCGACCGCCCCTTCGCGCTCGATGCGCACCGGCGCGTTCATGCCCGCGCTCCCTGCTGCAGAAACTCGGCCTGCAGCATGTAGACGATGTCCAGCTCGGGCGCGGGCCGGCCCATTGCGGTCAGCGCCGCGCTGATCTGGCCGCGGTGATGCGTGCCGTGGTTGAACACATGCGCCAGCGTTGGCGCAAACGGCAGGCTCATCAGCACTCCCTTGCTGTTGGTGTAGCGAAACGGTGCGTCGAAGCGCGCCGCCGGCAGCGACTGCGCGTAGTCGATCCAGGCTTGCGCGGTATCGAGCAGCCGCTGGCGCAGCCGCGTGCGGTCGGGCTCGACCTCGGCATTGAGCGCCACGCCCTGCGGGCTTTCGCCGCGGGCAAAGCGCGGCAGCCAGATCAGGCTTTCAACCACCAGCAGATGGTTCAGCGTGCCGTGGATGCTCTTGAAAAACAGCCCGCAGTCGCGGCGGTAGTCGGCCTCGGGCAGATCGGCCAGGTGTTCGTCAAGCAGCTTGCGCGTGGCCCACAAGTGGTAGCAGGCGAGGGTGACGAAATAGTCGCGCATCGGATTCAGTTCGGCCATGTGTCCAGATCTCCGACCATTTTGAACGCCTCGAAATCGGCGTCGCGGTGCAGCAGGGTGTGGCCCTCGGTCATGCAGTAACTCGCCAGCAGCACGTCCACCGGGCTGCGCACCGTGCGGCCCTGCAGCCGCAACCGGCGGTAGAGGTGCGCCGCGTGCACCGCCCGCGCCTCGCCACCGAGGCTGACTTGCGGCAACGCGCGCAGCAGTTGCTCGGCCTGCTCGGCGGCGCGCCCGGGGCGAAAGCCGCGCAGCACCTCGAACAGCACCAGATCGGCGGTGCCGACCTCGACGCTGGAGTCGCCCAGCGCGCGCGCCAGCAGCCCGCTGGCGCCGCCGCGCTCGCCGCGAAAAAAGTCGATCCACACGCTGGAATCCACCAGAATCATTTGCCGCGGCGTCCTTGCGAACGGCTGGCTTTGCCCGCGGCTGCGCTCGCGCCGCGCACGGTTTTGCGCGCGCCCCGAGCCTTGGTCGCGGCGTAAGCGCCGCGCGCTTCGGCGACATGAAGCGGCGCCTGCCCCTGCTCGGCGCGCGCTGCCGCCCACGCCGCGTCCGAATCGTCCCACTGCAACTGGCCGCGCAAGGCAAGCAAGCCCTCGTACACCGCGCGACGGCGCAACAAGCGCAAGCCTTCCTCGACCGCCTCCTTCTTGGTCTTGAAGCCGCCGGCGGCCATCGCCGCGGCCATCAACTCGTCGTCGATGTCGATATTGGTGCGCATCACAAGCTCCTATGTGTATATTTAAGAAAAATTATACACATCACATGCGGAACACGCCAAAGCGTGTTTCCGGGACCGGTGCGTTCAGCGCCGCGGCGAGTCCCAGCGCGAGCACGCGGCGGGTGTCGGCCGGGTCGATGATGCCGTCGTCCCACAGCCGCGCGGTGGCGTAGTACGGGTGGCCCTGGGTTTCGTACTGCGCGCGGATCGGCGCCTTGAACGCCTCCTCCTCTTCCGCGCTCCAGCTGCCGCCCTTGGCCTCGATGCCGTCGCGCCGCACCGTGGCCAAGACGCTCGCTGCCTGTTCGCCACCCATCACACTGATGCGTGCGTTGGGCCACATCCACAGCTGCCGCGGGCCATAGGCGCGGCCGCACATGCCGTAGTTGCCGGCGCCGAACGACCCACCGATGATCACCGTGAACTTGGGCACCTGCGCGCAGGCGACTGCGGTGACGAGCTTGGCGCCGTGCCGGGCGATGCCTTCGTTCTCGGCCTTGCGCCCGACCATGAAGCCGGTGATGTTCTGCAGAAAAATGAGCGGAATGCGCCGCTGGCAGCACAGCTCGATGAAATGCGCGCCCTTGACCGCGCTGTCGGAAAACAGAATGCCGTTGTTCGCCAGAATGCCGACCGGCAGGCCGTGCAGGTGCGCAAATCCGCACACCAGCGTGGTGCCGAAGCGCGCCTTGAATTCGTCGAACTCCGAGCCATCGACCAGCCGGGCGATGACTTCGCGCACGTCGAAGGGCTTGCGCGTGTCTGTGGGGATGCAGCCGTAGAGCTCCTCGGCCGGATACAGCGGCTCGCGCGGCGGCTGGCGGTCGACCGCCGCGCGCTGCGGCGGCGGCAGGTGCGGGACGATGCGCCGGGCGATGTCCAGCGCGTGCGCGTCGTTGTGCGCCAGATGGTCGGCCACGCCGGACAGCCGCGTGTGCACGTCGCCACCCCCTAAGTCTTCGGCGCTCACCACTTCGCCGGTGGCGGCCTTGACCAGCGGCGGGCCACCGAGGAAGATCGTGCCCTGGTTGGCGACGATCACCGCCTCGTCGCTCATCGCCGGCACATACGCGCCGCCGGCGGTGCACGAGCCCATGACCACGGCGATCTGCGCAATGCCCTCGGCGCTCATCGTCGCCTGGTTGTAGAAAATGCGGCCGAAGTGGTCGCGGTCGGGGAACACCTCGTCCTGGTTGGGCAGGTTGGCGCCGCCGGAATCGACGAGATAGATGCACGGCAGACGGTTTTCGCGCGCAATCTCCTGAGCCCGCAGATGCTTTTTGACCGTGAGCGGAAAATAGGTGCCGCCCTTGACCGTAGCGTCGTTGCACACCACCATGCACTCGCGCCCGGACACGCGGCCGATGCCGGCGATCAGCCCCGCGCCGGGTGCAGCGTCGTCGTACATCCCCAGCGCAGCCAGCGGCGCGATTTCGAGGAACGGCGAGCCGGGGTCGAGGAGCGAGGCAACACGTTCGCGCGGCAGCAGTTTGCCGCGCGCGGTGTGCTTGGCACGCGCGGCTTCGCCGCCGCCTTGCGCCACTTGCGCGAGCCGGGTGCGCAGGTCGGCGACCAGCGCCTGCATCGCCTGCGCGTTGGCGGTGAACTCGGCGCTGCGCGGGTTGAGGTGGGTGGGCAGAACAGGCATGGCGGGCTCAGGCGGTTTTTTCGGGCTGCATGCCGAGTTCCTGCTGCATCGCTTCGCGGATCTTGAACTTCTGCACCTTGCCGGTGATGGTCAGTGGAAAGCTCGGCACGAAGCGGATGTAGCGCGGAATCTTGTAGTGCGCGATCTGGCCTCTGCAGAAGTCGCGGATCGCGTCTTCGGTCGGCGTGGTGCCGGGCTTGGGGATGATCCACGCGCACAGCTCCTCGCCGTATTTGGGATCGGGCACGCCGACCACCTGCACGTCCTGCACGTCGGGGTGGCGGTAGAGAAACTCCTCGACCTCGCGCGGATAGATGTTCTCGCCGCCGCGGATGACCATGTCCTTGATGCGGCCGACGATGTTCACATAGCCCTCGGCGTCCATGGTCGCCAGATCGCCGGTGTGCATCCAGCCCTCGACGTCGATCGCTTCGCGCGTTTTCGCCTCGTCGCCCCAGTAGCCGTGCATCACCGAATAGCCGCGGGTGCACAGCTCGCCCGGTGTGCCGCGTGGCACGGTCTGGCCGGTCGCGGGGTCGACGATCTTCACTTCCAGATGCGGCTGCACCTGCCCCACCGTGCTCACCCGCTTGTCCAGCGGGGTGTCGGTCGAGCTCTGGCAGCTCACCGGCGCGGTTTCGGTCATGCCGTAAGCGATGGTGATTTCCGACAGGTGCATGTCGCGCACCACGCGTTTCATCACCTCGATCGGGCAGGGGCTGCCGGCCATGATGCCGGTGCGCAGGGTGGAAAGATCGAACTCGGCGAAGCGCGGATGGTCGAGCATGGCGATGAACATGGTCGGCACGCCGTGCAGCCCGGTGCAGGCTTCGTCCTGCACGCATTCGAGGGTGAGCAGCGGGTCGAACGCGTCGTTGGGGTAGACGATGGTCGCGCCATGCGTCAGGCAGGCGAGGTTGCCCAGCACCATGCCGAAGCAGTGGTACAGCGGCACCGGGATGCACAGCCGGTCGGCGGCGGTGAGCTTCATCGCCTCGCCGATGAAATAGCCGTTGTTCAGGATGTTGCTGTGCGTCAGCGTGGCCCCCTTGGGAAAGCCGGTGGTGCCGCTGGTGAACTGGATATTGATCGGCTCATCGGCGCGCAAGCCGGTTGCGGCCTGCGCCACCGCCGGGTCGTCGGCGCTGCCGCGGGCGATCCAGTCGGCAAAGCGCAGCATGCCCGGCTCGTCCTGCTCACCCAGTTGCACGATCAGCCGCAGCTCGGGCAGACGCGCGGCGCGCAGCTCGCCGGGTTGCGCCGTTGCCAGCTCAGGCGCGAGCTCGCGCAGCATCGCCAGATAGTCGCTGGTCTTGAACCGCGTCATCGTGACCAGCGCCTTGCACCCAACCTTGTTCAACGCGTACTCGACCTCGGCCAATCGATACGCCGGGTTGATGTTGACCAGAATGATGCCGACCTTGGCGGTGGCGAGTTGCATCAGCACCCATTCGACGCAGTTGTGCGCCCAGATGCCAACGCGGTCGCCCTTGCGCAGCCCGCTGCGCAGCATTGCGCTGGCCAGGCGGTCGACCTCGCGCTTGAGCTCGGCGTAGCTCAGCCGCGCGTTCTGGTGCCGCACGACCAGCGCCTCCTGCTCGCCCATGCGTCGCGCCATGTCGTCGAAAAAATCGCCAATGGTTTGCGTCAGCAGCGGCTGGTCGTGGCTGCCGCAGGCGTAGGCCTGCAGCGTGGCGGGGGTGTCGCTCATGGTGGGTCTCCTCTGTGTTTCGCCCGCGGCTGCGCGCGGGGTGTGGCTGGTGTTGCGGCGGTTCAGAATCCCCCGGTGGCCAGCCAGTGTTCGAGCTGCGGCAGGCGGTCGGCGCCCCAGAACGGCTGCTCGTCGACCACCATGTACGGCGCGCCGCACATGCCTTCCTGCAACGCGCGGTCGCAGTTGGCCTTGAGCTGCGCCTTGATGACCGGATCGGCGGTGTAGCGTGCCACTGCATCGCTGGCCAAACCCTGCTCGGCCGCAAGGGCTTCGAGCACGGCGAGGTCGGCGATGTTGCGGTTCTGCGTGAAATAGGCTGCAAAGCAACGGTGCAGCCAAGGCGCAACCTGCGTAGGCTGCTCGCGCTGCAACCCGATCAGCACCCGCGCAGCTTGGTAGGTGGCGATGGGGAACGGCGTGGGTTGGACGTAGGGCACGCCGAAATACCGGGCCGAGCGCGGAATGTCGATGCGGGCATAGTCCGCCTTCAGCGGCTGCTCGATC
>JAKAFC010000237.1 GCA_021818065.1 Pseudomonadota bacterium
CGGAGCGCGCCGTGCTCGACATGGCCCTCAGCCGCGCCGAGTTCGTCCGGCAGCTTCACGTCGCCTTTCCCGAGGCCCAGCAAACGGGCCCCGATGTGTTCAGCGGTGACGCCGCTGGCCTGCACTGGACCATTCGTCTGCAGGCGTCAAGCCCGCTGCAACTGGGGCGGCTGCGGCTGGAACGCTGGACAGTGAACATTGCGCTGCCGGACGCCACAGCGCAGCAACGCGGCCGCTGGTGGCAGCGCTTCAGCGCCCACTTTCAGAAAGGTGGCGGGTGAACGGCACCCCTGCCCGGGCATCGACCTGCTCGGCCTCGCGCAGCAGCGCGTCGAGAATCTGCGGCACCTCGAACACTGCGCGGTTGTGGTACGTCGCCACCCGCGCACGGCAGGCCGGAAGGTCTTGCAGAAAGCCCGGCAACGCCGCGCCGATGCCGCGGAAGCTGGACAGCACCAGTCCGTAGCCGTTGTCGCGCACCCAGTCGGTGTTGTAGCGCTCCTGCGGCATGGTCCAGGCGTTGCGGGCGACGATCACCGGCAAGCCCAGATGCAGCGCCTCGCTGAGCGAGCCGGGGCCGGGTTTGCCGATGAAAAAATCGCCCAGCTGCATCACGTCGGCAACATCGCTGGTGAAGCCGATGACTTGGCGCGGCGCTGTGGCGGGTAAGGCCCGCAAGCGCTCCGCCAGCCGGGCGTTGTGGCCGCACATCAGAATGAGTTGGACATCGGGCAGGCGCTCGGCGATGGCCAGCATGCTGCGCGAGCCGTGCCCGCCGAACATCACCACGCCCACTGGTCGCTGCGGATCGAAGCCCATGGCGCGCAGGCGCTCGTGCCGGTCGCCCAGCGCCGCGGGACGATAGAAGTCGGGGCGGATGATCATGCCCGAGGTGGCATGCACCGCAGCCGGGGGGAACCCGGCGTCCAGCGCTTGCTGCACCGCCCGCGCGCTGCCGCAGATGAGGTGCTGATCCTGCCCCGGCTCCATCCAGAAGTGCGGCGGGAAATCGGCCAGATCGGTCAGCAAGGTCACATAGGGCACCCCCGGCAGGGTGGCGCGCAGGCTTTCGTACAGCGCGCGGTTGAAGTTCGGGATCAACGACACCACCAGATCGGGCTCGGTGCGCAGCCAGTGCAGCTTGAGAATTTTCAGCAGCGTGGGATGCAGCAGCCGCAATGCACCCTGCAGCAGCTTGAGTTCGTGCCGCAAGCCCAAGGTGAGGCCGCGCGCCAGCCGGGCGTTGTAGTAGTCCTCGGGCGAGAACGTGTACTTACGCAGGGTGCCCTGGGGGTCGAGCACCTCGGTGAGGTTGACCAGCCGCACCTGCCAGGGCAGGCCGCTTTGCGCAATGCTTTGTTGCAGCGCCAGCGCCGAAGCACGGTGACCGCCGCCGGCGTTGAAATAAATCAGATCGACTGTTTTCATCGGCATGGGAGAGGAATGGCTGCGCACGATACGCCAGTCATGTGACGAAATTACCACGTCATGGTTTCGTGAAAACACGGCAAATTTATAAATTTCGCCACGGGCCGATTGAGAAAATGCGCAAAATCAGGTCCCATTTCGCGGTTGAGGGCCTGCGGGTCGCTCATCACCCCCCATAAAAACTGCACTTGGAGTTGTCATGAAATACAAACTTGCCGTGATCGCCGCCGCCATGCTCGCGCTGGCTGCCTGCCAGAAGGCCGAACAAGCCGCCACCGGTGCTGCCAGCGCCGCCCAGTCTGCTGCCAGCTCGGCCGTGGCCGCGGGTGCCAGCGCCGCCCACGGTGCCGCCGCTACAGCCGCCAGCGCCGCCGGTGGCATGGTGCACCAGGCCGCCAGCGCGGCTGCCGGTGCGGCCAGCGCCGCAGGACACGCCGCCGGTGCGGCTGCGAGCGCCGCCACGGGGGCTGCCAGCGCCGCCGCCGGAGCCGCCAGCGCCGCTGTGCACTCGGGTGCCAATGCCGTGGCCGGTGCCGCCGACAAGGCCAAGGACGCCGCCGCTGGCGCCGTCAACACGCTGAAGGAAAAGGCCACCGATGCCGCGCACAGCGCGGCTGACAAGGCCAAGGCGGCCGTCAGCAAGCCCTGAGGCATCAACTGGTCCGGGCCTGCTGTCGTCGGCCCGGACTTGGCAAAACGGCGAACCCCAGCGGGTTTTCCGTTTTGCTTTGGGCCGTCGTGCCCGCTGGGCCAGCGTCGCGGTTCAGGCGATCTCGGCCTCGGGGTTGTCGAGGCTGAAGACTTCGGCGTTGTCGTCGTAGGCGTAGACCTCGGCGTAGCGGCCCCAGTCGATCGCGGTGTCGAGCACGCGGCGGGCTTCGTCCTCGCTGAGGTGGTCTTCGAGCTCGGTGAGAAAACGGGAGTCGGGGGCGCGGTGGTTGTAACGCTCGTCGAGCACGCTGCGGATGCGCGCCACCAGCGGAACGCGCTCGATGAGGTGGCGAGCAAACAATTCCTTGCGCTCCTGCAGCGTGCCATCGACGAATTGCCGTCCCGCGGGCAGCAGCATGATGCCCCCTTCCTCCGCCTGCGCCAGGCCCAGCAGTTCGGCGCCCTCGATCAGCGGAAACAGTTCGTCGACCGAAAAGTGCATGTCTTCGGCCAGTTCGGGCAGGCTGATGCGGGTGTTGGCACTGCTTCTCTCCAGCGCGTCCAGCTCTTCGAGCAGACCGGCCAGGGCGTTGACCGATAGCGACGGCAGACGCAGGCCAATGCCCGGCGCCTGCTTGCGCACCGCATCGCGACCGGTGGGGCGGGCGGTCATGGCGCCGTAGATGCCTTCCACCAGGTCGCGGAACTGCGCCGACTCACGGTCGCGCGGGTGCGGCAGGTCGATGCGCATTTCGCTGATGACCCGCCCGGGATTGGAGCCGAGGATGACGATGCGGTCGGCCATGAGCACGGCTTCCTCGATGTTGTGCGACACCAGCAGGATGCCGCGGGTGGGAATCTTGCGCTCGGCCCACAGATCGAGCAGGTCGGTGCGCAGGGTCTCGGCGGTAAGCACGTCGAGTGCCGAAAACGGCTCGTCCATCAGCAGCACGTCGGGGTTGATGACCA
>JAKAFC010000061.1 GCA_021818065.1 Pseudomonadota bacterium
TGGCGCCGCCGGCAGCAGCATCACCTGCTCCGGCTCGTAGGGGCGATAACTCGTGGGCATGCCCTCTTAACGTACGCACGCCGTCCTACGCCGACTTCAACAACCTTCTGCCGCCCAGACTCCTAGCACGCTCATCAGCAGCATGACGGCGCCACTGCCCGTGCTCATTTCGGCGGCGGCGCCGCCGCTGATGGCCAGGCCCCCCAGCACGAAGCTGCCTGCCAGCATGGCCAGCGCCCGCCAGTTGTGCAACGCCTCATAACTGCGCAGCAGCACGCCCAAATTGTTGCTGGTCTTCACTGTCATGGTGTCCTCCCTGGACGTTGAATGGCCGGTCGCCGCCGCGCCGTTAGGGATTGTTGCTCTGCTGCGTGGAATTCGGGCACTCCGCCACCTTGCCCCACAGCGGGTCGACGGACAGCGGCGCGCCGCAATACTTCCAGCGCATCTCCTGGATACACAGTTGCTGGCCGAAGAAGTTGCCCTTGTCCTTGCAGGCCGCAAGTGCCGCACGCAGCGCCTCCACCCGACCGTTGGGCCGCGGCATAGCAGAGGCGGCGGGCTCAGGCGCCTGCGACGGCGCCGTCACCGCGGCGGGCTGCGGCGACGAGGGCGCCGCTTGAGTGACCGACTGGGTTGCACGGGTTGTCGGTGCGGCCGTGTGTGGTGCGCTAGGCGATGGACGATGCGGCTTGGCCACGGGGGCGAACGTTTCGGGCTGGCCCCGGCCCTGCGGCCGGGCCTGCACGACGGGGGGTGAGACAAGGGGCTTCTCGGGCTTGACGATGGTTTCGGCAGCAGGGGCCGAAGCCACAGCGGCCGCGGCCGACTCGACCGCGGGCCGGGCGGCGGGCATGGCGACCGCTGGCGTAGCAGGCGCCGACGCCGCAGCCGATGCCATCGATGCTGCGCCGCCAGGAGGCAGCAAGCTGGCGGCGCTTTGCGGCCGATGCTGACTGGACCACCACAGACTGCCTCCGCCAATCAGCAACAGGGCGATCACCCCGGTAGCGACGCCGCCGGCGAGAAACGCATTGCTCCCCTTCACTGGCTGCGGCTTGCTCGGCAAGCCGCCAGCGCCATTGCCCCCTTGTCGCGCCGCCGTGGCCTCACGCGGCGAGCCGGCCGCCTGCCCGCGGGCCCGAATTTCTTGCTCCAGCCGGGCTGTCGCCGCGAGGCGTTCGTGTTCGCGCCGAGCTGCTGCCGCCGCGGCTGCTGCTTGCTCCTGTGCCCGCTGTCGGGCGCGCTCGGCCTCGTCAGGGGATTGGTCAGACACAGCGGGTTGGGGCTGCGCCGGGGTTGACGCCAGATCCGCACGCTGCGATGCAGGCGCGGCGGGCGTCGCCTCGGGGGTTGGTGGAGGGGGAGGCGATCCTGGGCTCTCGGACGGTGCGGCAGCGGGTGCCGCGGGCACGCCTGATGCCAGCGGCGCGCCGCATTGGATGCAATACCGGGCCTGGTCGTTGTTCGATGTGCCGCATCGGGTGCAAAAACGGGACATGGCGCTCCCCAGATCACAAAGCACCCGATCTTAGAGCCGCGCCAAGACAATCCCGCCATGAAAAAGGCCTGCCATCCTTGCGGAGGGCAGGCCTTGCTTGCACCCGACGACCGGAGGCGTCGGGTACGGGGTGCGACAGACGGCAGGTCTGGACTTACATGTCCATGCCCATGCCGCCCATGCCACCGCCGCCAGGCATGGCGGGTGCGGCTTCTTCCTTCGGCGCCTCGGCGACCATGCACTCGGTGGTCAGCATCAGGCCGGCCACGGAGGCGGCGTTCTGCAGCGCGGTGCGGGTGACCTTGGTCGGGTCGAGAATGCCCATGGCGATCATGTCGCCATACTCGCCGTTGGCGGCGTTGTAGCCATGGTTGCCCTTGCCTTCGAGCACCTTGGCCACGACCACGCTGGGCTCGTCACCGCTGTTGGCAACGATCTGGCGCAGCGGCTCTTCCACGGCGCGCATCACCAGCTTGATGCCGGCTTCCTGGTCGGGGTTGGCACCCTTGACGCTGCCCGCCACGGCCTGCTTGGCGCGCAGCAGCGCCACGCCACCACCGGCGACGATGCCCTCTTCCACCGCAGCGCGGGTGGCGTGCAGGGCGTCTTCGACGCGAGCCTTCTTCTCCTTCATTTCCACTTCGGTGGCCGCACCGACCTTGATCACGGCCACGCCGCCAGCCAGCTTGGCCACGCGCTCTTGCAGCTTCTCACGGTCGTAGTCGGAGGTGGCTTCCTCGATCTGGATGCGGATCTGCTTGACGCGGGCTTCGATGTCGGCAGCCACACCAGCGCCGTCGATGACGATGGTGTTTTCCTTGCCCACTTCGATGCGCTTGGCCTGGCCCAGATCGGCCAGCGTGACCTTCTCCAGCGTCAGACCGACTTCCTCGGCGATGACCTTGCCGCCGGTCAGGATGGCGATGTCTTCCAGCATGGCCTTGCGGCGGTCGCCAAAGCCGGGCGCCTTGACGGCCACGGTCTTGAGGATGCCGCGGATGCTGTTGACCACCAGGGTGGCCAGCGCTTCACCGTCAACGTCTTCGGCGATGATCAGCAGCGGACGGCTGGACTTGGCCACTTGCTCCAGCGCGGGCAGCAGATCGCGGATGTTGGAGATCTTCTTGTCATGCAGCAGAACGAACGGGTTGTCGAGCACGGCAACCTGCTTGTCCTGGTTGTTGATGAAGTAGGGCGACAGGTAGCCACGGTCGAATTGCATGCCTTCGACGATGTCGAGCTCGTTCTCCAGGCTCTTGCCGTCTTCGACGGTGATCACGCCTTCCTTGCCCACCTTGTCCATCGCCTCGGCGATGATCTTGCCCACATGCTCGTCGCTGTTGGCAGAGATGGAGCCGACCTGGGCGATTTCCTTGCTGCTGGAGCAGGGCTTGGAGGCCTTCTTCAGTTCTTCGACCAGCGCGGCGACGGACTTGTCGATGCCACGCTTGAGGTCCATGGGGTTCATGCCGGCGGCCACGTACTTCATGCCTTCGCGCACGATGGCCTGGGCCAGCACGGTGGCGGTGGTGGTGCCGTCACCGGCGTTGTCGCTGGTCTTGGAAGCAACTTCCTTGACCATTTGCGCGCCCATGTTCTGCAGCTTGTCCTTGAGCTCGATTTCCTTGGCCACGGACACACCGTCCTTGGTCACGGTGGGGGCGCCGAACGAACGCTCGAGCACCACGTTGCGGCCCTTGGGGCCCAGGGTGGTCTTGACCGCGTTGGCCAAGATGTTCACGCCTTCGACCATGCGAGCGCGGGCGTCCGCGCCAAAAATCACGTCTTTTGCAGCCATTGAATTTCTCCGTAGATATCAGTTGAAGCGGGATTGCGAATCAGCTGGCGCCGATTACTTTTCGATCACGGCCATCAGGTCGTCTTCGCGCATCACCATCAGCTCGTCGCCATCGACCTTGACGGTCTGGCCGGCATACTTGCCGAACAGCACGCGGTCGCCCACCTTCACGGCCATGGCCACCAGCTTGCCCTGGTCGTCATGCTTGCCCGGCCCCACGGCCAGCACTTCGCCCTGATCCGGCTTTTCAGCCGCGCTGCCCGGAATCACGATGCCGGAGGCGGTGGTGGTTTCTTGTTCGATACGCTTGACCACGACACGGTCATGCAGAGGGCGCAATTTCATGCAAATCTCCTGAGGTTTGTAAAAAACGGGCGCCTGATGGGCGCCGGATGACGAGCCGACCGCGGGAAACTCCCGCCAGCACAGCCAGAAACTGCATCTGAAGGCGGCGATGTGACAACGCGATGACGCGGTTGTTAGCACTCACCTTCAACGAGTGCTAATTATAGGGATGGATGTCCTGCTTTCAAGGGCAGGACGCACAAGATGGCAAGGGGGCACTGGGGCGCCTCAGTCGCCCAAGTGCAGGGCATGAAACCAAATGTGTCTTTCGTGAGTGGAGGAAAGAGTTTGCCGCTCGTCCGCCGCAAACCGCCGTTCGTCGCTTCGCTGCGCACTTGGTGCCAGCGAATTTCCACAATGCGCGCAAGGAGAGTCCATCCATGCAGCGCCACCGCGGTTTCACCCTGATCGAACTGATGATCGTCGTGGCGGTCATCGCCATTCTGTCGGCCATCGCTATTCCCGCGTACACCGCCTACGTTGCACGCAGCAAGCTGACTGAGGCGTTTTCCGGCCTGTCGGGCATGAGCGTGGCCGCGCAGCAGTATTACCAGGACAACCGGACGTATCTGGCCTCGGGTGGCGGCGCCACCACATGCCCAGTCGCCGTACCGACCAACGTGAAGGACTATGGCTTCGCCTGCTCCAACGTCACCGCCACCACCTTCTTGTTCACCGCAACACCGGCCAACGGCTTCGTCGGCCCGTCCTACACCATCGATCAGGACGGCCAAAAAACGACCTCCAACGCGCCATCGGGCTGGACCACGCCCAACCCCAACACCTGTTGGGCGCGCGACCAGTCCGGGAACTGCTGACATGCGCGCCGAAAGCCGTCCCCTGCGGGGTTTCACCCTCATCGAGATGATGGTGACCATCGCCATCGCCGCCATTCTCGGCATCATGGTCGTGCCCAATCTGATCAACATGGTTGATTCCGGCAAGACCTCGGTGCTGGTCAACAAATTCCCGCAGGACGTGGCCTGGGCGCGCAATCAGGCAGTCACCACGCAGCAGCCCGTGGTCATCACCCTGGGCCCCACCGCCTGCACCTGGAGCACCAGCGTGGGCGGCACCGTCAGCGCGGAGCACTCGCTCACCGCCGCGCAACTCAACGCCACCTATCCCAATGTGACGTGCACCACCAGCGGCGGCAATTCGCAAACCTTGACCTTTGACAGCCAGGGGTTCATCAACACCGCACCCACCATCACCGTGACGGCCCGTCAGGGACAAACCTGGACGCTGCAAGTGCTGGCCTCGGGCAGCGTCATTCTCAACGCCAACACCGCATCATGACCCCGCTGCTTCCCCAACCCCACCGCGCGGTGCGTTGCGCTGCCCCACGGCAGCGTGGCATGTCGCTCATCAGCGTGCTGGTGGCCATCGTCGTGTTCGGCCTCGGCATGCTGTCCATCGCCTCGCTTTATGGCTTGGCCGTCCCGGCGCAGACCGCCAATCAGGAAACGCTTGACACGGCTGCGCTCGGCAACCAGTTCTGGGCCATCCTGCAGGCCAGCCCGCAAGTGGTGTCACAGATTGGCGCGGGTGTGTCGCAAACCTACTCCAGCGCATCGAGCAGCGCCCCCGCAGCGCTCCAGCCGTGGCTGACCAACATTTTCAACACGCCGTCGATGATGTTGCCAGGCGCTGCGGTGACCATCACCACCGGCCCAGGCGCCGATGGCAACCCGTGTGACGTGAGCAATCCCGCGGCCCCGCTCTGCGGCGTGACGCTCACCATCGCCTGGGCCGCAGGCAAGGGCGGTGGCGGTGCACGTAGCCAGACCTTCCAATATCAAGTGGGGTTCTGACATGGTCGCCACGCACACCCGCCCGCCCGCCGCCCGCCGCCAGCGCGGCCTAAGCCTCATCGAACTGATGGTGGCCTTGGTCATCGGCCTGATCTTCGCCATCGCTGTGCTCATCGTGCAGTCCTCCCTGACCAAGCAGAACGTGCAGATGAGCGACGTGATGCAGCGCGACACCCAAACCCGCGCGGCACTCGATCTGATCAGCCGCGACCTGTCGAACGCCGGGTTCATGCTCGGGGGCGTGCAATCGCGTTGCAGCGTCTTGCTGGCGTATGACAGCAACAGCCCCAACACCCAGCCGTTTGCGCAGTATCCAGTGTCTGCCGCATCGCAGCCCATCGCCCTGCCAACCAGCACCGCACTAGGCAGCACCAACTATCCCAGTGGCACGCCCAACCCGGCCAACTACGGCACCAAGCAACAGTTCAGCGACATGTTGTTTTTCACCGGCGCAACCAGTGCGCTGCAAACACCCGGAAACGGCAACCCCACCACATATGTCGTGCAGAACTCAACCACCCAAGCCGCCAACGGCCAGGGTGCGCTCAACAGCAGTCAACTTCCCCTAGGCTCCACTGCGGGCCTCACTGTCGGTGATGCAGCGTTGCTGCGCATGCCGCTCAACGGGCAACTGGTGTGTTTCCGGGTTCCCATCGCGAACATTGGCCCGAGCACTGCGCCTTCGTCGACCTACATCGACAGCGAAAGCACGTCCCTGTTCCCCAGCACTGGCTATGCCGCATTCAACAGCCAATTGATCGCCGCAGGTGCGCTACCTGCAGGCGGCTCGCTGAGCAATGCGAACTTCGTGCAATCGCGCCTGACCGACCTCGGACCACAGACCAGCAGCAACCTGCAGACCGTGGCCTACTACATCGGCCAGTACGCCAATGCGGGGGGCGGCTCTTATCCAGTACTCGTGCGTGCCGTACTCAACGCGCAGAACGACACGCTGGTCAGCCCTCCAGTACCAGTCGCGGCCGGGGTCGTCAGTCTGCAGGCCTTGTTTGGGGTGGATGAAACCAACTCCGGCAGTGTGACCAACTACCTCACCTGGCCGGCTGTGATCAGCGGAAAGTACACCGCCAATGTGCGCAGCGTCCTTTTCGCCCTGGTGAGCAAATCACTCCAGAACGACACCAGCTACACCGCGCCAGCCAGCATCACCCCACCCAACCCCAATCAGGGGCCAGCACAGTTCACACCGTACGTCGTTCCAACGGGCACCGGCGGTCTGCCCGATTACAGCCACGATCATTTTTCCGTTATCGAATCCGAATTCGCCGTCCGGAACCAACTATGGCCGCACTGACCCCTTCCGCCTCCCGTCGCACGGAGCGCGGTTATGTCCTGCTCCTCACCCTCATCACCCTTGTGGTGCTGTTGTTTGGTGTGCTCTTCACCATGCGCGGCAATCTTTTGCAAAGCGTGATGACCGGCAACACCGTGCAGCGGCAAAAAGATGTCCAAGCCAGCGACCTGGCCTTGCGACAAGTTCAGAAGGCGATCATCCAGACGGCCAGTGGCGCAGGTGATGTGCCGCTGGAGATTGCAGCCAGCGGCGCACCTTGGTTCTACATCCCGCCAAACACTGGCAACCCCTGGACGCCCCCCGGATCAAGCAGCGCGCCGACCTACTGGCAGAACTGCCAAACTGCCAAAACTTGCGACACGCTGAGTCATGTCGCTGCTGTCATCACCCCGGCAGTGCCCGCCTTGCCCAGCGGCTACACAACGCTGGTGACAGTGGTACCGACCAACGCACCGGTGGATACCTACAGCTGCGGCAACACCGGCTTCACCGCGACGTATTACGACATCTTCCTCCATACCCAGGAAGCCAACGCTACCACGGCCATCAACACGGAGACGGTGTTCAAGCTCTGCACGCCGACCACGACATGAATGCGACATCACTGCGCACAGGCGTCGTCCTGTGCACCAGCCTGGCGCTGGCGCTCTCGCCCTGGGCTGAGATTTCGGCAAATGCCGGCACAGTTTCGGCCTCACAGCCGCGGCCGCAGATTGTCATTGCCATCGGCAACTCACAGTCGATGGACGGAGATCTCAGCGGGGCGATCATGACGGGATCCGGAAATCTCCAGAGCGGATTGACGAGTCTGTACAACAGCAGTTCTCCGGTCAACTACTCAGTGCCTGCCGGCTTCACCCCGCCAATGACGCCAAGCCAGACTGCCTCGGCTCCCTACACCTACAACAACAACGGCACCTTGGTGGACAACAGCGCCAGCCGTATGAATGTGGCTAAAGCCGGCATCCTGAACACGCTCTCCAACTATCTGTCCAGTATGGACTTTTCGCTGGCTGACTACAGCACGTCAAGCACCAGCCTGTACAGCACTTGGGTGTATTACATGTCGCCCAGTGGCGGCTTCACTTTTGCCAACAGTCTGCCTACCAACGGCTTCACCAGCTACGCGGCTTACCAGAGCTTTGTTGCGACCAATCCCGGCGCCTCGCCCGCACCGACACGCTGGGTCAGCAACCCATGCTATCAATACGGTAGCGCCTCATCGAGCGTCAAGAGTTATTGCACTAGCCTTTCCCAGTCGGGCTTGTACGGCAGCACCACCAGCGCCGCAGCCAGTACCCTCTCGGGGAACAAGTACATGCAGATCGGCGCGTCGAGCGACGATCCGAACGTCAATGACGTGTTATACGCAGGCGGACTCTCAGGGCTATTTGTCTCATACAACGGCCCTAATCCGGCTACGCCCTACCCCCCCAATTTCAGTCTCACCAATTACGAAAACGGTTCGATCTACGTTTCCTATAAAAACACCTCTCCGAACAACGGCGGCTTTGGTACCAGCCCAACGAATGCTGGCTTCGTACCATATTCTCCACAGGTCGTCTATGCCCAGCGCGGTTTTGGCTACTACGTACAGGGCTTGAGCGCCACCACTGGTAATACAGTGGTATCGATGACCAACCTAGGCGCCAACCCCAGCGCCGCGGCCGTCAGCGCAGCCATGACACCTTTCACAACAGCTCTTCAGCCGGAAACCAACAACACATCATCCAAAGAGATCAAAGCACTCGCCTTTCAATCACCCACGGCAGGGTTGGTGCAAGGTGCTGGAAATATCCTCAAAAACCTGACAGCATCGTGCGCAGGTCAGTATGTGATTCTAGTGACCGACGGTCTGCCAACCATGGATCTAGACAGCTACAACTGGCCACCGCTGGGTAGCGCTGCTGGCCAGGGATATGGGGTCAACGCAGCGTTCTACGGCATTGGCGGCAACAGCGCCTTCGGTATCAATAACGACAGCAGCAACCTTCCATCCGGGCAGACGCTGGGTGCGCTTGACATCGGCAATACCAACGATCAGGCCCTGATCGACACCATCAATGCGATCAAAGCTTTGAACCAGAAAGGAATCAAAACTTATGTCGTCGGTCTGGGTGCCGGGGTGGACGCTAACGCCAACCCGGCGGCCTACTACGCTTTGAATGCCATGGCCATTGCCGGTGGCACCGGCGTGGAATATCCGGCGAGCAACATCCCGGCGTTCAATGCGGCAATCAGCAGCATCGCCGCGCAAATCTACAGCAGCATCGCCGTGTCCGCGCCTGTGGCGCCGACGAGCATCACCGGCGGTACGCTGCTCTACACCGCCACGAGCAACAACAACCCTGGTGCCATTGCCGGCCATGTACAGGCCTATGCCACCGTGCCCCTGCCCTCATCCACTGCCAGCGCGCCCGTGGGAACGGCCACGGGGTCGCCGCTTTGGGATGCGGGTGATGGCATCCACATGCCCGCCTCAGTGCGACAGGCTGCGCTCTACAGCACAGCGGCGACAGCCTATGGTTCGGGGCCAGGATCCGGCGTCGTTGACACATTGCTGAACATTGGCAGCAACAGCAGCAGCCCGAACTATGGCCCAGGCGCCTTCGCCCTGTCTGCAACGACCTGCGTCCCCAGCGTCTCAACCATCCTCGCGTATACCTTTGATCCTTCATTCAACACCGCGGGAGACACCACCAATACGGGCAGCTTGGGCTTTCCGAGCGGCGTCAACGGATGCGCCTATCTAGCGGGCAGGCAGCTCAACTGGATGCTCGGCGGCCTTAGTCCGAACGATCATGTGCAATACCTCGGCCCTCCGGGCAACGCCAACCTGCTGAGCCTAGGCGGCTATGTTGCCTTTGCCAACAATAACAAGAGCCGCGAAAAACTTCTGACCTTTACCAGCAACGACGGCTTCTTGTACGCAGTCGATGCCGCCAGCGGAAATCTCGTCTGGGGCTGGATGCCACGAAACTTCTTGCCGCAACTGCAGTACTACACCCAGTTCCAAACGACACAGAACTTCGACGGCAGCTTTACGACCACCGATGCCGTTAATACCACTAGCAGCCCCACGGCGAGCAACTGGTCCACTTATGTCGTTGGTACGGCGCAGGGCGGCGCCTATCACTACGCCCTTAAGCTCAGCAGCAATTCGGTGGCCGGCGCTTCTACACCGCCAACGCCGGTGGCGCAGCCCTGGGGAATCAGCGTGGCGAACGGAACGTCGCCGCAGATGCAAGCGCCGATCATCGTCACCATTGGTGGCATGCAGTATGCGGTGTTCGTGGTCAATACCACCACGGGTACAGGCAGTTCGGCCGTCACCAGTAGCACGCTGTATGAAGTCAATGTCGCTACCGGTATGCCTGCAAGCGGCAGCGCACTCACTGGCGCGCTCTCGCTCGGTTCCAAGGTGTACGTCAACAGCTCGCTGACCTATGTGCCGACGACAGGCACACTGTGGTTCGGCGATAACCAGGGTGGGGTGTGGTCGCTTAACCTTTCAGGCACGGCATCGACAGACGTCGGCAGTGTCACATTGGTCGGCTCGACCAGCCCGGCGGCGCCGATCAACTACGTGGGCTATACGGAAATCAGCGGTCTGCCTTATGTTTGGGCGGCAACGCAATCCGAAATCACCGCCTTCGCCCTCTCGGGGGCCAGCTCAAAGATCCTCTGGGCCAGCGACGGCAACTCAGGCTATCTGTCGGCGAGCAACGGAACGCTGCAGAGCGTCGCCAGTAGCCAGGTTATGCCACTGCAGGCGGGTGGGCAGATTTCAGCAGCGCCCATCTTGGTCAACGGGGTGCTGGTGGTGCCCGTTTATGTTCCGCCTTCTGCATCGACATGTGGCATAGGTAATGGGTATTACGACTTATTCGACTTGGTTAGCGGCGGCCTGCCCAAGATTTCGATTACCTATCGCAACAATGCAGTCACCAACGGGGTGATCGCGCTGGGTTCGGGGATACCTCTTTCGCCCGCGGTCTACGTCACACCCAGCGGCACGGCCATCTATCCCGGCAGCAGCACACCGCCCGACCCGAGCCAACCCAGCACCATCAGCCCGATCAATTTCGGCGGCAGCGTGATGAACAAGCCGATCGCCTGGCGTCAATACTGAGTTACTCATTGGCCAACGCCTCTGCTGCACGCACCGTAGCGCAATCGCCACGGTGCGGTGCGAGCCGCGTGGAAAATCTCACGCTTCATCCCGCCACGACGCACGGCGGTGTTGTCCGGGGCAAAGACGGTGCGATACAAACCGTGCATGGCACCGCCCGCCTCCGCTAACCCCGCACGACGCTGTCCGCGCGGATTCACCCTGCTCGAACTGATGATGGCCATCGCCCTGGTGGGGGTGCTCACGGTCATTGCGCTGCCCATCTACGGCGGCTACAAGCTCAAGGTGCAGAACGCGCAGGCGCAGCAGGATGTGGTGGCCATCTCGGCAGCCATTCAGAGCTACTGGACGTACAACCGCACCCTGCCCAACTCGCTGGCTGATGTGGGTCTTGCGGGCAAGCTCGACCCTTGGGGCAACCCTTACGTTTACTACAACATCGAGGCAAACGGCAAAGGCGGCGCGCGCAAAGACAAAGCCCTCAACCCCATCAACACCGATTACGACCTCTACAGCAAAGGGGCCAACGGCCAGAGCAAGGCGCAGATCAGCAGCAAAGTCAGCCTGTACGACATCATCCGCGCCAACAACGGGGCCTACATCGGCCTGGCGTCCAACTACTGAGCTCGCAGCATCGGCGAGCCCAGCCCATGCGTCGTCCTTCCTTCCAAGCCCGCCTGTTCGGCAGCCATCTGGCGCGGCGCATCTTTGGCCTGTTCGTGCTGGCCGCGCTGGTGCCGCTGGCGGTGTCGGACTGGCTGTCGAGCACGGCGGTCAACAGTGTGGCGCGCCAGCTGCATGTGCAAAGCCAGGAGCAGCAGACGCGGCAGGTCAGCCGCCAGGTGTTCGACCGTTTGCTCACGGCGCGCAGTCTGCTGCGCGCACTCCCCCCCAAGGCACCCGAGCCTGACGTGCGCCCGCCAGGGCTTGACCGCATCTTCCTGTCGCTGTTGCTGCTCTCGCCGCAGGGTCAGCCTGTATGGGCGTCACCCAACGCCGCGGGGCTGCTGCACACCTGGCAGAGCGCCTCGCCTGCGGTGCCACCGATCACGCCAACTGCAGAACCGTCGCGCGACGTGGCTCAGGTGATTCTGCGCACCCGCAGCGTGCCGGGGCGGCAGGCGCGCATCGTTCTGGCAACCGTGCAGAACGGCCAGCCGCGCTGGATCGCTGAGCTCGATCCCGACTTCCTCTGGGCCCCGGTGCAAGACGCCATGGATGGCGGCGTGTGGCAGGTACGCAATGCCAACGGCCAAACCCTGTACCCCGCCGATGCCGCGCCCGTCGGCGCGCAGAGCGAAGACGTGAGTACCACGCGCTTTGCCTTCCAGTTGTTTTTGGGCGGCGACTTCGGCACCCCCGACTGGATTTTCACGCAGCAGGTGCCGCCGCCGCAGGTACGCTGGCTCGGCTGGCCGTTGCCGCTCTGGCTGGGTCTGGTGGCCGTGGCCACGCTGCTGTTCATCGGCCTGCTGGCGCAGCGGCAGATCGGCCGCACCCTGGCGCCGCTGGAACGGCTGACCGCAGGCACCCGTCGCCTCGCCGCTGGCGACGTGGGCACGCGCGTGGACGTGCAGAGCAACGACGAATTCGGCGTGCTGGCTGGGGCGTTCAACGACATGGCGGCACGTCTGGGCGCGCAGTTCCATGCGCTCGAAGGGCTAGCCGCCATCGACCGCGACATTCTGCAAGGCGCCTCGGTGGACAGCCTGGCGCACCGCGTGCTCGATCAACTTGAAACGCTGTACCCCGACGCCAGTGCCGTGGTCATCTGGCAGCAGGGCGACCAGCTGTTTCGCCGCGCCACGTTGTGGCACAGCGGCAAGACCGGCGCCACCGTGTTCGACGCCCGCGACATCGCCTGCGACGCCCTGGCGCCCGCGCAGTGGGCGGCGCAGGAGCATGACCGCGTGCTGGCCATGGACGCCCTGCGCGCACCGCCTGGCGGCGCGCAGGACATGCCCTGCCTCGCCAGCCTCATGCCTCCCGCCGCCGATTGGCTGGCGCTGTTCCCGCTGCGCCAGGGCGAGACGGTGCGCGCGTTGCTCGCCCTGGGCTTCGCCGAACCGCCGCAGCAGGCCGCGCTGCATGCCGCCGCCGAATTGCGCGACCGCCTGGCCGTGGCGTTTGCCGCGCAAGACCGCGAGCGCGCGCTTATCTACCAAGCCACGCACGACAGCCTGACCGGCCTGACCAACCGCCACGGCCTGCACGAACGCCTCGACGCCCTGCTCGCGCCTGGCCATCCCGTCCCTGCGCTGGCTCTGCTCTACATCGACCTCGACAACTTCAAGGAAGTGAACGACAGCCGGGGGCATGCCGCGGGCGACGCCCTGCTGCGCCTGGCCAGCGAGCGCCTGCGCGCCCGCGTGCAGGCCGATGCCCTGGTGGCGCGGCAGGGTGGCGACGAGTTCACCATCGTGCTGCCGCAGGGTGACGCCGCCACGGCGCGGGCCGTGGCCGAGACCGCCATCCGCGCCATGAGCGAGCCGTTTCATCTGCCCGGCGGCGACTTTCAAGTGGGCGCCAGCGTCGGCATTGCGCTGTGCCCGCAGCATGCCAGCAGCCGCGACGATCTGCTGCGCTGCGCCGACATTGCGCTGTACGCCGCCAAAGCCTACGGCCGCGGCCAGGCCCAGATGTTCAACGCCTCGCTCGACACCGAGGCCCGCGCCATGGCCGCCCTGCTCGCCGACTTGCGGCAAGCCGTGGCCCGGGGCGAGTTCATCGCCCACTATCAGCCTCGCGTGCGCGCCGAGGATGGCGTGGCCACATCGGCCGAGGCACTCATCCGCTGGCAGCATCCGCAGCGCGGTCTGCTCTACCCCGACGCCTTCATCGCCTTGGCCGAGACCTCGGGGCTGATCACCCCCATCGGCCGCTGGATGCTGCAGACGGCTTGCCAGACCATGGCCGATTGGCAGCGTGCCGGTGTGGCGCTGCAACGCATCTCGGTCAATGTCTCCCCGGCGCAGCTTTCCCCCGGCGATCTGGTGGAGCAGGTGCGCGAGGCCCTGGCGCGCAGCGCCATCGCCCCGCAGCTGCTGGAAATCGAAATCACCGAGTCGCTGCTGGTGGACGACAACGCCCAGGTGTTCGAGCAGATCAGCGCCCTGCGCGCCATGGGCGTGACCGTGGCGCTGGACGACTTCGGCACCGGCTACTCGTCGATGGCGGCGCTGCGCAAGCTGCCCATCGACGTGATGAAGATCGACCGATCCTTCGTCATCGATCTGGAGACCGACGCCAGCGCCCTGCCCTCGGTGCGCGCCATCGTCGCCCTGGCAAAGGCCGCCCGGCTGCACCTGGTGGCCGAGGGCGTAGAGACGCCGACCCAGGCCGACATGCTGCGCGAGCTGGGCTGCCACGAGCTGCAGGGCTATTTGTATTCGCGCCCGGTGGGGTTCGCCGAGTTCATGCGTCTGCCCTGTCTGCGACGGGCCGGGGTC
>JAKAFC010000062.1 GCA_021818065.1 Pseudomonadota bacterium
ACCCCGGTTTGCTCATGGAAGTGCTCCATCGCGAACAGCTTGCCGGTGCGGCCAAAGCCGGTCTGCACTTCGTCGGCGATCAGCACGATGCCATGCGCGTCGCACAGCTCGCGCAGCCACTTCACCGCCTCGGTAGAGATGACGTTGAACCCGCCCTCGCCCTGGATGGGCTCGAAAATGATCGCCGCCACGCGCTTGGGCTCGATGTCGGCCTTGAACAAGTGCTCGACCGCCTTTTTTACTGCGCCCAGATCGCTGCCCTCGGCTGGAAACGGCGCGTGGTAGATCTCCGGTGGAAACGGGCCGAACCCGGCCTTGTACGGCTGCACCTTGCCGGTGAGCGACACGGCAAACAGGCTGCGGCCGTGGAAGGCGCCGCCGAAGGCGATGACCCCGCCGCGGCCGGTGTGGGCGCGGGCAATCTTCACCGCGTTTTCCACGGCTTCCGCGCCGGTGGAAAACAGCGCGGTCTTTTTCGCATGGCTGCCGGGGGTGAGGGCGTTGAGCTTTTCCGCCAGGCCGACGTAGCTCTCATACGGCACGACCTGGTAGCAGGTGTGGGTGAAGCGCTGCAGCTGCGCGTCGATGGCGGCGACGATGCGCGGGTGGCGGTGGCCGACGTTGAGCACGGCGATGCCGCCGGCAAAGTCGATGAAGCGCCGACCCTCGACGTCCCAAAGTTCGGCGCCTTCGGCGCGGTCGGCGTAAAAGCTGGCCATCACGCCGACGCCGCGCGGGGTGGCGGCGGCTCGGCGGGCCTGGAGTTGTTCGTTGGCTGAGTGGTTCATGTTGCGTCTCCTTGCGCGCACGACGATGTGGCGCGGTTTGCGGTCATTGCGGATCGATGCGAATCCAGGTGGTCTTGAGTTCGGTGTATTTGTCGAAGGCATGCAGTGACTTGTCGCGGCCGTTGCCCGACTGCTTCACCCCGCCGAAGGGCACGGTGATGTCGTCTTCGTCGTATTGGTTGACGTGCACGGTGCCTGCCTGCAGCGCGCGCGACACCCGCACCGCGCGGTCGAGGTTGCGCGACCACACCCCGGCGTGCAGGCCGTAGGCGCTGTCGTTGGCAATCGCCACGGCCTCGGCCTCGGTCTTGAAGCGGATGACCGCGAGCACCGGGCCGAAGATTTCTTCCTGCGCGATTTTCATGCTGTTCTTCACGCCGTCGAACACGGTGGGGGCGACGTACTGCCCGCCCGTGTCCTGCAGCGCGCGGCAGCCCCCGGCCACGCACTTGGCGCCTTCGTCCACCCCGGACTGGATGTAGCCCAGCACCGTCTGCGTCTGGGTTTCGTCCACCAGCGCGCCCAGCACGGTGCTGGCGTCGAGCGGGTCGGCCGGGTGGTATTTGGGGGTGAGCGCGGCGAGCTTTTCGACGAAGGCGTCGGCGATACTGTCCTGCACCAGCAGTCGCGACGGCGCGTTGCAGCTCTCGCCCTGGTTGTAGAACATGCTGCCGATGGCGGTTTCGGCGGCGCGGTCGAGGTCGTCGAAGTCGGCGAACACGATGTTGGCCGACTTGCCGCCGAGCTCGTTGTACACACGTTTCAGGTTGCTGCGGCTGGAATACTCCAGCATGCGGCGACCGGTGCGCGTCGAGCCGGTGAAGCCGATGGCGTCGACGTCCATGTGCAGCGCCAGCGCCTCGCCCGCTTCGTGGCCGTAACCCGGCACGACGTTGAACACGCCCTCGGGCAGTCCGGCCTCAAGCGCCAACTCGGCCAGGCGCAGCGCGGTGAGTGGCGACTTTTCGCTGGGCTTGAGCACCACGCTGTTGCCCGCGGCCAGCGCCGGGCCCAGCTTCCACGACGCCATGAGCATGGGGTAATTCCACGGCACGATGGCGCCGACCACGCCGATGGGCTGCCGCGTGATGAGGGCCAGGGCGTTGTCGCCGGTGGGGGCAATTTCGTCATACACCTTGTCCACCGCCTCGCCGAACCATTGCAGGCAGCGGGCCGCGGCGGGCACGTCGGTGTTCAGGCTGTTCTTGATGGGCTTGCCCATGTCCAGGGTTTCGAGCAGGGCGAGTTCGTCGCGGGCGGCACGCAACTGCTCGGCGAAGGCCACCATCACCTTCTTGCGCGCGGCCGGGGGCTGTCCGGCCCAGCGGCGGTCGGCAAAGGCGGCGCGGGCGCTGGCCACGGCGCGGTCGATGTCGGCTGCCTTGCCGCGCGCCACGCGGGCGATGACCCGGCCGTCGATGGGCGAGATGCAGTCGAACAGGCTGCCGTCGGCGGCGTTCCAGCGTCGGCCATCGATGACCATGCGGCCGTCGATGCCGCGGGCCAGCAGATCGTCGGCATGCTGGTGCCAGATGCGGTTGTAGTTTTCGGTCATGCGAATCTCCTGGGGATGTCTAGATATTCTTCAGCGCCATGATGGCGTAGTGCTTGCGCACCCGGGTGTGGTTTTCCCAGATGCCGGTAAAGCCGCCGGGCACGACAAAGGCGTCTCCGGCGCGAAAGTCGCGCGCTGTGCCGTCATCGGCGGTGAGGGTCATGTGGCCTTCGAGCAGCACGCAGAGTTCGTGTTCCTGCGCGTCGTAGCGCACTCGCCAGGCGCCGGGCTCGCCTTGCCAGATGCCGGCAGAGAACTGCTCGGTGGCGTCGGTGTAGTGGTTCCAGGCGTGTTGCTGCGGGTCGCCGCGCAGCACACGCTCGGGCGCTGGAGCGAAGGCTTCGGGCGTCACCCCGGTCGTTGTGAAGGCGATGGGGTGGCGCATGAGGGAAGGAGAAAGAGACAAGACTGGCGGCAGGCAAGGCGCCCGCCGCCGCAGCACCGATCAGAAGCTCACGACCACCGAGGCGGCAAGGAGGTTGTTGTCCTTCTTGTAGCTGCCGTCGGACACGTTGTAGAACGTGGCGAGGTTGGCGCGGTCGTAGCGGTATTCGAGCTTGAGCGTGGTCGACTTGGTGTAGAGGTAGTTCAAGCCCAGGGACAGGGCGTAGCGGTTGGCGCCATTGCCTGTGCATGCCGTCAATCCGCCTCCCGACCCTTGCGTGCAGGTGGCCGGATCAGGCCCGAAGCCATTGATGCCATCGGGGCCGCTCACCCCACCGGGCAATCCGCCGCCATTGCGGGAGTCGTTGAGATAGTCGAACCGCGCGAAGGTCAGGACGCGCGGGGTGAAGTTGTAGGTCAACATGCCCGACAAACCATACCAACGCGCGGTGTCGCCGTTGTAGGCGGCTTGGCTTTGCTGCCCGTAGCCCACCTGGCCGTAATAGCCCCAGGCGCCCTGCGTGACGTAACCGTCGACTTCAAACATCGCGGCGCTCGAGGTTCCCGTCAGATTGGCGGCGTTCGGCAGCTTGCCCACCAAGCCCCAGAAGCCAATATCGGCGTTGTCATAGCCCGGCACGCTGTAATCCGCACGGAAGATGGCTGCAGGGGCACGGCCACCGTAATTGTTGTTGTAGTAGTAGCGCGGCGAGTTGACGTTGGCCAACATCGTTTTCCATTCCCAGTTGCCACGCGTGACGTCGACACCGACGCCGGTGTAGGCCGTCAGCTCGGCAAAGTCGAACAGAAGGTTGTGCGTGATCGCAGGCCCTTGGTTCGGCCAGGTGGATTCATAGCCTTCCCAGTCGGGGATCTGTCCAGCGATCAGGCGCGTGTCTTTGTCGCCGTTCAACGGCAGCGAAACCGAAGCCTCGTGGATGATGGAATTGCCATTCATCAGGGTTCCGGCGCCGCGGTCGGGTGCCAGAGTGAGCGTCCATTTGGTTCCGCCTTCTGTCTCTTTGGCAAACGAGATGTAAGCGCTGCCGAAGTACGAGTTGTCGTAGTTGTACAGCGTGCTGCCACCGGCCGAAGCATTGGAGCGGTTGAGGAAAACAAACGAGCTCGACTGCTGATCCTGGTTGTAGACATAGGCCGGGGCGATCATGCCGGTGATCTTCAGCCCCATGAAGCCTGCGGCCTCGTTCGCCTGTTTGATCCCCGACACCTGGACGTCCGCATGGTTGGCCACCTTCGAGGCCTCGTCGGTGGCCTTCTGGTTGTCGGTGATCTGCGCCTGCTGCTCCTTGACCTGTGCCTCGAGTTGCTGCACCTTGGCCTTGAGCGCTTGCAGCTCGTTCAGGATGTCGGCATTGGTGTCGGCGTGCGCCAGCGGGGCAAGCCCCAGGCTGGCCGCCAGCACGGTGAGTTTGAACTTGTTCATCGTCGTGATCCTCCAGGTGTTGTGTCGTTGTGGACGGGGTGCTGCACTTGCTCGAAAAAAGCTGTCGTCGTCGCGCCGGTTTATCGCCCCTCGGCGGTCAGCAGACCGACGCCGAATTGCTTGCTCTGCTGCGGTTCGGCGTCCAGGCGCAGGGCCTGCGCCGCTTGCCGGGCGCGCTGGCGTTCCCGCCGCGCCATGAGCAGGCTGCTCACCGCCACGGCGATGATGACCAGATACACGGTGATGGCGCCGACGACGTTGATGGTGGGGCTCAGACCCAGCCGGGCGCGCGAGAAGATCACCACCGGCAGGGTGGTGGCCCCCGGGCCTGAGAGGAAGGCGGAGATCACCACCTCGTCGAGCGACAGCGAGAACGCCAGCAGCCAGGCCGACACCAGCGACTGCGAAATCGACGGCAGGGTGACCAGCATGAACACCTGGAACGGGCGTGCCCCCAGGTCCATGGCCGCCTCTTCGATGGAGCGGTCCATCTCCTTCAGGCGCGACTGGATGACCACGGCGGCGTACGAGATCGCCATGACGGTGTGGCCGACGAAAATGGTGAAAAAACCCTTCTGCGGAAAGCCCACGGCCTTTTGCACGGTGACGAAGAACAGCAGCAAGGCCAGGGCGATGACCACCGTGGGCATGACCAGCGGGATGTTGACCATGAAGTTCAACAGGCTCTTGCCCGCGAAGTGCCGGTAGCGGATCAGGGCGAAGGCCGCCAGCGTGCCCAGCAGCACCGAGGTCGTGGCCGTGGCCAGGGCCACCTTGAGCGACAGAATCAGACCGCTGATGACCTCGTGGTCATGCACCACGGCGCCGTACCACTTGAAGGTCCAGCCGCCCCAGATGGTGACCATGCGCGAGTCGTTGAACGAATACACCACCAGCACCACGATGGGCAGGTAGAGGAAGAGGTAGACCAGGATCATCCAGGTCAGCGGCAGCACGGCGTTGCGCTTCATCGCGTGCCCTCCAGGCTCTTGGTCTGGTACTTGTTGAACACCGCGATGGGCAGCAAGATGAGCACGATCATGACGATGGCCACCGCCGAGGCGCGCTGCCAGTCGAGGTTGAGGAAGAATTCGTTCCACATCACCCGGCCGATGTTCAGCGTGGACGGGCCGGCCAGCAGTTCAGGAATGACGTACTCGCCCACCGCCGGAATGAACACCAACAGGCTGCCGGCGATGATGCCCGACTTGGACAGCGGCACAGTGACCAGCCAGAAGGTCTTGAGCGGGGTGGAGCCCAGGTCGGCCGCGGCTTCGACCAGGCGGTGGTCCATCTTCACCAAGGTGGCGTAGAGCGGCAGGATCATGAAGGGGATGTAGCCGTACACCATGCCCACCATGAACGAGAACTCGGTGAACATCATGCGCAGTGGCGTGTGGATGATGCCCACCCACATCAGGAACTGGTTGACCAGGCCGTTGACGTCGAGCAGGTTCTTCCAGGCATAGATGCGGATGAGGAACGAGGTCCAGAACGGCAGCATCACCAGCATCAGCAGCCCCGGGCGCACCGTGGGCTTGGCGCGGGCGATGAAGTAAGAGAAGGGGTAGCCGATGACCAGGCACAGCACCGTGGTCAGCAGCGCGTACCACAGCGACGACAGGTAGGTGACGATGTACAGGCTGTCGCGCACCAGCGCCAGGTAGGGCGAGAAACGGATGTGCACCTGCAGCGCATCGTTGACGTAGCTGACCAGCGGATCGAAGCCGATGCCCAGGGCGTCGGTCTGCGACACGCTGATCTTGAGCAGGATGAAGAACGGCGCCAGCAAGAAGGCCAGCAGCCAGACCTGCGGGATGCCGATGACGGCCTTGCGGCCCCAGTTGAACGGTTTGCGCCGCTTGGTGGGCGCGGGCGTGTCGGTGCTGTTGGGCATGGTGCGGCGTCTCCGGGCCTCAATCGACGATGACCACCGGCGCGTTGGGCGCCCAGTGCGCCGTGACTTCGGCGCCGATGTCGAACGGGTCGGCATGGCGGTCGGCATTCGACACCGTCACGCGGATGCGCCGCTGGCTCGGCAGCAGCAGCTCGTAGGCGGTGTAGCTGCCCATGTACGAACGGCCCGAAACGGTGGCCTGCAGCGCGTTGTGCGGCAGGCTCTGGCGGCCCTCGGTGAGGTTGATCTTTTCCGGCCGCAGGGCAATGCCCAGGGGCATGTTGAGTGTGCCGCTGATGCCGTGGCCGATGTGGAACAGGGCGTCGTCGGTCTGCACCTCGCAGTGGTCGTGCTCGTCGGTGACCAGCTTGCCGTCGAACAGGTTGACGTTGCCGATGAAGTCGGCAATGAAACGGCTTTGCGGGTGTTCGTAGATTTCGATGGGGGTGCCCAGTTGCAGGAATTCGCCGTCCTTCATCACGGCGATGCGGTCGGCCATGGTCATGGCCTCTTCCTGGTCGTGGGTGACCATGACGCAGGTCACGCCGACCTTGCGCAGGATGTTGACCAGCTCGAGCTGAGTGCGTTCGCGCAGCTTCTTGTCGAGCGCGGCCAGCGGCTCGTCGAGCAGCAGCAGCTTGGGGCGCTTGGCCAGGCTGCGCGCCAGGGCCACGCGTTGCTGCTGGCCCCCGGAGAGTTGGTGCGGCTTGCGTTTGCCGTAGGGCTTGAGTTGCACGAGTTCGAGCATTTGCTCGACGCGGGTGGTGATGTCGGCCTTGGGCATGCCGTCGCGTTTCAGTCCGAAGGCGATGTTGTCGAACACGGTGAGGTGCGGAAACAGCGCATACGACTGGAACATCATGTTGATCGGCCGCTCATACGGCGGCAGGTCGGTGATGTCCTGGCCTTCGAGCAGGATGCGGCCGGCGGTGGGCGTTTCGAAACCGCCGAGCATGCGCAGCAGCGTGGACTTGCCGCAGCCGCTGGAGCCCAGCAGGGCAAAGATCTCGCCCTTGTGGATGTCGAGATGGATGTCGTTGACCGCGACGACTTCGTCGAAGCGGCGGGTGATGCCATCGATGCGCAGGAACGGCTTTTCGTTGGAGGAAGGGGGCGTCACGACGCAGGCTCCATCAGCTTGGGGACAACGGATTGCGGCAACCGCCGCCGCCAGCTCCGGCACAGCGCGCGGGGCGGGCGGCGGGGTGATGCCATCAGAGGCCGGTCTTGAACTTGGTGTACAGACGCGTCACCAGACGGCGCTGCTCCGGGGTGTAGACCTTGGGCGGAATCAGCTTGGCCACCATGTCGGGCTTGAGGAACACGAAGTCGTTGTCCTTGATCTTGGCATCGACGAAGGGCAGCGACGACGGCACCGGGTTGGCGTAGGTCACGGTGTTGGTGTCGGCCGCGGCCACCTTGGGCTCGAGCACATAGTTCATCCACTTGTAGGCGTTGTCGATGTTCTTGGCATCGGCAGGGATGGCCATGGTGTCGATGAAGATCACCGCGCCGTGCGTGGGCGGGAACACCTCGATGTTCTGCTTGTTCTTGGCTGCCTTGGCGCGGGCCGCAGCAATGCCCATGTCACCCGACCAGCCCAGCGACATGCAGATGGAGCCGCCCGCCAGGTCGTTGATGTAGCCCGAGGAGGAGAAGATGCTCACGTCCTTGCGCACCTTCTGCACCATGGCGTAGGCCTTCTCGAAGTCGGCCGGGCTCTGCGTGTTCTGCGGAATGCCCAGGTAGTTGAACGCGGCCTCCATGATGTCGCCACCCGAGTCGAGCATGGAGATGCCGCACGACTTGATCTTGTCAGCATAGGTGGGGTTGAAGACCAGATCCCAGGGGTTGGCCGGCATGGGGGTGTTGCCCAGCGCCTTCTTCACCAGATCGACGTTGATGCCCACCGTGGTGTAGCCCCACATCCAAGGAATGAGATATTTGTTGCCCGGATCGACCGCGGCGAGCTGCTTCATCAGCCCCGGATCGAGGTTCTTGTAATTGGGGATCTTGGCCTTGTCCAGCGGGTGCAGCAGGCCACCCTTGATGTCGATGGCCGCCCAGTTGGACGACGGCACGACGATGTCGTAGCCGGTGTCGCCGGCCACCATCTTGGCGAACAGCGTTTCGTTGGAGTCGAAGGTGTCGTAGCGCACCTTGATGCCGGTGTCCTTCTCGAAATCGGGCACCGTGGTCGGGGCGATGTAGTCGGACCAGTTGTAGATGTTGAGCACCTCGGCGGCGTGGGCCGGGGCGGCGGCGCCCAGCGTCAGCGCGGCGGCACCGGCCAGGCAGGCCGAGAGCAGCTTGCGTCGCATGGACTTCTTCTTCTGCAGTTGTTGGGACATGGAAGACCTCTCAAGTGTGTGTGAAACCGTTAGGGATGACAACAGGTGAAGCGAGCTGCTGCTTTGCAATTCCCGTACCAGTATCCGGTGTCGGACTGAAACAAGAATCGCGATTTATACCAATCCCCCGGCGCGCAGGCCAGCCAGCGTGTCGTCCAGGCTACGGCGGATGCGGCGGATCATCTCGTCGATCTCCGCATGCGTCATGACCAGCGGCGGGGCGATGATCATGCGTTCTTCCACGGCGCGCATCACCACGCCATTCTTGAAACAGTGGTCGCGGCAGATGTAGCCCACGCCCAGATCGGCCGGGAACAGGGTGCGCGTGGCCTTGTCCTTGTAGAGCACCAGCCCGGCCACCATGCCCAGCGCATCGACATCGCCGACCAGGGGGTGGTCGGCGAGCGTGGCGAACTGCGCCTTGAGGTAGGGCGCGGTGTCGCGCGCCACGCGCTCGACCACGCCTTCGGCACGCAGCGCGTTGACGTTGGCGATGGCCACGGCGCAGCAGGTCGGATGGCCGGAGTAGGTGAAGCCGTGGTTGAAGTCGCCGCCCTTGTCGATCAGCACCTGGGCCACGCGGTCGCTCACCAGCACCCCGCCCAGCGGCAGGTAGCCCGAGGTCACGCCCTTGGCGAAGGTGATGAGGTCGGGCCGGGAATTGATGTGCGGATGCTGGCAGCCAAACCAGGTGCCCAGGCGGCCGAAGCCGCAGATGACCTCGTCGGACACCAGCAGAATGCCGTGCTGGTCACAAATGCGCTGGATCTCCGGCCAGTAGCTCGCCGGCGGGATGATGACGCCGCCTGCACCCTGCACCGGCTCGCCGATGAACGCGGCCACCTTGTCGGCGCCCAGTTCCTGGATCTTGGCCTCCAGCCAGCGCGCCGCGCGCAGGCCGAAGTCGTGCGCGCTCTCGCCCGGCTTGCCGTGTTGCAACTGATACGGCTGGTCGATATGCACGATGCCCGGCAGCGGCAGGTCGCCCTGCTCGTGCATACCACTCATGCCACCCAGCGATGCTCCGCCCAGGGTGCTGCCGTGGTAGGCGTTGTGGCGGCTGATGATGGTCTTGCGCTGCGGCTGGCCCATCAGGTCCCAGTAGCGGCGCACCAGACGGATGATGGTGTCGTTGCCTTCTGACCCCGAGTTGGTGAAGAACACATGGTTGAAGCCCGGCGGCGCCACTTGCGGCAGCAGCGCCGCCAGCTCGGCGGCGGGCGCCGTGGTGGTCTTGAAAAAGGCGTTGTAGAACGGCAGGGTCTGCATCTGGTGCGTGGCGGCGTCCACCAGATCCTGCCGGCCGTAGCCAAGGTTGACGCACCACAGCCCGGACATGCCGTCGATGATCTCGTTGCCCTCCGAGTCCCAGATGCGCACGCCCTCGCCGCGCACGATGACGCGGCTGCCCGCGGCGTTCAGGCTTTTGGTGTCGCTGAAGGGGTGCAGGTGGTGCGCGGCATCCTTGGCGCGCAGGGCGGCGGTGTCGAACACCGGCATGTCGTTGGGTTTCATGCGAATCTCCGTTGTGAACTGTGGTTGTTGTGGGCTCAGACGTGCAGCAGCAGGTGCTCGCGCTCCCAGGGGCTGATGACCTTCATGAACTCGGCGTACTCGCTCATCTTCACCGCCTTGTAGATGCCGCAGAAGCGCTTGCCCAGAATGGCTTCGAGCTCCGGCACGTCGTCGAGCGCGCGCACCGACTCCGACAGGCTCTGCGGCAACGGAATGGCGTTGGGCACGGCGTAGGCGTTGGTCTTCATCTCGGGCAGCGGGCTGATCTTGTTGACCATGCCCAGATAGCCGCAGGCTAGACTGGCGGCCAGGGCGACGTAGGGGTTGGCGTCGGCGCCGATCACGCGGTTTTCCATGCGGCGGTTTTCGGCGTTGGAGAACGGCACGCGGATGCCCACGGTGCGGTTGTCCGCGCCCCACTCCACATTGGTCGGCGCCGCCGTGTTGGCCACCAAGCGGCGATACGAGTTGACGTACGGCGCGAACAGCGCCATGACGTGCGGGATGTACTTCTGCAGACCGCCGATGTAGTTGTGGAACAGCTCGGAGGCACTGCCGTCGGGGTTGCTGAACACGTTCATGCCGGTCTTGCGATCGACGATGCTCTGGTGCACATGCATGGCGCTGCCGGGCTCGCCCGCCATGGGCTTGGCCATGAAGGTGGCGAACATGTTGTGGCGCAGCGCCGCCTCGCGCAGGGTGCGCTTGAAGAAGAACACCTTGTCGGCCAGATCCAGCGGGTCGCCGTGCAGGAAGTTGATTTCCATCTGCCCGGCGCCGACTTCGTGAATCAGGGTGTCGACGTCGAGGTCCATGGCCTCGCAGTAGTCGTAGATGTCCTCGAACAGCGGGTCGAACTCGTTGACGGCGTCGATGCTGTAGTGCTGGCGCGAGGTCTCGGCGCGGCCGGAGCGGCCCACCGGCGGACGCAGCGGCTGGTCCGGGTCGGTGTTCTTGTCCACCAGATAGAACTCCAGCTCGGGCGCCACCACCGGCGCCCAGCCCTTGTCGGCGTAGAGCTTGAGCATGTTCTTCAGCACCGAGCGCGGGGCGTAATCGACCGGCTCGCCATCCTTGAAGTAGCAGTCGTGAATCACCTGCGCCGTGGGGTCGGTGGCCCAGGGCACGACGCGCGCGGTGCTCGGGTCGGGCACCAGATTCATGTCGCGGTCGGTGTCGGCAATCAGGGTTTCGAGGCGCTCGTCCTCGGGCCAGTTGCCGGTCACGGTCAGCCCGATGATGCTTTCCGGCAGACGCATGCCACGGTCTTCGGTGAACTTGCTGCGCGGCAGGATCTTGCCGCGCGCCACTCCGGTGAGATCGGGCACGAGGCACTCGATTTCGGTGATGCGTTGGGCGTTGAGCCAGCCTTCAAGGTCGTTGAAGGTCCATTGTTTGCGGTTGTCGCTGCTACTCATGATGGGATTCCAGTTTGCGTTTCTTGGATGATTCCAATGGACACGTCCACTTTGAACGCCAAAGGCGGACGCGAGGGTTGCTCAGGCAGCGCGTGTCAGCAGGCCGTCGCGCTTGCGCGCGGCGAACTGCCGACAGGCGTTGCCGAACGCGGCATAGATCGCGCGCGACACGGGGTTGTGCGCGGCCTGCCATTCGGGATGCCACTGCACCGCCAGCAGAAACCCCGGCTCGGGGCTGCGTGCGCTGCGGTGGCTGGGTTGATAGATGTAGGCCTCGATCAGGCCGTCGGGTGCGTGCGCCTGCGCCAGCAGGTCGGGGGCGAGAGTCTGGATGCCTTGGCCATGCAGGCTGTTGACCTCCCAGGCGTCGCTGCCGACGATGGCCGCGAGCACACTGCCGGGCACGGCCTGCACGCGATGCGCCGGGCCGTACTGCCCTGCGGCGTCGAGCGCTTCGTCTTCGCGGTGGTCATCGAACCCCGGGGTGTTGTGCACCTCTTGCAGCAGGCTGCCGCCCAGGGCCACGTTGATTTCCTGAAAGCCGCGGCAGATGCCGAACACCGGGACGCCGCGGGCGATGGCCGCGCGGATCAGGGGCAGCGTGGTGGCGTCGCGCGCCGGGTCGGCCAGCGATTCGGGGTTGCGCAGGGCCTGGCCGTAATGGTGCGGTTCGATGTTGGACGGCGAGCCGGTGAACACCAGGCCGTCGACACTGTCGAGCACGGCGTCGAGCGGCAACTCCGCGCCCATCGACGGCAACAACAGCGGCAGCACCCCGGCCAACGGCAGCAGGGGATCGACGTACTTTTGCGTCACGGTGTAGGTGGGGTGTCCGCCCACCATCTTCAGATCGGTGGTGACGGCGACGCGGGGCAAGGCAACGGGCGAAGGCGACATGATGAACAACGAAACAGGCAAAGGGCGAGCGAGGGGTTCTCAAGCGGGATGATGGAAGATGCGACGGCGCTCACCATTGTGGTGCAACAAACCTTGTGGCAGCCCGAAGCCAGACCGATGATGCCGCCCGGATTTGGTGCAATGCAACAAGACCGTGCACCAGCTCAGAACCGAAAAAATCTAGGGTTTTCCTTAGGTTAGCGTGATTCGATGGACTCAATTTACCTGCCAACTGGTACTCTCGGAAGTGCCACTCCGCGCTTTTGTCATAGAGCCAGTTTCCCGCCTTGCGGGTGTCTGCCAGTTCTTTTATGCGTCCCCTCGCCCTGTCCGAACTCTTGCTCACCGAACTGCAACGCGTCGATGGCGACGCCAGTCTGGCGCCGCCGCTGAACCGGCGTCTGTACCTGTCGCTGCGCGGCGCCATTCTGGCAGGGCGCATCACCGCCGGGGTGCAACTGCCCTCGACCCGCGACCTGGCGCGCGACCTCGACCTGTCGCGCAACACGGTGATGTCGGCCATCAACCAACTCACCGCCGAAGGCTACCTCACTGCGCGCCAGGGCAGCGGCACCTTCGTCTCCGAGACTCTGCCCGAGCTTGGTCCGCTCAGTCCTGTGCGCGGACGCAGACAGGCGCAGCCGCACGGCGCCAACGGCTCGCCGCGCGAGCTGTCGCAGCGTGGCAATCTGCTGACGGCGCAGTCGGGTTCGGCAGACTTTGAGGTGCAGCCCTTCGCCCCCGGGGCCATCGAGTTTGCCGAATTCCCCATTCAGCTCTGGCAGAAGCTACAGGCCAAGTACTGGCGCAGCCTCGACCGCGACCTGCTCGACTACGGCCAGGAAGGCGGCTACATGCCGCTGCGCGCCGCCATTGCGCAATACCTCAGCCTGTCGCGCTCGGTGCGGGTCACGCCCGAGCAGGTGCTCATCACCTCGGGCACGCAGCAGTCGCTCGATCTGGCCGCGCGGCTGCTCACCGATCATGGCGACGAAGCCTGGGTGGAAAACCCCTGCTACTGGGGCGCGCGCCGCGCCCTGCAAGCCGCCGGGCTCAGGCTCAAGCCCATCGATGTGGACCTGGAGGGCATGGCGCCTTCGGCCACAGACTGGCAGCTGGGCAAGCCGCGGCTGATCTACGTCACACCCTCGCACCAGTACCCGCTCGGTCATGTGATGAGCCTGCAGCGCCGCCGCGCCCTGCTGCAGTTCGCCGCGCGCCAGCGCTGCTGGATTTTCGAGGACGACTACGACAGCGAATTCCGCTTCGGCGGCCGTCCCTTTGCCAGCCTGCAAGGGCTGGACGAGCACGCCCAGGTGCTGTATTCGGGCACCTTCTCCAAGGTGATGTACCCCGGCATCCGCCTGGGCTATCTGGTGGTGCCCACCGATCTGCTGCCCGCCTTCAACACCGGGCTGTACGACCTGTACCGGCCGGGCCAGCTCATGCTGCAGGCGGCGCTGACCGACTTCATCACCGAGGGCCATCTCAACACCCTGATCCGCCGCTTGCGCGTGGCCTATCAGGCCCGGCGCGACGAACTGGCGCGGCGCATTCAGCGCTGTCTGGGTGATCGTGTGCAGATCTCCGGTCAGGAGTCCGGCCTGCACCTGTGCCTGCTGTTCAACGCCCCTGGCGTGGACGACGAGGCCATCGCCCGCGCCGCCGATGCCCAGGGCATGACGGTGCGGCCGCTATCGCGCTACTTTCTCGGCGCGCCCGGGCAGCGCGGGCTGATTCTGGGCTACGCCTATGTGCCCACCGAACGCGTGCCGCCCTGGGCGCAGAAGCTGTGTCAGCTCATCCGCGATCAGCTGCCCGACTGACTCACAACGCGATCAAAGCAGATCGCGCAGCCGGTACCACAGCATGCCCAGCACCAGCGCCGGGGTGCGCAGCAGGTCGCCGCCGGGGAAGGGCTTGTGCTGCAGCCGCGCGAACAGGTCAAAGCGCTCGGCCTGACCTGCAATGGCTTCGGCCGCGAGCAAGCCCGCCATGCCGGTGAGCGCCAGGCCGTGGCCGGAAAAGCCTTGCAGGTACAGCACGTCGGGGGCGAGGCGGCCGAAGTCGGGCGCGCGGTTCATGGTGATGTCGACAAAGC
>JAKAFC010000063.1 GCA_021818065.1 Pseudomonadota bacterium
CGATCGCACCCCCACCTTCCGCACCGACCACGCCACCTGGGCGCCGCGTATCGCCCAGTTGCTGCTGCGCCAGCCCGGGCACCGTCTCACCGCCGAGGACGCCGTGCTCATCGCCAACCTCATGCAAGTGCGCTGGGTGGCGGCCGGCACGCGCTTCATCGAACAGGCGGACGAGACCCTCGACGGCGCCATCCTCATGCTGCTGTACGGTGAAGTCAGTGTGGAGATCGCGCCCATGCACCAGGGCGACAGTCTGGTGGTGTCGATCGCCAAGGCCGGTCAGATGTTCGGCGAGATGGGCGTGCTGCTCAATGCGCCGCGCAGCGCAAGCTGTGTGGCGTATTCCGATGTCGCCCTGGCCGAACTCAGCCGCGAGGCGCTCGATCGCCTGGTCAACGAGCACCCGGCGGCAGCGGCCCGGCTGGCGCTGGGCATTGCCAGCCGCTTGGCCGAGCACCTGCGCGACACCTCGAACAAACTCAGTTCCATGTCGCGCCTGGTCAGCGCCATGCACCCGGCGATCCGGGCGCAGATGCTGGGGCCCAAGTCCGGTTTCTCCCCCAGCCAGCTTGCCGACCCGACCGACCCGGATTAGCGTCCGTTTACAACCGCCCCACCGCCTCGGCGGCAACCCAGCTCACCACGCTGGCGAGCAGAAACACCAGGAAGCCGATGTTGTTCTCCATCCCCAGCTGCTCGGTGAAAAACCGGCGCAGGCCGTACACGGCAAAGGGATAGACGATGACGGAGACGAAGAACCCAAGCACGACCCAGACCTGTTGCCCACGATGAGGCCGTCATTGTGTCGTGTCGGCAGCGGTGCAGGTGTGTGCGGCTGTAAAACCGCGTTGATAAACGAAAACCGAGGCGGGCGGGGCGTTGCGCCAGGCCAGTCCGGCGCGGCGCACTTGCAACCCCATTTCCTCGCGCAGGGCGCGCGACACCGGGCTGGCGTGGCCGTAGGTGAACTGCACAAAACAGCCGCCCGGGCGCAGGATGGAGAAGGCCTCGGTCAGGATGGAGCGCTGCGTGGCGCGCGGCATGGACAGCAGCCCCAGACCGCTGATCACCGCATCGGCCGGGCCATGCTGCAAATAGCCCGATGCCTGCGCCGCGGCGCGCAGCGCGCAGGCATCGGCCTGCAGGATTTGCAGATCGGGGAAGCGCTGGCGCAGCAGGCCATGCAGGGCGGCGTCGCGCTCGACCACCAGCAGATTGCGCCGCTGCAGCCCATGCTCGACCAGGGCGCGGGTGAAGGCGCCGGTTCCGGCGCCGAGTTCGACCACTCGCTGCACCGCGGGATCGCTGTCCGGCAGCAGGGAGAGCGGCTTGAGCATTTTCTGGCTGAGTTGCCGCCCCGAGGGCAGGACCGCGGCGACGCCCAGCGGGTCGCGCGCCCAGGCCCGCAGGAACACGCGAATTTGGTGCGCGGTTCGGACGCGCGCCGTCGATGGATTGGGTGTGAAACTCATGCGGATGCAGGACAATCCCTGAAATACGAAGCCCGATCTTGTGCGGGTCTCCGCGCGTCTCCCTTGATGGTGATGGTGCTTGCCACGACTTTGCGCAACCTTAGCATGAACCCTTCCGCTGCCAGCAGCGCCCCGCCGCAGCCCCGCCTGGCGCTGCGCTGGCTGGGCCGACAGGCCTACGGGCCCACCTGGGACGCCATGCGCGCCTTCACCGAGAGCCGCACCCCGGACACGCCCGATGCGCTCTGGGGCGTGGAGCATCCGCCGGTGTTCACCCTGGGGCAGGCCGGGCGCCCCGAGCATCTGCTCGCCCCCGGCGACGTGCCCGTGGTGCACACCGATCGCGGCGGGCAGGTCACCTACCACGGCCCGGGGCAGGCGGTGATTTACCTGCTGCTCGACATCCGGCGGCACCGCTGGATGGTGCGCGAAACCGTGCAGCGCGTCGAGGAGGCCGTGCTGCGCACCCTGGTGCGCTGGGACATCGCCGGGGTGCGCAAGCCCGGCGCCCCGGGCATCTATCTGCCCAGCGGCGAGAAAATCTCGGCCCTCGGCCTCAAGGTGCGCAACGGCTGCACCTACCACGGCGTGGCCATCAACGTCGCCATGGACTTGCAGCCCTTCGAGCGCATCAACCCCTGCGGCTATCCCGGTCTGCAGACCATCGACATGGCTCATCTCGGAGCAGTTGCCGGGGTGGAGCAGGTGGCCACGGCGTTCGCCGCCGAATTCGACGCGCTCTGGCAGGCCGAAGGCGGCGGGCCTACCATGTCCACCTGAGTGTCCGTTTCGCCCTGCCTTTGCTGCCATGACCACCACGCCACCGCTTGCCGACCCGACGATCAAACAGAAGGGGCAGGCCAAGACCGCCCGCATTCCCATCAAGATCGTGCCGGCCGAGCAGGCGCCGCTGCGCAAGCCGGAGTGGATTCGCGTCAAGGCCGCGGCGCCCTCGTCGCAGTTCTACGCCATCAAAGGCCTGCTGCGCGAGCACAAGCTGGTGACCGTGTGCGAAGAGGCCAGTTGCCCGAACATCGGCGAATGCTTCGGCAAGGGCACGGCCACCTTCATGATCATGGGTGACAAATGCACCCGCCGCTGTCCCTTCTGCGACGTCGGCCACGGCCGACCCGATCCGCTGGACCCCGAGGAGCCGGGCAATCTGGCCCGGGCCATCGCGGCCATGCGGCTGCGCTATGTGGTCATCACCAGCGTCGACCGCGACGACCTGCGCGATGGCGGCGCGCAGCACTTTGTCGATTGCATCCAAGCTACGCGCGCGCTGTCGCCCGCCACGCAGATCGAAGTGCTCGTCCCCGACTTCCGTGGCCGCCTGGACAAAGCCCTCGATCTGTTTGCCGCCGGTCTGCCCGACGTGATGAACCACAACCTCGAAACCGTGCCGCGGCTGTACAAACAGGCGCGGCCCGGCGCCGACTACGCCCATTCGCTCAAGCTGCTGGCCGACTTCAAGGCGCGACACCCCGGCATTCCCACCAAGAGCGGTCTGATGGTGGGTCTGGGCGAAACCGACGCCGAAATTCTCGACGTCATGCGCGACATGCGCGCCCACGGCATCGATATGCTGACCATCGGCCAATACCTCGCCCCCACCGGCCACCACTTGCCGGTGGTGCGCTATGTGCACCCGGACACCTTCGCGATGTTCGAGCGCGAGGCTCTGGCCATGGGGTTCACCCACGCTGCGGTTGGCGCCATGGTACGCAGCAGCTACCACGCCGATCAGCAAGCCCACGCCGCGGGCATCTGACCGCGGCCGCGCCGGTCAAAACCCCTTGCGGGCGAGGTAGATGCCGCCCAGCACCAGCCCGGCGCCCAGCAGTTGCCAGCCGCTCAGGGCCTCGCCCAGCAGTACCCAGGCGTACACCACGGCCATGGCGGGTTGCACCAGCAGGCCCACCGACGACAGCGCCGGGTTGAGGCGCCGCACCGCGTAGGCGATCACCACCTGGCCGCCGATCTGCACCAGCAGCGCCAGCCCCAGCACCCACACCCAGCCGATGGCGGCCGTCGGCCACAAGCGGCCTTCGGCCAGGGCAAACGGCCAGAGCACCACCGCGGCCAGCAGGGTGACCACGGCCATCAGCGGCGCGGTGGATAAGCGCTGCCGCGCCTGCTGAATGCCCACCTGATACGCGGCGTAGAACACGGCCGACACCAGTCCGCTGGCGTCGCCCAGCAGGGCGCGGCTGTTGCCGAAGTTCGGGCCGATCATCAGCGCCGCGCCGCCCAGCGCCGCGGCCAGTCCGGCGACAAACACCGGGCGCGGCGCGTTGCGCGTGAGCACCCAGAACGCCAGGGTGATGAGCACCGGGGCCAAGTTCGATTCCAGTGTGGCGTTGCCCACAGCCGTCCAGGTGACCGCCAGGTGGAAGAACACCAGATCGAGGGCAAACATGGCCGCGGCAAAAAGAGCCAGTCCCCAGGTCGGCCAGTGCGCCAGCAGGGCGGGCGGAGCAGGCCGGGTGCTGAAGACTAGGGGCGGGTTGGGCGTTGGCGTTGCCGCGGTGGAGACGGTGGGTCTGTGGGCCCGGTGTGCCGCCGCCCAGGCCAGCAGAAACGGCGTGGCGACCGCCATGCGCCAGAAGGCGCTAGCGAACGGACCGAGGTTGGCCGTGGTGTCGGCCAGGCGCACAAAGACGCCAGCGAGGCCGAGCACGGCGCCGCCGAGGAGCAAAATAACAAAATCCATCACCGCATTGTCGGTGCAGTTCGTTGGTTTTTCGCCAGGGCCGCCGTCGGTGGCCCGTTTGATTCATGCCTGTGCATACTCTGCGTCGATTGACTGGGCGGCGGCGCACGCCCTGGGCAGACCGCGCCCTCGGTCTGGTACTGGCCGCGGTGGCAGGGGCAGCCAACGCCGGCGGGTTCGTCGCCGTGCATCAGTACACCTCGCACATGACAGGCATCGTGTCCGAGATGGCCGACCACATGGCGGTGGGTGCCTGGTCGATGGTGGCGGCGGGGCTGGGCGCGGTGGCGAGTTTCATCGTCGGCGCCATGGTGTCCACGCTGCTGATCAACTGGGGTCGCCGTCAGCACCTGCACAGCGAATACGCCTTGCCGCTGGTGCTCGAGGCCGCCGTCATGCTGCTGTTCGGGCTGATGGGAGCCGGGCTGTCGTTGCGCGACTGGCTGTTCATTCCGGCCACGGTGTCGCTGTTGTGCTTCATGATGGGGCTGCAGAACGCCATGATCACCAAGGTGTCGCACGCCGTCATCCGCACCACGCATGTGACAGGCATCGTCACCGACATCGGCATCGAGCTTGGGCGCATGGTGTACTGGAACCGCGACGCCAACCCGCTGCTGCGGCCGGTGCACGCCGACCTCGGCCATCTTGCGCTGCTGGCCGGGCTGCTGGTGTTGTTTTTCGGCGGTGGCGTGCTGGGGGCGATGAGCTTTGCCCGCATCGGTTACGTCACCACCTTGCCGCTGGCCGCCGTGTTGCTGCTCCTGGCGGCCGTGCCCATGGGCGACGACCTGCTGCGCTTGCGCAAGCGCCTGCTGTCAACGCCGGGCTGAGGCGGCTTGCTGCTGTCGCTGCCGCTGGATGGGCGGGCAGGGCACGCTGCCGTAGGAGCAAAACACGCAGCAATCACCCGGCAGCGGCCGCAGCTCGGCACCGCACGATGGGCAGGTGAAGAACCACAGGCAGGCGTCTTCGGGCATGGTCTGCAGGCTTGCGGCGCCGCAGCGCGGGCAGGTGAGGGTGGAATGCAGTTCCACGGGCAGATCGGCGTCGGCGTGGCTGCAGCACGAGGTGGCGGTCATGAGGCTGGGCCTTTCATCATCTTGCGCAACTCGGCGCAATGATCCACCGGCGGGGTGCCGGGAGTGAACCAGACGGCGTCGTACCCCGACGGCAGCTCTGGCTGGGTGTCGGGTGCAAGGCCCTGCAGCAGCAGGCTGAACAGCCGCGGCGGGCGGGGCACGCCGGGTGGCATCTGCGCCGCATGCGCGGGCAAGTGCAGGGCGATGCCCAGGGTGCGGTTGGCGTGAAAGCTGCCGGTGAGCGCCACCACGGTCTTGCCGGGCTGCGTCAGGGCCAGACTGTGCGCCGCCATGCTGTCGTCGCGGGCGAACTGGATGCGCGCCATGGTCGGCACCTGGACCGCGGGCAGCAGGCCGCAATGGCTGTCGGCCACGTCGTCGAGAATGCGCTGGCGCACGTCCGACGGCACGCTGGTGTCCCAGCGCGCCTGCTGCATGGCCCCGCGCATCGCGGCCTGCGGCAGGTTGACGCCCACCACCGGCACCCCGGCGCGCACTGCGGCCATGACTGGCCCGGCGTACAGCGTCCAGGGCCAGCCGTCGCCGTTCCAGTGCAGTTTGGCGCGCACCACGGCTTCAGGGGCATCACGTGGTCCGTCGAAGCGCGTGCCCGCGTCGGCCATTTCTAGCGCCAGCGCGCCGAGCTGGCCGCGCTGCGCCAGGGCGGTGATGATCCAGGCCTGCACCGTGTGATGATCGGGATGGTCATGCTGCTCGCCCAGCAGGCACAGCGTGGCCTCGGCGCAGTCGTCCACTAACTGCCGCGCCGGGATGAACGTGTGACCGCTCTGCAGAATGCGCCCCACAAGTGGCGACTGCGCCTCGACGGGCTGGGTGTAGTGCGGCAGCGGCGGCAAGGCGGCCGCCCGGGCGGTCATGCCGCCGAGCCAGAGGGGTGCGCCTGCGGCCAGACCGAGGGCGAGATTCAGGCGTCGGCGGCTGGCATCGGGAGGCGCGGCGCGCGTGTTGCGGAAGGCGGGCATGGGTCGCGGTCGGGTAGCATGGTTTCGCAAGTTCCAACCTTAGCGCAACACGCCAAGCCTGACGCAGCACCGGGTCAACGCGCATGTCCCTGCCTCCTCCCCCCGCCCCGCCCGACGGCGCGCGCCCGCTGCGGCTGTTCTTCGCCCTGTGGCCGGGTCAGGGCCTGCGCGCGCATCTGGTGCGGCATCAGGCGCTGTGGCACTGGGCCGATACCGCCCGCCCCACGCCCGCGCCCAAGCTGCATCTCACCCTGTTGTTCATGGACGGTGTTGCCGCCGATCGCGTACAGGCCTTGCAGGCCGTCGGTGCTGCCGTGGCGCAGCACTGGACGGATTTCGCCCTGACCCTGGACTGCGCTGGAGTGTGGCGCCACGGCGGCATTGCCCATCTCGCACCGTCGCAGTCGCCACCGGCGCTGCTGGCGCTGCGCGCCGCGTTGGCCGCCCAGGTTGGCCAGCTCGGCCTGCCGTTCGACGCCCGTGCCTTTGCTCCGCATGTGACCCTGGCGCGCAAGGCGCAGGCGGCGCTGCCGCCGACCAGCTTTTCGCCTCTGCACTGGACGGTGCGCGGCTTCGCCCTGGTGCACTCGGTGTTGGGGACGGGGCGCTACGACGTGCTGGGCCGTTGGCCCGCGGCGAGTTGAGGCGCGCGGCAACGGCCGCGAGCGTGCGTCAGTAACCGCCCACCGCTCCCAGGCTGGAGATCCACCAGGCCAGCACGCCACCGGCGGCGACGATGAGCAAGGCCAGCAGCCGCAAGCCCCAGGAATCGCGCGCGGCGGGGGCCCCGGCCACGGTTTCGATGTCGCCGCTGAGCATGGGCCGCACCAGGTTCTGCCGCTTGACGATGGCGTAATACGCAATGGCGGCGAGGTGCAGACCGACCAGGACGTAGATCAGCGGCTGGCCGATGGTGGTGTGATAGAAGGTGAGAATGGCGCTGGTGCGGTTGCTCACATAGTTGGCCAGCGGGCCTTGGTTGAAGATCTCGTCGTTGGCGAACAGGCCGCTGGCGACCTGCAGCGTCACCACCAGCAGCAGCGCCAGCACCGACAGGCTGCCCAGCGGGTTGTGGCCGATGCGCAGATTCGGCGGGCGCGGATCGTCGCCATGCACATAGCGCCAGATGGCGCGCGGCCCGACCACGAAGTTCCAGAACCGTGCGTTGCGGCTGCCCACCACGCCCCACACCAGGCGGAACACCAACAGCGCAATCAGCGTGTAGCCGCTCCAGTAGTGGTACTGCATGGCGTTGCCGCCTTCCAGCCCGGTGACGATGGAGATGGTGACGCACAGCGCCAGCGCCCAGTGGAACAGGCGCAGCGGCAGATCCCAGACGCGCACTTTCATGGAGGTTCTCCGTTCAGCCTTGTTGCCGCAGCTTGCGCGCCGCGTCCAGCGCAAAGTAGGTGAGGATGCCGTCGGCCCCGGCGCGTTTGAACGCCAGCAGGCTTTCCATCATCACCGCGTCGTGGTCCAGCCAGCCGTTTTGCGCCGCAGCCTTGAGCATGGCGTACTCGCCGCTGACCTGATAGGCGAAGGTGGGCATGCGGAACTCGTCCTTCACCCGGCGCACGATGTCGAGGTACGGCATGCCGGGCTTGACCATCACCATGTCGGCGCCTTCGGCGATATCCAGGGCCACCTCGCGCAGTGCTTCGTCGCTATTGCCCGGGTCCATCTGATAGACCTTTTTATCGGCCTTGCCCAGGTTGGCCGCCGAGCCCACGGCGTCGCGGAACGGGCCGTAGAACGCGCTGGCGTACTTGGCGCTGTAGGCCATGATGCGGGTGTGGATGTGGCCGCCGTCTTCCAGCGCCTGGCGCACGGCGCCGATGCGCCCATCCATCATGTCGCTGGGGGCGACGATGTCCACCCCGGCGGCGGCTTGCGCCAGTGCCTGTCGCACCAGCATGGCCACCGTGGGTTCGTTGAGGATGTAGCCGCTGGCGTCGAGCAGGCCGTCCTGGCCGTGCGAGGTGTACGGGTCGAGGGCGACGTCGGTGAGCACGCCGAGCTGCGGAAACGCGCGCTTGAGCGCACGCACCGCGCGCGGCACCAGGCCGTCGGGGTTGGTGGCTTCGATGCCATCAGGCGTTTTCAGCGCCGGGTCGATGACCGGAAACAGCGCCAAAACGGGAACGCCCAGGTTGACGCAATCTTCGGCCACCGGCAGCAACTGGTCGATGCTCAACCGCTCGACGCCGGGCATCGACGCCACGCTTTGCCGCTGCTTGTCGCCATCGAGGATGAACACCGGGTAGATCAGATCGTCGGCGCTCAGGCGGTGTTCGCGCACCAGGCGGCGGCTGAAATCGTCGCGGCGCAGTCGGCGCATGCGGGTGCCGGGAAAGCCCGGCAGGTTCACAAAGTTTTTCATCTTCGGTGGGTCGTGGACTGGAACTTGAGGCGGCCAATGCTATCTTTTCTCGGCAGATGGTGCGCCGTCTGGTGGGCCATCTCCCGCTTCTCCTCCCTGAGCGGGGCCTTGTATCAAGGCTTGAATCCCTGGCCAGCACTGCCGGGGATTTTTTTGCCTGCCAGCTTCGTTTGCCCCTCGGCAACAAGGTTCCCGGGCGGCTCTTCTACACTGCGCGTCTGTTCGAACAAGGGAGTCCGAGATGGCATTCCAGTGGGTGCTGACCTGGCACATCATTTTTGTGATCGCGTGGTATGCGGGGCTGTTCTATCTGCCGCGCATCTTCGTCAACCTCGCCATGGTGCCCGAGGGCAGCACGGCCGAGCGCGAGCGTCTGCTGCTGATGGGTCGCAAGCTCTACCGTTTCACCCACATCCTGATGTGGCCGGCCATCATCCTCGGGCTGATTCTGTGGCTGTATTACGGCGTCGGCCTGCACGGCCCCGGCAACGGCTGGATTCACACCAAGGTGTCGCTGGTCGTGCTGCTGGTGATCTACATGTTCTGGTGCAAGCGCATCCTGCGGCAGTTCGAGCAGGGCACCAACACCCGCAGTCACAAGTGGTACCGCTGGTTCAACGAAATTCCCACCATCATTCTGTTCATCATCATTCCGCTGGTGGTCATCAAGCCGTTCTGAGCGTGACGCCGGGGCGCCGCACCCGCCCCGGCCCCACCCTGCGGCGTTGACGACGTGTTCCATGCCCGCGCCGCACCGTCTCGCGCACCCCGCGCGTCCCCCATCGCGCTTTTCGCGTTACGCCTTGGCGGGGTACGTCCTGCTCATCGTCTACGCCAGCCTCTACCCGTTTTCGGGCTGGCGCTGGCAGGGGCTGATGCCCTTCGATTTCGTCACTGCGCCGCTACCGCGCTACATCACCGCCAGCGATCTGCTGATCAACGTCGCCGGGTATCTGCCGCTGGGGTATCTGCTTGCCCGCACCTTGCCCGCGCACTGGTCGCGCGGGGTGTCGTGGCTGGCGGCCAGCCTGCTGGCCAGCGCCTTGTCGTTCAGCATGGAATCGACCCAGGCGTTTTTGCCCATGCGGGTGTCGTCCAACCTCGACTGGCTGACCAACTCGCTCGGCGGCGTGCTGGGCGCGGCGCTGTGTGTCTGGCTGCTGCCGCGGTTGCGGCTGGCGGCGCTGCTGCGGCTGTGGCGCGAGCGCTGGTTCGCGCCCCACGGCGGTTATGGCCTGCTGCTGCTGGCGCTATGGCCGCTGGCGCTGCTGTGGCCCGCTGCGGTGCTGTTCGGCACTGGGCAGATCGGTCCCACGCTGCTGCAACCGGCGCTGGATACCGACACCTGGCGCATTCTGTCGGCGTGGTTCGTCAACAGCGGGCTGCGCCTGCCCGACTTCGCGCCCATGAGTCCGTTGCGCCAGACCGGCATCACCGCGGCCATGCTCATCGGCAGCATGCTCACCCTCACTGCGCTGCTGCGGCCGCAGGCGCCGCGCTTGCGCCTGGCGCTGTTGCTCACCGTGGCCGGATTGCTTGCCGTGAGTCTGTCGGCGGCGTTGAGTTTCGGCCCCGACCATGCCCTGGCCTGGGCCACCGTGCCCACGCTGCGCAGCGTGGCGCTGGGGCTGGTGATCGGCCTGCCGCTGACCTGGCTGCCGCCGCGCTGGGCAGCGGCTGTCGGTGCGCTGAGCCTGGCTCTGGCGCTGGTGTGGATCAACTTTTCCGGGCCCGGACCGTACTACGCCATGAACCTGCAGGCCTGGAGCCAGGGCCTGTTCATCCGGCTCTACGGCCTGCCGCAATGGCTGAGCTGGCTGTGGCCGTTCGCCACCCTGGTTTATCTTGTGGCCCATGCGCTGGCCCGCCCGCACCGCGACCCTCGACCCTGAACCATGAGCTACTACCAACATCACATTTTTTTCTGTCTGAACCAGCGTGACCCCGGCGCCGCCCGCCCGTGCTGCGCGGCGCGCGGCGCCGAGGCTGCGTTCGAGCACTGCAAGGCTGCGGTCAAGGCGCAGGGCGTCGCCGGGGTCGGCCAGGTGCGCGTGAACCGCGCGGGTTGCCTCGACCGCTGCGAGGAAGGCCCGGTGTGCGTGGTCTATCCCGAAGGCGTCTGGTACACCTACGTCGATCTCAGCGACATCGATGAGATCGTGCAGTCGCACCTGGTGCGCGGCGAGGTGGTGGAACGCCTGCGCCTGCCCGAACCTGCCGAGGGCGCGTGAGCGCGGCGCGATGAACGCCCAGACGCAGCGCCTGCTCGTGCCCGGCCCGGTCGGCGCCATCGAGGTGGCGCTCGATCGGCCGGCGCACACGCCGCGTGGTCTGGCGGTGGTGGCGCATCCGCATCCGCTGTTCGGCGGCACCCTGGACAACAAGGTGGCGCAGACGCTGGCGCGGGCCTGGCTGCAGCTCGGCTTTGTCAGCGTGCGGCCCAACTTCCGCGGTGTCGGCCAGACCGCAGGCGTGCACGACCAGGGCAAGGGCGAAACCGACGACCTCCTGGCCGTGCTGGCGCACATGCGCCCCGAAGTTGCCCAGCAGGCCGGAGTCACGGTGGAGGCCTTGCCCATGGCGCTGGCTGGTTTCTCCTTTGGCGCCGCCGTGGCGGCACGGTGCGCCCAGGCGATGCGGCAACGCGGCCTGCCGCTGCAGCATCTCACCCTGGTGGGCACGGCGGTCACCCGCTTCGAGGTGCCGCAGGTCAGGGCTGACAACGCCGCCGCGTTGGCTGACACCGTGTTGGTGCTGCACGGTGAACAGGACGACGTGGTGCCGCTGCAGGCCGTGCTCGACTGGGCCCGGCCGCAGCAGTTGCCGGTGGTTGTGTTTCCAGGCGCCGGACATTTTTTCCACGGTCTGCTGCTGCCGCTGCGCGACTGGGTGTGCCGCTGGCATGGCGCGCAACGCGGGCCGGATGCCGCGCACGACGGCGAACCTTCGCCGCCCGCCGCACTCTGAGCGCACGGCCGCGCCGCGAACGTGGGCGCGGCAAAACTTCGTCACCCCTGCGCGGCCTGCGTGCTGCTAGGGTGTCACCTTTGTTTTGCGCGTCTTCAGGATTTGCTCATGTCCGTTCCCTCGTTTCTTGCCGCCTGCAGCGCGGCTTGCCTGCTTGCTCTGTCGCCCCTGGCCACCGCCGCGCCTGCTCCAGCGGCCCCGGCTGTTGCGGCCAGCGCCGCCGCCGTGCCGCTCACGCCCATGCAGGCGCTGCTGGCCACCGTGCCGCCGCCCAAACTCGACGCCCGCGCCTGGATCGTGGTCGACCTCACCAGCGGCCAGATCCTCGCCGAGCAGAACGCCCACCAGCAGGAGGCTCCGGCGTCGCTGACCAAGCTGATGACCGCCTACCTCACCTTCAAGGCGCTGAAGGAAGGCACCATCAAGCTCAACCAGATGGTGACCGAATCGTCCGAGGCGTGGAAAACCGGCGGCTCGCGCATGTTCATCGACCCGCGGGTACCGGTGTCGGTCAACGACCTGCTGCTGGGCATGATCGTGCAGTCGGGCAACGACGCCGCCATGACCTTGGCGCAGACCGTGGCCGGATCCACCAGCGCCTTCGTCGCCATGATGAACCGCCAGGCGCAGCAATGGGGCCTCAAGGGCACGCACTTCATGGACCCCACCGGCCTGCCCGACCCCGGCCACCACACCACGGCGTATGACCTGTCGATCATCGCCACGCACATCATCCGTGACTTTCCGGCCGACTACGCGCGCTACTTCAAGGTCAAGGAGTTCACCTACAACAAGATCACCCAGCCCAACCGCGTCAGCCTGCTGTTCACCGACCCGTCGGTCGATGGCATGAAAACCGGCTACACCGCCGAGGCCGGTTACTGCATGATCACCTCGGCGCTGCGGCAGTTTCCAAACGGCCCGCGCCGCCTGCTCACGGTGGTGATGGGCACGCCCACCGAGCGCGCCCGTGGCGAGGAAAGCCAGGTGCTGCTCAACTGGGGCTATCAGAACTTCGACGACTTGGTGCTGGCCGCGCCGGGCAAACCGGTGCTGACCGTGCCGGTGTGGAAAGGTGCGCGCAACACGGCCGAACTCGGCTCCACCGTGCCCGTGATCATTTCGGTGCCGCGCGGCATGGGCCGCGACATTCAGACCAAGGTGGTGCGGCCCGACCCGCTGGTGGCGCCGTTGCAGGCCGGGCAGCGCATCGGCCAACTCGACGTCAGCCTGAGCGGCAAGCCGCTGGCGACCTACCCGCTGCAAGTCATTCAGGCGGTTCCCGAGGCCGGTCTGTTCGGTCGGGCCTGGGACAGCCTGCGGCTGCTGATCAAGTAAGCCCGCAGGCGCTGCGCTGCTGCAGCGCCTGCATCTGAGACGCCTGCGCGCAGCGCGCCGTGCTCAGGCGGCGACCACGGCCTCGCTGGTGACGACCTCGCCGCGCAGCGCATGCGGATACACGGTGGTGATGCGCACCGGCACGATCTGCCCCACCAGCCTCGGGGCGCCCGCCAGATGCACGATGCGGTTGTTCTCGGTGCGGCCCTGCAATTCGCTCGGGTCTTTTTTGCTCGGCCCTTCCACTAGCACCGGCTGCACTGTGCCCAGCATGGCCGCGCTGATGGCGGCGGCTTGCGCGTCGATCAGCGCCTGCAAAGCCTGCAAGCGCTGCAGCTTGACCTCCGCCGGGGTGTCGTCGGCCAGATTGGCCGCTGGCGTGCCGGGGCGCGGGCTGAAGATGAAGCTGAAGCTGGCGTCGCACTGCATGTCTTGCACCAGCTTGAGCAACTGGGCGAAGTCGGCATCGGTTTCGCCGGGAAAGCCGACGATGAAGTCCGAGCCGATGCAGATGTCGGGCCGCACCGCGCGCAGGCGGCGCACGATGCTCTTGAATTCCAGCGCGGTGTAGCCGCGCTTCATCGCCGCCAGAATGCGGTCGCTGCCGTGCTGCACCGGCAGGTGCACATGGTTGACCAGCTTGGGGATGCGGCCGTAGGCGTCGATCAGGCGCTGGGTGAATTCCTTGGGGTGGCTGGTGGTGTAGCGGATGCGCGCGATGCCGTCGATCTCGGCCACGCATTCCAGCAGAAAGGCGAAATCCTCCTCGGGCCCGTCGCCCTGCCAGGCGTTGACGTTCTGCCCCAGCAGCGTCACTTCGCGCACACCCTGGGCGGCAAGCTCGGTCACTTCGGCCAGCACGTCCACCAAGGGGCGCGACACTTCCTCGCCGCGGGTGTAAGGCACCACGCAGTAGCTGCAGTACTTGCTGCAGCCTTCCATGATGGAGACGAAGGCGCTGGGCCCGTCCACCCGCGCGGGCGGCAGGTTGTCGAACTTCTCAATCTCGGGAAAGCTGATGTCCACCTGCGCGCGGCCCTGCGCGCGGCGCTGATGGATGAGTTGCGGCAGGCGGTGCAGCGTCTGCGGGCCGAACACCAGATCGACATACGGCGCGCGCTTGACCAGCGCCTCGCCTTCCTGGCTGGCGACGCAGCCGCCGACGCCGATGAGCAGATCGGGCTTGTCCGCCTTGAGCTCGCGCAGCCGCCCCAGATCGCTGAACACCTTTTCCTGCGCCTTTTCGCGGATGGAACAGGTGTTGAGCAGAATGAGGTCGGCCTCCTGCGGCGTCGCTGCTGTCTCGTAGCCTTCGGCCGCGCCCAGCACGTCGGCCATCTTGGCCGAGTCGTAGGCGTTCATCTGGCAGCCGAAGGTCTTGAT
>JAKAFC010000064.1 GCA_021818065.1 Pseudomonadota bacterium
TCTTCTCTCGGTTCGAAAAACTCGACGCGATGTTCCTCGGCTTCCTCAGCTTCGTGCTGGTGGTCGATGGTCTTCGCAGTTTGTGTTAACAGGCCCTAGTACGTCCGGATTTGCTTTGTGGAACTGTTCGGCATAGTCATCGAGAATCTTGGCGATCGGCCCGCCGACTGCTACGGGGTAAAACATAGGCAACTCGATTGGAGCAGCGGCATTCGCTGCTGGTAGAGCAGTGGTGCCCAGCAGCGGGAGTGCGGAGGCTTTCAGGAAATCGCGACGTTGCATGATGTGTCCTTTCGACCAGGTATGGAAGGGGAGGGGATTTGCGGGACAGGATGGTCGATGCGCGTCCCGCGCTGTGCGTCGAAGAAACAAGTTGCATGCGGATCCCAGGCGAGATTCAGGATCTGCCCATTTGCAATCGCCACACGACCAGGTAAACGCGCCGCTACTGCGTGATTGCCTACACGGCAATTAATGATGCTGTCGACCCCTTGGTACTCAACCGACTCGGCAATTGCTTGTAGATGCGGGCAATGTTCGTTCCCCTGGGGGGTCAGGTGCTCAGGGCGTAAACCCATCAGGGTGTTGGCGAATTTCTTTGGCAAGGCGATGGGCTGCCGCGTTGCCGCTATGCGTAAACCATCTCCATCGGACTCGAGGGGGAGAAGGTTCATCGGTGGCGATCCAATAAAGCTAGCGACAAATACGCTTCGCGGCCGTTCATACAGCATGGCCGGCGCCGCGTCCTGTTCAATACGCCCTTGATGCATAACCACGACCCTGTCGCCCATGCTTAGTGCTTCGGATTGGTCATGCGTGACATACACCACGGTGATGCCCAACTTCGACGCCAATGCCTTAATCTCGCGGCGCATGTCTTGGCGAAGCTTGGCATCGAGATTCGACAGCGGCTCGTCCATCAAAATAATGCGCCGCCCTCCGATGATGGCGCGCCCCAAGGCCACGCGCTGCTGCTGCCCGCCCGACAGCTGCGCGGGCTTGCGTTGCAGCAGCCCTTCAATCCCCAGCAGAACACTAGTTTGCTGCAGGCGGCGTTGACACTCTGCAGTTGGAACATGACGAAGTTTGAGGCCGAAAGTCAGGTTGTCGGCAACCGTCATGTGAGGGAATAGCGCGTAGCTCTGAAACACCATGCCCAGTTCCCGCGCCCCAGGAGGCAGGTTTGTCACATCACGCCCATGCAGGTAAACGCAACCAGAATCCGGGCGCTCGAAACCTGCGATAAGCCGCAGAAGTGTCGTCTTGCCGCAGCCCGATGGCCCTAGCAGCACGACAAATTGCCCCGCGTCGATATCCAGGCTGATGTCGTCCGTTGCCAGGTGGGTGCCAAAGCCTCGATTGAGCCCTTGCAGTGAAATTGCATGCATGAGGACGAAACGTAATCAGACGACGTGACAGCGCCATGAAGGTTATGAACTGTTGCGCAATATCCTCACGCCCAGGGCAATGCCCCTCTGGGAAGGCGGCGCGCCATTGCCTGGAGCAATGCGAGGAGAACGAGGACAACCACCATGGTGAGCACCGAGAGTGCGGCAGCGGCGCCAGTGGAACCGCCCTCCTCGAAGTTGTAGATCAGCACCCCCAAGGTTTCAGAGCCGGACGACCACAACAGTGCCGAGACAGTGAGCTCATTGACCGCCATCAGAAAGACCAGGATGCCGCCAGCGAGCAGAGTCGGTGCCGCCAACGGCCAGACGATGGTGCGCAAGCGCATGAACAATCTGGCGCCACAACTTCGCGCCGCATCGTCGAGCGCAGGGTCGAGCCGCGAGAGTCCGGCCACCACGGGCTTGATCGCCAGCGTCAGGAAGCGCAGCAGGTAAGCGTAGAGAATGATCCACAGCGTGCCGTACAAGCTGAAGTGCAGCCAGGGCAGGGGCGGCAACACCATGAGAATGGCGGCAACCGCCACCACGGCGCCGGGCAGGGCAAAAGGAAGGTCGGCCAAGGCAGCGAGCAAGGTCGTGAGCCGACGCCGACCCCAGACCACCAGATAAGCCACGGGCAGCGCAATGACTGCCGTGAGCAATGCCGCCCATGCAGCCAGCCAGACGCTGTTACGCAACGCCGTGCGCACCATGCCGTCGTTCAACACATTACGGTAGTGCCCTAAGGTCATGGTGTCGGGCGTGAGCGCCAGGCCGTCAATCGACACCAGGGACGTGGTCAATAATGCCAGCGCAGGGGCCGCGAGCAAGACGAGCAAAGTGCCCCAGGCGATCAGCTGAAGTGGTCGGCTCCAGCGTCCCAGGGCGATGCGATAGGCACTGGAAGCCCCGCTCAAATGTCCTTGCCAGTGCCGCGACAGCAGCTTTTGCGCTGTCAGACCGAGCAAAGCGAGCACCGCGGCCAGCAGGCTCAACTGCGCCACGTCGGACAACACCGATAACCCGAATCCGGAGAGCCTTTGGTAGATCAGGGTGGACAGCACGGTGTAACCCACAGGCGCACCCAGCAGTGCCGGAATTCCAAAATTGTCCAGGCACGCGACGAAGCTCAACGCCGCACCAGCCAGAATGCCAGGGGTGAGCAACGGCAGCAGAATGGTGCGCACGCGCCACGCCGTCGATGCCCCCGCACTTTGCGCCGCCTCCAGCAATTCACTCGGTAGGTTGGAGACCCCTGGACGCAGCGCGAGGAAGACCAATGGGGTCTGCTGCAACCCGAGCAGCAAGGCAATCCCCGTGGGGCCATAGACCGGGTTCGCCGACCCGGGTGGCGGCGCCAGACCGATGGTCTTCAGCAAGGCGCTGCCGGGCCCCAAAAATTGGGTCCAACTCATCGCTGTGATCTGGGGCGGAATCATCAGCGGCAGCAGCAGGAGGAACACGAGCGCACGCTTGCCGGGAAGGTCGGTCAGGCCGATGAGCAATGCGTAGGCTGTGCCCAGGATGATGGCAACCACCGTTCCGCCGAAGGAGACCACCAGACTGTGGAGGGTCGCTTGAACCGTGTCCGCTGCCATGAGCCGCGTCAGCGCTGCGCCCAGACGCCAATGGCCGTCTGGCCACAAGGCCTGCTGCGCGATGCGCAACAGGGGCAGAACGATCAGAACGGCAAGCACTGCGGCCACAGCGAGCGCCAGCGCCGTTTCGGACCATCCGCCCCGGCGTCGGGACACCGGAGAACGCATCAAACGAACAGGCTGCTGAAGCGCTTCTTGTCGGCTTCGAGCGAGTCGAGGGCGCGGTCGGCGTCGACGTCGAGCAGTTTGAAGCTGCCCAGTTTGGGGAAACCGGGCGGCGGCGCGATACCCGCACGGGCCGGCATCATGCCTTGCCGGGACACGAGCTCTTGTCCCTGCGCTGACAGGGTGAAATCGACAAAAGCCTGCGCAGCTTCGACATTGCGTGCGGTCTTGAGAATGGCCACCGGCTCAGTCACGGCCGAAACGCCTTCTTGGGGAAAGACGAAGCGGATCGGCGCGCCCTTCTGTGCGGCACGAATGGCGAGAAAGTCCACCAAGACGGCGTAGAGCTTGGCGCCGCTGGAGACGTTTTTGAACACCCCGCCATTGCCGCCCTGGGCGATGGCCTTCTGCCGCGCCAGCATCTCGTAATAAGGCCAGCCCAACTCGGGATGCTGGGCAAAAGCCGCAATCATCATCATCGCCGCACCGGAATACAACGGACTGGGCATGTCGATCTGCCCGAGCGCCTGCGGCTTTTGCAGATCCCACCATGACTTGGGCTGCATGGTCGCCGCGGTGTTGTAGGCCAGACCGGTGGTGATGAGTTTGGTGCCGTACCAATAGCCTTCTGCCTCGCGCAAACTGGCTGGAAAGCCATCGAATGACGGGCTGTTGTAGGGTTGCAACCGCCCTTCGCGCTTCAGGCCAGCCATCGCCAGGCTGTCGGCGATGAGAAGCACATCGGGCTGCGGCGCATTTGCCGCGAATTCGGCACGTAGCTTGGTCAGCAACTGCGTGGTGCCATCGCGCACCCAGCGCACTTTCACAGTCGGATGGAGTTGCTCGAACGCCGCAGCGGTCTGCTGCGCGTCTTCCAGGAGCTGACTGGTGTAGAGCACCAGATCGCCCTTGATGGGACGATTGGCGCGTGCATGGCTCCACGGCAGCGCCGCCAAGCCAAGGCCGAGCCCGACTTCCAAGAACTGACGACGGCGCAAACGGCGTGGGTTGGACGACTGCGGGTTGCTCTGCATAGCGGGTGGGACGGTGAGAACAGACCCCAAACCCTAGACATGCAACATGACCGTCATGTGTCAACGCCCTGCCATATCGCCCTCTTAGCATGGGCTGCATGACAACCATTACCCTGCGCCAACTGAGCAAACACTTCTCTGGTCAGCCGCCGGTCCTCAACGACCTGGACCTAACGATTCAGAGTGGTGAGTTCCTCGCGCTACTGGGGCCGTCAGGCTGCGGCAAGACCACGCTGCTGCGGTTGCTGGCTGGATTCGAGGCACCCAGCAGCGGGCAGATCCTGTTTGACGACATGCCGATCGCCGATGCCCGGCGCAGCTTGCCAGCGGAGCGGCGCGATGTCGGCATCGTGTTTCAGAGTTACGCCCTGTGGCCCCATCTGAGCGTGGCCGAGAACATCGCCTACCCGTTGCGGGTCAAAGGCATGTCGGCCGCGCAACGCGCGCACCAAGTCGACGCTGCGCTCGCACAAATGCACTTGGCATCGCATGCGCACAAGCGACCCGAGGCGCTCTCGGGGGGCCAGCGCCAGCGGGTGGCGCTGGCGCGCTGTCTAGTGCAGCGCCCCCGCCTGACCTTGCTCGACGAGCCTCTGGCAAGCCTGGACGTGCATCTGCGCGATGCCATGATGGATGCCCTGCGCGATTTTCATGCCTCGCTGGGGAGCACGCTGATCTATGTCACCCACGACCAACACGAAGCCATGGCCCTGGCCGATCGCATTGCCGTGCTCGACGCGGGTCGCTTGCAGCAGGTCGGCACACCGCAACAACTCTACGACGCGCCAGCATCGGAGTTTGTCGCCAACTTCGTTGGACGCAGCCGGATCGTCCCTGTCCAAACGGATGGCCACGGCAGAGCGCGCTGCGGCACTCTGGTCTTCCCCCTCGTCTCGTCACAGGCGGCGTATCCGGCAGGGATGGTGCGCGCGCAGATCCGACCGCAAGCCGTGCACCTGGGGAGCGGACCGGCCAACGCGCGCGTGGTGCGGCGGCGCTATCGCGGCCAGGATCACGAGTTGGAACTCGCCCTGCTGGACGCCCCGGAAGTTCGACTCCTCTGCGACCATCACCAGGCCGTGCAGGTCGGCGAAGCCGTTCACGTTGCGGTGCAACATGCCTGGCTGCTGCCTGGCATCTGATGCCGCCCAGGTGACTTCATCAACTTGTCATGCGGCGCGTCTAGGCTGCCGTGGTTTAATTTCCTCATAACCACTTGGAGTCATTCCATGACCGTTCGCTCCTCCGGCTCGCGCCGCAACTTCCTCAAGCTCGCTGCCGGCGCCACAGGCGCCAGCCTCGGGTCTGCCTTGGTTCCCGGCATGGTCGGCACCGCCTTGGCTTCGCCGACGGCGCCGACCAACAAGGCGCTGATCGCAGCCGCCAAGGCCGAGGGCCAGCTCAACGTCATCGCGCTGCCGCCGGACTGGGCGAACTACGGCAAGATGATTGCCGAGTTCAGCAAGCTCTACGGCATCAAGGTCAACAGTGCGTCTCCCGATGCCAGCTCGGCGCAGGAGTTGCAGGCCGTCAAGTCGCTCAAGGGCCAGAGCCGCGGGCCGGACGTGGTGGACGTCGGCCCGGCCTTCGCCCTGGCGGGGGTGCAGGAGGGGTTGTTCCAGCCCTACAAGGTGGCCACCTGGGCGAGCATCCCCGACAACATGAAGGACGCCTCCGGCCTGTGGTGGGGGGATTACTTCGGTGTGGTGTCCTTCGGCGTCAACCGCAACGTGGTGAAGAATGCGCCGCAAACCTGGGCCGATCTGCTCAAGCCCGAATACAAGGGCATGGTCGCCCTCAACGGCAGCCCGCTGGGTGCTGGTGCGGCGTTTGCCGGCGTGTTTGCCGCCTCGCTGGGCAACGGCGGTTCGCTCGACAACATGCTGCCTGGCGTGGAGTTCTTCGCCAAGCTGGCCAAGGCCGGCAACTTCAACCCCTCCGATGCCACCTCGGCCAGCCTGGTATCGGGCCAGACCCCTATCGTCGTCAACTGGGACTATCTCAACATCGCCCAGGCCAAGAAAGAAGCGAGCAAGGTCAAGATCGACACCGTCATTCCCGCCGAAGCCAAGCCGTACGGCGGCTACTACTGTCAAGCCATCAGCAAGTTCGCGCCCAACCTCAAGGCAGCGCAACTGTGGGAAGAGTTCTTGATGTCGGATGCCGGGCAACTCATCTACCTCGAAGGCTTCGCCCACCCCGCGCGCTTCAACGACATGGTGGCGCGCGGCGTCATTCCGCAAAGCCTGATGGCCGAGTTGCCGCCTGCCGCTGCCTACAAGGACGTGGTGTTCGCTGACAAGGCCCAGACCGAAAAGGCGCAAGCCGTGCTCAAGGCCGAATGGGCCAAGATGGTCAAGGTGTAATGCAACAGGCAGCGTCTGCGCCGTCTAGCGCGGTCGTTCCGCGCCAGACGGCGCGCCAGCCCGGTTGGTTGCGCAGGCATTGGGGCACGGTGCTGTTCATCGGCCCCTTTCTGCTTTATGTGCTGGCGTTTCTAGTGCTGCCTGCGCTACGGCTTCTGGCGCAGGCAGTCAGCGACAAACATGGATTGACCCTGCGCTATATCGCCGAGTTGGCCCTGCCACAGACGGTGACGGCGTTCAGCAACTCCATCATCCTGTCCGCCGTCTCCGCCGCCGTGGGGCTGGTGCTGGGCGGACTGGTGGCGTACTTCATGCTGCGTCCGGGTGCGCCAGCAGGGCTGCGCTCGCTGGTCACCTCGTTCAGCGCGGTGGCGGCCAACTTCGCCGGTGTGCCGTTGGCCTTCGCCTTCATCGCCACCCTTGGGAGCCTGGGGTTCATCACCGTGTGGCTCAAGCGCATCGGCCTCGATCTGTATGGTGCTGGCTTCAGCCTTTATGGCATGAGCGGGCTGACCCTGGTGTACGCCTACTTTCAGATTCCGCTGATGATCATCGTGATCATTCCGGCCATCGAAGGCCTGCGCCGTGAATGGCGCGAGGCAGCGCAAAGCCTCGGCGGCGGCAGTTGGGCCTACTGGCGGCATGTGGGCTTGCCCATTCTCATGCCGTCGCTGCTATCGGCCTATCTGCTGCTGTTCGGCAACGCCTTCTCGGCCTACGCCACGCCTTATGCGCTGACCTCGGGCAACATCGGCCTGGTGCCGATCGAGATCAGCAATGTGCTGTCCGGCAATGTGATGCTGGAGCCGCAGGCCGGCGCCGCGCTGGCGCTGGGCATGATCGGCGTCATGGTGCTGGTGATGCTGCTGTATGTCGCCGTGGCGCGTCGCGCCAACCGCTGGAGCGGACGATGAGCAGTCGCCGCATATCGGGCACCGGCGACGCTGGGCGCCACATTCCGTTGTCGGGCATGGTGCTGTTGCTGGTCGTGGGGCTCTATTTCGCTTTGCCGCTGATTGCCACAGGCGTGTTCAGCTTCTGGGAGGGCGGCACGCGCTATGGTCCATCGGCTTATGTCAGTCTGGTGCACCAGGGCGCATTGTGGGAGAGCCTATGGCTCAGCCTGCGCCTGGCACTGGAAACCATTGCCCTGAGTCTGCTGGTGCTGGTGCCCGCCGTGTTCTGGATGCATCTGCGTGTCCCGCGCATGAAACCGTTGTTCGACTTCATCTCGGTGCTGCCGTTCGTGGTGCCCCCCATCGTGCTGGTGGCTGGGCTCACAGCCCTGTTTCACGGGCCGGACTGGTTTGTCGGCACACCCAACTATCTGGTGGTGCCCTATGTCATTCTGGCGCTGCCCTATACCTACCGGGCGCTCGACGTCGGCATGCGCGCCCTCGATCTGCGCACCCTGACGGAGGCCTCGCACAGCTTGGGCGCAGGGTGGGGCCTGTTCATCCTGCGGGTGCTGCTGCCCAACCTCGCCAGCGCGCTGGCCGGCGCAGCGCTGCTGACCATCGCCATCGTCATGGGCGAGTTCACCTTCGCCAACGTGCTGCTGTTCAACACCTTCGCGGTGTATATCAATTACATCGGCCAAACCTCGGCGACCGAGGCGGCTGCGCTCACCCTGCTGAGCTTCGTCATCACCTGGCTGGCCATGCTCGGCGTGCTGCTGTCGGGCCGGGGCAAGGGACAAGCGCAGCTTGGCGGCGCCCGCTGAGCCGCTGCGAGCACATTTCCCGGATCTCCCCCCATGTCCACCCTGCAAATCGACGGCGTTGCCAAGCAGTACGGCAACCGCACCGTGCTTCACGACATCACCCTGGATCTGGCCAGCGGCGAATTCCTTTCTTTGCTCGGTCCCTCGGGCTGCGGCAAGACCACCCTGTTGCGCATCATCGCCGGGTTCGAGCACCCCGAGCACGGACAGGTTCGAGTGGACGGCCGCGACATCACCGCACTACCCGCCAACCAGCGTCAGCTCGGCATGGTGTTCCAGGCCTACAGCCTGTTCCCCAACATGACGGCGGCCGACAATGTGCGCTTCGGCTTGCGGGTGCGAAAAATCGACGCGGCCGAGCAGAAGCGGCGCGTCGACACCATGCTTGACCTCGTCGGCCTGAGCGCACATGCCGACAAGTACCCGCATCAGCTCTCGGGTGGGCAGCAGCAGCGCGTGGCGCTGGCGCGCGCCCTGGCCATTCAACCGGCCCTGTTGCTGCTCGACGAGCCGCTGTCCGCCCTCGATGCCAAAGTGCGCGTGCAGTTGCGCGAGGAAATCCGCCGCATCCAGCGCGAAACCGGCATCACCACGGTGTTCGTCACCCACGACCAGGAGGAGGCGCTGTCGATCTCCGATCGCGTGGCGGTGATGTTCGAAGGCCGCATGGTGCAGGTCGGCACGCCTGCAGCCATCTATCAGGAGCCAGCGCATGCCTTCGTCGCCCAGTTCATCGGCATTTCCAGTCGGCTGTCCGCGCGGGTGATCGACGCCGAGCAGGGACAGATCGCCGTGCTCGGGCAACACCTGGTGGCGCCGCGCGCCCGCGGTCTGGCACCGCAAGACGCGCTGCACCTCTACTTGCGCCCCGAAGACGTACAGGTGCAGGCGCTCAATGGCAGCACGCCTCCTGGCGCGATCCTGCAGGGCACGGTGCGCGAAAGCACGTTTTTCGGCGCTGTAACGCGCTTGCGGCTGGAACTCGACAGCGGCGAGCTCCTGCTGTCGGATTTGCCTACCAGTGCCGCCCAGCATCTGCCCATCGGCAGCCGTGTGCACATCGGCTGGCAGGCCGACGCCATGCGCCTGCTGCCCGCCCAGGACCAGCCATGAAACTCATCCACCTCACCGACACCCACCTCACCACGCCCGGGCGGACGCTTTACGGCATCGACCCGCTGGCGCGGTTGAATGCAGCGGTCGCGCACATCGCGCAACAACATGCCGATGCGGAGATCTGTGTGATCACCGGCGACCTGACCCATTGGGGAGAACCTGCGGCTTACGTTAGCCTGCGGGAAGTGTTGCAGCGCCTGCCCATGCCGGTGCTGCCATTAATCGGCAACCACGACAGCCGTGCCGCGTTCTGTGCTGCGTTTCCCGACGTGCCGCGCGACGCCAGCGGCTTTGTGCAGTTGACCCACGACACCTCGGCCGGGCGCCTCATCCTGCTCGACACCGTGCTGGGCGACGCCGCGCCGGGCCGCAAGTCGGCGGGCTACTTCGACGCCGGGCGCATCGACTGGTTGCGCCAGCAGCTCGACGCCGCGCAACAGGACGGGGTGGCGGTGTTTCTGTTCATGCACCACCCGCCCTTCGGCGTCGGTATTCCCGCCTTCGACGACATCAATCTGGTGGCGGCCGATGCGCTGGAGTTCGGCGCCCTGCTGCGCGGCTACCGCCATATCCGCCACCTGTTCTTCGGCCACATCCACCGCCCCATTTCCGGGAGCTGGCACGGCATACCCTTTTCCACCCTGCCAGCCACGGCACATCAGTCCGGCCTCGATTTTCTGGCCGACACCGACCTGTTCACCCACGAAGCGCCGGGCTACGGCGTGGTGCTCATCCAGCCTGAGCAGGTGACGGTCCACATCAGCGACTTCCTTTACAACGGCCCACTGTTCGACCCCGCGAGCGAAAGGCTGTAACGCAAGACACCGACAAGCAGGGTGCAACACATCACCCTGTTCGCAGTAATAGTTCTAATGCGAACTACTATGCGCAGCAGATCAACCCCTTGCTGCACCTCATGTCCGAGTCTCCTCCCTTCCTTCCCCTGCTGCGCGAATTGGTGCGCACGTATCAGGCGTTCGAACGCTTCTCGGCGGCGCATGTGCAGAGCATGGGGCTGACGCCGGCGCAGTTCGACGTGTTGGCCACGCTGGGCAACACCGCGGGTATGAACCCCAAACTGCTCGGGGAGAAGACCCTGATCACCAAGGGCACGCTCACCGGCGTGGTCGATCGGCTTCAGGCCAAGGGTCTGGTGCAGCGCCAGCCTGACCCGAGCGATGGCCGCGGGCAGATCGTGCAACTCACCGCTGCTGGACAGGCGTTGTTCGAGCAGGTGTTCCCGGCGCACGGCGCGCACCTCGGCCGCGCCTTCGCCCGGCTCGACGCGCGCCAGCTGGCCGCGGCCGAACAAGCCCTGCATGGCTTGCGGCTGGCGCTGGAGCAGGGCGAGGCGGAGGCGGCGGCATGAGCGCCCCGGCCCGCTCCGCGCTGCCGTGTTACACCCGCACGGCGCAGGCGCTGCACTGGCTGATCGCACTGCTGATCTTCGGCCTGTTCCCGCTGGGGCTGTACATGCACGGGCTGCCGCTGTCGGTGCGCAAGCTCGAGCTGTATAGCTGGCACAAGTGGTTCGGCATCACCGTGCTGCTGTTGGTGGTGGTGCGCATTGCCTGGCGGCTGACGCACCGTCCGCCGCCGCTGCCCGACTCCATTCCGCGCTGGCAGCAGGCGGCGGCCGAGTTGATGCACGAGTTGCTCTATGTGCTGATCCTGTTCATCCCGTTATCGGGCTGGGCGCTGAGTTCGGCGTCGGGGATTCCGGTGGTGTGGTGGGGGGTGCTGCCCCTGCCCAACCTGCTGCCAGCGAACAAGAACGCGGCGCATCTGCTCGCCCTGGTACACGCCACGCTGAACTACACCCTGGCCGCGTTGGTGGTGGCGCATGTCGCTGCCGCGCTCAAGCACCAGTTCATCGACCGCGACGGCGTGCTGTCGCGCATGTTGCCTGCGCGGCGCAACTGAGCCGTTTGGGCCCTGACCGCATCCGCAGGCTTTGCCAAGGAGTTTCTCCATGACCTTCAAACCCATTCCCAGGCTGGGCGCCGTTGTGCTTGGCGCGTGCATGCTCACGGCCAGCGTGTCGGCCTCGGCGCAACCCGTGGCCTACACCCGGGTGCTGCCCGGCGCGGCCGTGACCTTCAGCGCCACGCAGATGGGCGTGCCCATGCACGGCCGCTTCAAGACGGTTGCCGCGCAGGTCGACTTCGAGCCGGGCGATCTGGTCAAGTCGCATCTCAGCGTCAGTGTGCAGGTGGCCAGTGTGGACGCGGGCAGCGCCCAGACCAACGCCCTGCTCACCGGCGCCGACTGGCTTGCCGCCAAGGTCGATCCGCAGGCCCGCTTCGTCTCCAGCGGCTTCACCGCCGACGGCCCCGGCCGCTACTGGCTCAGCGGCACGCTCAGCATCAAGGGCCATAGCCAGCCGCTCAAGGTGCTGGTGACCACCCATCCGGCCGGATCGGCCCTGGCCATGGACGCCAGCTTCACCCTTAACCGCAGCAGCTTCGCCCTGGGCGCCGGATCGTGGTCCGACACCAGCGTCGTGGCCGCCGCCATTCCCGTCGCGGTGCACCTCACGGTCGCCCCGCAATAACGCCAGCACGAAAGGAACTCCGCATGTTCTCCCTGACCAAACCCGCACTCGCCAGCGTTGCCCTGGCTCTCACCCTGGGCGCCGCGCCCGTCTGGGCCGCCGACGCCGCAGCGCCCCAGGCCTACGCCCATCTGCATGCCAGCCCGGCGGGCAGTTACCAGATCGACCCCGACCATTCCGGCGTGCAGTTCACCATCGGCCACGCCGGGGTGGGCGAATTCACCGGCGTGTTCAAGCGCATCACCGGCAGCTACACCTTCGACCCGCAGCACCCGCAGCAGGACAAGGCCGACATCACCATCGCCGCCAACAGCCTCGACACCTTCCTGCCGCAGCGTGACACCGACCTGCTGGCCGCGCCGTTCTTCGACGCTGCCGCGCACCCTGACATCCGCTTCGTCAGCACGCGCTATGTGCCGCACGGCAAGGACGGCGGCACGCTCGAAGGCAACCTCACCCTGCGCGGCGTGACGCGGCCCGTGCGCTTCGCGGTGAAGGTGATCGGCGCGGGCGACGTGCCCTACCTTCCCAAACCCTGGGGCGGTCATCTCAGCGGCTTTGTCGCCACCACCACCATCAACCGCATGGACTTCGGCATGACCGCCTTCGCCACCGGCCTGAGCCACAAGGTGCAGGTGCGGGTGGAGGTGGAAGGCGTGCGCCAGGGCTGATGGGTTGTGAACCCCGCCGCCGTGAACCCCGCCCCCATGCACCCGCTGCAGCCCATGCCCACGCTGTTCGTCTCGCACGGCTCGCCCATGCTGCCGCTAGAGCCGGGCACCGCCGGGCCCATGCTGCAGGCGCTGGGGCAGAGTCTGCCGCGGCCGCAGGCCATCGTCGCCTTCTCGCCGCACTGGATGGCGCGGCAAGCCGTCGTGGGCACCAGCCCGCGGCCCGAGACCGTGCACGACTTCGGCGGCTTCGACCCTGCGCTCTACACCCTGCGCTACCCGGCGCCGGGCGCGCCGCAGCTCGCCCACCGTGTCGCCGCGTTGTTGCAGCAGGCGGGCTGGCCCGTGGCGGAAGACGCGCATCGCGGCCTGGACCACGGCGTGTGGTCGCCGCTGCGGCTGTTGTTTCCGCAGGCTGATGTGCCCGTGGTGCCGCTGGCCATGCCCTGGCCGCTGGACGCCGCCGGGGCCTACCGTCTGGGCGCGGCTCTGGCATCGCTTACGGCGCAGGGGGTGCTGCTGCTGGGTACCGGCAGCCTGACGCACAACCTGCACGAGTTCCACCCGAGTGCCGCCACCGACGACCCGCCCGCCGCCTATGTGCAGGCCTTTGTCGAGTGGATGCGCGGCATGATGGATCGCGGCGACGTCGAAGCCCTGCTCGACTACCGGCGCCGCGCACCGCATGCCGCCCGCGCCCACCCCACCGACGAACACCTGCTACCGCTGTTCTGGGCCCTGGGTGCCGCGGGCCCGGATGCCCGCGCGCAGCACCACGCTGGCGGCGTGCACTACGGCAATCTGAGCATGGACGCCTGGACCTTCACGCCCGCGACGTAGCGCGGCGGAGGCGCTCAGGGACGCTCAGGCGCGCTCAGACCTTGCGCCAATCCACCGCCGCAGGCCGCCCGGGCAGATGCAGCGTGGCAGTCTGTGCCGGGGTGGTGGCGATGATCTGCCCCGCGCGCAACACCAGCAGCCGCGTCGCCCGCAGGCGCATGGCCTCCACCGCATCGCCCGCCTGCAGCAGCACCAGATCGGCGCGGCAGCCCACCTCCAGCCCGTAGCCTTGCAGCCCGAGGATGCGCGCCGGGGTGGTGGTCACCGCCTCGAAGCACTGCCGCATTGCCTCCTGCCCGGTCATCTGCGCCACGTGCAGGCCCATGTGGGCGACTTCGAGCATGTCGCCACTGCCCAGCGCGTACCACGGGTCCATCACGCAGTCCTGGCCGAAGGCCACCGGCACCCCGGCGGCCAGCAGCTCGGGCACGCGGGTCATGCCGCGGCGCTTGGGGTAGGTGTCGTGCCGGCCTTGCAGCGTGATGTTGATCAGCGGGTTGGCGATGGCCGCCACGCCGCTCTCGGCCAGCAACGGCAGCAGCTTGCTGACGTAGTAGTTATCCATGCTGTGCATGGAGGTGAGGTGCGAGCCGGTCACCCGACCCTGCAGCCCCAGGCGCTGGGTGTGAAACGCCAGGGTTTCGATGTGACGGGACAGCGGGTCGTCCGACTCGTCGCAGTGCATGTCCACCGGCAGGCCGCGCGCGGCGGCGAGTTCGCACAACAGCTTCACGCTCTCGGCGCCTTCGGCCATGGTGCGCTCGAAGTGGGGAATGCCGCCCACCACGTCCACGCCGAGATCGAGGGCGCGCTGCAGGTTGCGCAGGGCATGGGGGCGGCGCAACAC
>JAKAFC010000065.1 GCA_021818065.1 Pseudomonadota bacterium
GCACGGTGGCGGCGCTGGAGCCGCCGCCACAGGCGGCCACGGCCACGACCGCCACGGCCACGGAGGTGGCGAGTAAGGTTTTGCGCAACATGGTGAAACTCCCTGATGGATGTGAACAATGCATACCGAGGCAGCGGAGCGGGGCCGCATGCCATGGCAGGGATTCTTGAAATGGCAGATGTCGGCTCCGTGACCAAACGGCAACCAGCAACATCTGGTTGCAGTCGATACAGACGGCTTACGGTTCAGGGCGAGCTTGAATGCGTTGCCGCGCGGGTGCGCCCGGGTGCAGGTTGCACCAAGGCCCGCAGCGCGTGAACCTCAGGCCGATTGCACATCGGGCTGCTTGGCCGTTTGGGGCTGCAACCCGATCGATCGGCGGTGCCTGGCGCATCGTTATCGGCGTTGGCGATACGCCCGCGGCGAGCACCCCGTCACCTTCTTGAAGACGCTGCAGAAGGCGCTACCGGATTCATATCCAACGCTGGCTGCGATCTCGCCGATGCGATCGCGACTGTGCAGTAAGCGGTCTGCTGCCAAATGCATTCGCCAGCGTTGCAGATAACTCATGGCAGGTTCGCCAACAAGACGCCGGAAATGCAGGGCGAACGCCGAACGTGACATCCCCGCCTCTTGCGCCAGCAAGGGCAGAGTCCAGGCTGATGCGGGCGCCGCGTGCAGGGCTTGAAGCGCGCGACCGACCTTGGGATCACCAAGTGCTTGCAGCCAGCCGACACCCCCTTGCAATCCGAGGGCAAGCAGCTCGCGCAAGATCAGGACCAGCATACAGAGCGCTATCTGCTCCGCCATCAGGCGGCCCCCGGGTCTGGGCTCACGCAACTCGCCCATGAGCGCGTTCATTGCGGCACTGAGTGCCGCGTTTTCGGTCAGTCCTTCCAGACAGATGACCTCGGGCAAGGCCCCCAGCAACTGGGCAGCCTGACGACCTTCGAAGACGAAGAACCCTCCCAGCCCATACACCTCGCCACCGCCATTGATCGTGACCACCCCACCCCACGGCACCGCTCCCATCACCCCCACAGCGTCCTCGGGTTTGGCATCCAATCGGCTCCCCATGTCGAAGGCCTGATTGCGCGTCAGAATCAAACAACTGCCAGCTCTGAGTTCGCGCGGGCGTGCTTCGCCCTGGATGTGGACCCAGATGACACCACGCTTCACGACATAGCAGCGCAAACCCTCCAGCGGAGGGTATCGAAGCGACCAAGCTCCGCGCGCGTCGATGGCTCGGAACATATAGGCAGACGGTCGGAGTATCCGCAACACCTCGGACAGCGGATCACTCAAGGTCTGAAGATTGGGGAGCGGAGCCACGACAAGACTGGACGAATGAGCAAATAAATTGGCCTATTGTGCGTTGATCGTATCGCCCGCGATCCCTACAGTGAGGCACCAGTCGTCAGCAATCGGCCAAATCCGAGGCTCGCACACCGCCATGGCCTGAAGCAACCGCTGCTTGCATGGGGCCGATCGGCTCAGCGATTCGATCCACCGCATTTCGGTGGCGCGCTTCGCCAATCGCATCCCGCAACCGCGCCCAGGCGAGACCACATCCCGACCAGAGATCCATTCATGCCCAACATCACCCACCGCGCCTTGGTGCTCGACCGATTCAACAGTCCGATGCGCGTCGCCGAAGTCGCGACGCCAAAGCCCGGCCCGCATGAAGTCCTGGTGCGAGTGCGTGCGCTGGCGCTCAACCCCTACGATCGGGTCGTCCAAACCCTGGGGGGCCTCTTCACGCCCAGGCTGAAGTTCCCAGCCGTGCTCGGCTCGGATGTTTCTGGCGAGGTCGTCGCGGTCGGGCAGGCGTGCCGACGCCTGCGCGTCGGGGACCGGATCATGGGGCTGGCGCTTGGTGCAGACCGGCGCGGAAACCGGTGGCAGGAAGGGGCGTTTCAGGAGATGGTGCTGCTGCGGGAAGACTGCTGTTGCCGCCTGCCCGATTCGGTTCGCTACGCGGATGCATCGGTCTTGCCGCTGGCTCTCGCCACGGCGACGACTGGCCTCTTCATGAAGTCGCAACTGGGTCTCGATCCGCCGCCAACCTTACCAAGCCCTTTGCCACAGCATGACAGCCCCCAGCGCACGGTCATCATTTGGGGTGGCGCAACCAGTGTGGGCTCTGTCGCCATTCAGTTGGCGACCGCTGCCGGCTATCGCGTCCTGAGTACGGCGTCACCGCACAACCACCAACGGGTGCGCCGCCTCGGTGCCGCAGTGGTTGAAGACTATCGCCAGGACGGCGTCGTCGAGCGCATCGTCGCTGCGGCGAAAGGCTCGACAGTGGTGGGCTTGCTGGCGCTTGGCGCGGGTTCAGGAATGCCGTGTCTGCGCATCGCAAGCCAGTTTGCTCGTCGGCCCAAAGTGGCCATGGCGAGTGCCCCGATCGCGCTGGATCGTGCACCGATCGGGCCACAAGCTTGGTGGCGACTTGTCACCCTTCCCCGGCTCATCGGCGGGTTCGCCGCCATGGCGCTTCGTGCCCGAGCTACGGGCGTGCCGACCTGCTCCGTCTGGGGAACCGACTTGGTCGACGATCCGCTCGGCAGGCACATGGTTGTGGATTTCGCCGAAGCCGCGTTGCGCGATGGCCGCCTCATCGCGGCACCTGAGCCCCTGATCGAGGGACAACGTCTGGAAGACATCCCTGCGGCAATCGATGTTCTGCGTCTTGGCGTGTCAGCCCGAAAGGTCGTCATCGACCTGTCAGGGGTCGGCATGTAGCCGAGTTGGTGGCAGAGCGTCGTGATCGCGCGGTCGAACGCCGAGACCATCGCATGCGTCGCTGCGGACCCAGTCAAACTCGGGCCTGTCAGTGTGTCCGAGGCCGATTGCCTCAGCGCGCCAGGCTCTTGAGGGCCTGACGAATGCCCTCGTCCACGCTGCATCCGTCCGGCAGGGCTTTCACCGCGGCGGCGGCCTCGCGCTCGGAATAGCCCAGGGCGATGAGAGCCTGCAGCACGTCGGCGGTGCTGCCCGCGGCCACCGCGGCGGCATTACCCAGATCGGCGCCCAGTTTGCCCTTGAGTTCGAGCAGCAGACGCTCGGCGGTCTTTTTGCCGATGCCGGGCACGCGGGTGAAGCGCGCCGTGTCCTGCTGCGTGACGGCCTGGGCGATCTCGGCCACGCTCAATCCCGAGAGCACCGCCAGGGCGATGCGCGGGCCGATGCCGCTGATCTTGAGCAATTCGCGAAACGTGCCGCGCTCGCCCGCAGTGGCAAAGCCGTAGAGCAGATGCGCGTCTTCGCGGATGACGGTGTGGATCAGCAGGGTGATGGTCTGCCCCACGGCAGGAAGGTCGTACAGGGTGCTCATGGGCACATCGACCTCGTAGCCCACCCCGCCGACATCGAGCAGGATCTGCGGCGGGGATTTGTCGAGCAGGGTGCCGTGCAGTCGTCCGATCATGGCGTCACTTTAGCAGTCGCTCCGGCAGCGGCAACCCGCCGCGGCGCTGGCCTCTGGCCGTCCGCGCGGCGCCGGGGCCGGATGCGCCTTGCCCTAAAATCCGCCGATTCTTTTGCCCCGCCCTTCCATGACCCGTCCGTCCTCTTACAGCAAACAAGACCTCATCGCCTGCGGCGAGGGCCGCCTGTTCGGCCCCGGCAACGCGCAACTGCCCCTGCGCGAAATGTTGATGATGGATCGCATCACCCGAATTGCCGACGAGGGCGGCACCTACGGCAAAGGCGTGATCGAGGCCGAACTCGACATCCACCCTGATCTGTGGTTTTTCGGCGTGCATTTCCAGGGTGACCCTGTCATGCCCGGCTGCCTCGGTCTGGACGCCATGTGGCAGCTCGTGGGCTTTTACCTGGGATGGATGGGCGGGCCGGGCCGCGGCCGCGCGCTGGGCGTGGGCGAGGTGAAGTTCACCGGTCAGGTGCTGCCCACGGCCAAGCTGGTGCAGTACCGCATCGACCTCAAGCGGGTCATCAACTCCCGCCTGGTCATGGGCATTGGCGACGGCACCATGCTGGTCGATGGCCGCGAGATCTACACCGCCAAAGACCTGCGCGTCGGCCTGTTCACCTCGACCGAAGGTTTCTGATCCCCCACGGGGCAGCGCCATGACCAGCCCCGATCCCGAACGCATCTCCTGGCCGGAGCGCGATTTGGAGCCGGCCGATTTCATCGGCGCGCTGCGCGATGTGGTGTTTCGCACCCGCGGCAAGACCTACTGGTCGTACCTCAGTCCGGCGTGGACCACGCTCACCGGCTACAGCGTGGAGGAATGCCTGGGCTGCAGCATCCTCGACGTGGTCTATCCCGACGACCGCCCGGAGAACAGCCTGCGCAAGCAGCAGCTCGAAGCCGGTCAGCTCAACACCTCGCGCCACATCAAGCGCCTGCTGCGGCGCGACGGCAGCTTCGTCTGGATCGAAGTCGATCTGCGGGTGCTGTACGGTGAGGACGGCAGCTTCCAGGGCAGCGTCGGCACCATCCGCGACATCTCCGACCGCGTGGCGCTGGAAGAGGCCATCCGCCACGAACGCGAGCTCGCCTCGGCCACCGTCATGGCGCTTTCCGACGGCGTGCTCACCCTGGACGCGACTGACCGCATCGAATTCCTCAATCACGCCGCTGCCGACCTGCTCGGTCTGCAACGCACCACCGACGCCCTGGACAGCGGCATCGAAGACGTGCTGGCGCTGGAGACGCACGACATCGGCACCCTGATCGCCGACGCCCGCGCCGAGGCGCAACCCCGCACCCTGGGCGGCCGTTGCCGTCTGCGGGGCGCGACCTCGGGCTGGTCGGACGTGGAGCTGTCGGTCATCCCCTTGAGCGGGGCCGACGGCGGCAGCGTCATCGTGCTGCACGACGTGCGCGAACAGCGCGCGCTGCAGGCCAAGCTCAGCCATCAGGCGCGGCACGACGCCCTGACCCAGACGCTCAACCGCAGCGGCATGCTCGACGAGCTGCGTCGCGCCCATGCCGCCTTCTGCCGCACCGGCACGAGCTTCTGCCTGATTCTGGTCGACCTCGATCACTTCAAGCTGGTCAACGACCACCACGGCCATGCCGCGGGCGACGAGGCGCTGCGCCAATCCGCCCTCGCCATTCAAGGTGCGCTGCGCAACGGCGATCACCTCGCCCGCTGGGGCGGCGAGGAGTTCCTCTGCCTGCTGCCGCACACCACGCTGGAGCAGGGTGTGATCATCGCCGAGGGCATCCGCGCCGCGGTGCAGGCGCTGGAATTGGCGCCCGGGGGCCAGCCCATGCCGCTGACCCTCAGCGCCGGGGTCAGCGCCACCGCCGCCGACCGCGCCGACACGCTCGAGCAGGTACTGCAACGCGCCGACTTCGCGCTGTACGAGGCCAAGCAGGCCGGGCGCAACTGTGTGTGGCACGAGCGCATGGCGGGTCAGGGGGTGCTCGGTCGTATCAGCCAAGTGCGGGAGGCGCTGCGCGCCGAGCGCCTCGATCTGGCGTACCAGCCCATCGTTTCGCTGACCACCGGTGAGCCGGTCGGCCAGGAAGCGCTGGCCCGCCTGCGGCTGGACGACGGCACCGAGCTGAAGGCCGGGCGCTTCATGCCTGCGCTGCAGCAGTTGCACCGTGCGCATTGGGTGGACGAGCAGGTGATTCCGCGCGTGCTCGACGCCTGCCTGCGGGGCACGCTGCAGGGTGACTGCTTCGTCAACCTCTCGGCCGACATGCTGCGCCGCCCGACGCTGATGCAGGCCTTGTTGCAAACCGTGATGCAGCGCCTGGGCGACCCGCCGCAGACTGCGCCGCTCGCGCGCCTGGTGCTCGAACTGGACCTCGGCGGCCAGCCGCACCTTGAACCGCAGGCGCTGCACGCCACGCTCCAACCGTGGCTGGAAGCCGGCGCGCGGCTGGCCTTCAACGCCTCGGGCGCTGGCCTGACCGCCCTCGGCTACTGGGCGAGCCTGCCCATCGCCTTTCTCAAAGTTCACGCCAGTCTGCTGGCGCAGGCCGCGGCCAGCCCTCGGGCGCATCGCATCCTCGCCGCCACCATCCAACTGGCGAGACAGCTCGATTGCCGCACCGTGGCCGAGCAGGTTGATGAGCCCGAACTCGTCACCTTCGCCCGCGCCCTGGGCTTCGACTGCGTGCAAGGCCATCTGTCGGGTGCGCCGCTGGCTGCGAGCGACTAAGGCCGCGCCAACCCAGCCTCTCAGGGAATACCCCCTGCTGGCAAAGCCCCCCGTTCGGGCGGACAATGCGCATTTGTATCAAGATGTACGGAACCGCCATGGCACACCTTCGCCCGACCACCCCGTTTCAAATCCAACGCCGCAGCCTTCTGGGCTGGGGCCTGGCCGCCGCCGGCCTGGCCGCAGCGGGCGCCGCGGCGCCGCACCTTGCCGCGTTCGCCGCCGACGCGGCCGACTTCATTCGCGGCCCCAAGGTGCCCGATGTGCCGTTCACCAAGCTGTCGGACCACGTCTTCGTGATCTACGCCGCAGACGGCTTCCCCACCGAGAGCAACCAGGGGATGATGAGCAACATCACCGCGGTGAAAACCGCCAAAGGCATGGTCATCCTCGACACCGGTGCCTCGGTGCAGATCGGCGAAATGGCGATTCGCCAGTTGCGCAAGCTCTCCGATCAACCGGTTGTGGCGGTGTTCAACTCGCACTATCACGGCGACCACTGGCTGGGCAACGACGCCTTCGTCAGCGCCTACGGCCAAGATCTGCCGATCTACGCCATGCCCCACACCCGTGAGCAGATTCTGGGCGCCACCGGCACCGAGTGGCAGCAGGCCATGCTGAAGTGGACCAACCAGTCGAGTGCCGGCACGCGCATCGTCGCCCCCAACCGCGACGTCAAGCATGGCGACGTGTTCGACTTCGGCGATGTCACCCTGCGCGCCCACCACTACGGCACCGCCCACACGCCCTCCGACGTGTGCATGGAAGTGGTGCAGGACAAGCTCACCTATGTCGGCGACGTCATGATGAACCGCCGCATCGCCAACATGGACGAGGGCTCCTACCCCGGCTCGCTGGCCTATATGGACAAGCTGGCGCAAAACATTCCCGGCAGCAACTGGCTGCCCGGCCACGGCCACGCCGGCCAAGACGTGATGGTCTGGCAGCGCGAACTGTTCGCCGCCATCTGGGAGCACGCGCAAAAGGCCGCCCACGACATGGCCGGCCCCGACGCCGCCATCGCCGCCGCCAAGGCCGACCCGCGCGTGGCCTCCAAGGCCCGCGACACCGCCGGGTGGGACAACAACATCGGCAAATACATCAGCCTGGCGTACCTGGAGGCCGAGCAGAAGGCTTGAGCGGCGCGCAAGCCGCTTGCCCGCATTGCACCACTACCGCACCCGCTCCACGGCAACGGGCACCTTGGCGCCGTGCTCGAACTCGGACAGGGTGATGCTCGGATCGGCCAGTTCGCCGCTGGCGGTGAAGTGGATGTCGCTGTCGGTCACGCCGTCGTAGTCGAGATGGCGGATGAAGGGCAGATAGACCTTGGGGTCGCTGGAACGAGCCTTCATCATCGCGTGCGCCAGCACCATGGCAGCGTCGTAGGCGTTGGGCGAATACAGCTGAAAGGCGGCGGCGCCGAACGCGGCGTCGTAACGCGCCTTCCAGGCCTTGCCGCGCGGCAGTTCCGATAGCGGCTCCCCGCCCTGGGCGCAGATCGTGCCGTTGACCGCATCACCGGCCACCTTGGCCATGATGGGCGCGCAAATGCCGTCACCACCGAGCAACCGGGCCGTCATGCCGATCTGCCGCATCTGCCGCAGCAGCGGCCCGGCCTGGCTGTACATGCCGCCGTAGAACACCACCTGGGGTTTGCGCGCCTTGATGCGGGTGAGAATGGCGGAGAAGTCGGTGGCCTTGTCGTCGGTGTATTCGCGGTCCACCACATCCATGCCCAGCTTCTTCGCCGTAGCCGAGAACACGTCGGCCAAACCCTGGCCGTAGGCGGTGCGGTCGTCCACCACGGCCACGCGCTGCACATGCAGGGTGTCGTGGGCATATTCGGCCAACCCGGCGCCCAGGGCATTGTCGTTGGCGATCAGGCGGAAAAACGTCTTATAGCCCTGCTCGGCGATCTTCGGCGACGTGGACGAGGGCGTGATCTGCGGGACGCCCGCGCGGGCATAGATGCGCGCCGCAGGGAAGGTGCAGCCCGAGGTCTGATGGCCGACGACGCCATTCACCCCCTCGTCCACCAATTTCTGAGCCACCAGCGTGGCCTGGTCGGGAAGACCCTGGTCGTCCTCGGCGTCCATCGTCCAGCGCACCGGCTTGCCGTCGATGGGGGCATGCTCGGCGTTGAGTTTGTTCAGCGCCATCTGCACGCCGTTGACCGCGTCCTGCCCGCTGGCCGCCAGAGCGCCCGACAGCGGCACGGCCACGCCAATGACCACGCGCTGCTCGGCGGCATGGGCCGACAGCCCCAAACCGGCAAACAGCGCCAACGACACTCCAGTCAATCGCAGGGCGGATGGCATGGGGCTCTCCTTGAAAAGATCCGGTCGGGACGACAACGCGTCCGAATCATCAGGCAAGAACCATGTCCGGCATGTAAGCAGATGCGTCTGTCCGCCGCCCTCAACCGATCAGCCTGCCACCTCGGACTCGCATGCCACGCAGTTGCGCGGCGCTGAGTGTGCCGCTGGTCTTGTCCGCCTTGCCCGCTCCCGCAGTGGACGACGCCTGATGCAAGACTGCGAGCCCGCGCTGGGCATGGGCGTGGCAGATCGCCAGCCCGAGGGCGTCGGCGGCATCCGCCCCCGGCTGGCCGGGCAAGGCCAGCAGCCGCGTCACCATGGCCTGCATCTGCGCCTTGCTGGCACGGCCGTAGCCGACGACCGATTTCTTCAGCTGCAGCGCGGTGTACTCCACCACCGGCAGCCCTTGCGCCACCAACGCGGCAATGGCCGCCCCGCGCGCCTGCCCCAGCAGCAGGGTGGACTGCGGGTTGACGTTGACGAACACGATCTCCACCACCGCCACATCGGCCTGCGCCTCGCGCGCCACCTGGCTCACGCCATCGAACAGAGCTTTCAGGCGCTCGGGCAGCGTGCCCTTCGGGATACGAATGGCGCCGCTGGCCTGATAAGCCAGCCGCTGTCCCTGTGCATCGACGACGCCATAGCCTGTGGTGTTGAGTCCGGGGTCGATGCCGAGGATGCGCATGGTGAGCTGAAGGAGAAGAAGGCGCAAGCTTAGAACATGCCGCCCTGTTGACCAGATGTCCTGTCCCAAGCAAGCCTCCCCTGCAAATGCGTGCTGACTTGGTACAAATGCACTATGGGCGGCTGTGGCATGCATTCCTAGACTTGGCTTGCATGACAACCCTTGGAGGAAAGCCATGAATGTCCGCAATACCCCGCGTACCAAGCCGTCGCCGCAGAACCTTGCCCTGCTGGGCAGTGTGTGCGGCGGCATGTCGGGCGGCGCGGCCATGACCTCGGACGCGCTGTATGGCACCACACGCCGTCTGACAGCTGCAGGCTGGATCAGCAAAGGGCCTGCGGTGGCCAACCACAGCCCCTTCGGCGCACACCCCTGCAGCGAATCTGCCGGGTATCGCGCGCGCCCATCTTCACGGAAACCGACGTATCGGGCCGCCCGCTATCCGATGCCGTCACCTCGCCAACGACCTGAGCAGCAACACCGACCCCACGCTTGCCGGGCTGACTGCCAGCGGCCAGACGAGTCGAGTTGCGTATTTCCGGCCGAGTGCCTGCGCGTGATGTTCGGTGCCAACAACGCCACGCAGTATGTGCTGTGTGACCTCAACTGGCCCGTCAACACAGCCTCCAACTGTCAGTCGAAAAACACGGGCACCTACAACAAGGCGATGGGCATTGATGGCGTGAGGCCCATCATGCAGTTCGCTGGCCTGCCGCCTGAGGCCGACGTCAAGACCACCACGCGCGTGTTTGTGGAGAAGGACGGCGAAGTCTGGTACGGCTCGCAGGACAAGCTGACGAATGCGACGCAAACCCGTCTCAACGACATCGCCTTCGTCCCCATCGCGGCGCAGCTCGGCATCACCGTGCCCGCGTACCCCAACTGAATCGGAGGACAACATCATGGGTACGCAAATCCATCGTCATCTGCTTTGCGTGGGCTGCAGCATCCTCGCCATCGGCTCGGCCATGGCGGCAGACACGCTGTCGCCGCAGCAAATCTCTCAGCTCTGGATGGGCAAGACCATGGTCGGCAAGACGGCAGATGGTGAACCCCTGACCGTGCGCTTCAACACCGACGGCAGCGCCGAAATCCATGTGGGCAAGATGCAGGACACCGGGCACTGGCGCCTGTCCGACACCGGCTATTGCCTCACCTGGACGCGTCTGCGTGGCGGCAAGGAACGCTGCCTCACCGCCCAGCGCGACGGCGACGGCTACCAGACCTTCATCGACGGCAAGCTCAACGCCGAATTCAAGCCCGAGTAAGCGCCGCCCATGCGCAGGGCGAAAGCACGCCGCCCTGTGCCCCAATCGGCACTCGCAAAGAGAACGATCATGTTCATCCTCAGTCGCTTTCCACACACGCTCGCCGGACTCGCCATCGGCCTGATGCTCCCCACCGGCTCGGCCCTCGCCACCGACATGCTCAGCCCGCAGCAGATTTCTGAGCAACTCGTTGGCAAGACCCTGGTCGGTCGCAACCATCTCAGCGAAAACAAGCCAAGCTGGCCCATCGTCCTGCAGTTCAAACCCGACGGCACGATGGCACTCGACGTGCGCACGAACAAAGAAATCTGGACCGACACTGGGCGCTGGCATCTGTCGGACACCGGCTACTGCGTGACCTGGGCCAAGTACAAAAGCGGCCAGGAGCAATGCAATACCGTACAGCGCCAGGGTGACACCTATCGCACCTATCGCACCATCCACGCCGACGGCTCGCCCAGCATGGAGCTGCGGGTGCAGTAAACGGTGGGGCTTGCCTCATCCGCGCCCCGCCATCAGGCGGTCTCCTACGACAGATGGCGGTTCTTCCCGATGGGGATGCGCACGCGCTCTTCGGGCTGCCACGAGCTCGACAGCGCACAAGCGTGTGCGGTTGTCAGAACCGCGAGCACGCGGCACCGCGGAAGTTCTCGCGGACTCCGCTAATGTTCGGGCTCTTGCGCGCCGCATCGAGAATGCGGTTGGCGACGTCGCGCGGCGTATTGCTCGGGAAGGTCACCTCGACATACCCGAAGTTGACGATGCGATACACCAAATAGTCGCTCGCATCCTGATCGAACAGAATCTGATCCATGGCATCTTCGGCCCGCGACGAGGCACTCTGAGCCAAGACGGGAGTCGGTGCCAGACAGGCGGCGCAGATTGCAAATCCCCCAAAAATTGCAGCGATCGGCTTCATCCTGTCCTCCAGGCAAGTGTGACTTGTAAGGGCGCGATGGCGGACATGTTCACGTCGCCTCAGCTCAACAGCGCGGCCAGTCTGACCACCTCCGACTGGCGGGCGCAGCTCATCTTGCCGAACACGCTGGCGAGTTGATTGCGCAGAGTGTTGCGCGAGACGGCGAACAGGAAAGCGCAGTCGTCCATGGAATGCCCGGCCACCAGTTCGCGCACCAGACGAGCCTCGGCGGCCGTCAGTCCGTACACCGCGCGCAGGGCATCGATATCGGGAAGGCGGGCCGCATCCAGCCGTTGCAAGCGGACGAGAAGCAAAGGCTCGTGAAACATCCGCAAGTGGTCCGGCGCGGGCGCCAGAACCAGCCGAATCACCCGCCCCCAGCCGGCAGCGCAATGCAGCGTTTGCGGTGCACACTCGGCTTGCGCCGTTGCCGCGGCGCTGGCCAGTCGACGCGCCAGCGCCGCATGGCGGGCGACAAGCCTTCCCTCCGAGATGTGCAGCACCGATGCTGCGCCCAGCAGTTTTGCAGCGGCCGGACATGCGCGCCGAATCCTCAGACCTGGATCGACCAGCAGCCACCCTTCGGTATCGCTTGACAGCAGCTGATCGAGCCTGCACCTCTCGACCTCAGCAGCATGCAATCTGGCGCGGAACGTGCGCATCAAAACGGGCCGCAATTCGCTCAGCCTGCATGCAAGAGGCGCCCCATCGACTTCGTGATCAAAATGAAGACTGACCGAGGCGATGTGCTGCGCGTCGTTGCAAAGGCTGAGGGTGAAGGTCTGCTCGATGCGCAGCGGACGCATCAGGTCGGCGTAGTACGGTCCGGCACGCCAGACCCTGGCGGAGAGGTCGGCGCCACTGTCCAGCCAGACTCCCGGGGGGCGCTGCAGGCCGATCGGCAACAAGGGATCCATGGACTGAAAATGGTCGACATATGCGGCGAGCGACGACGGCATCAGCAAATCGACTGCGGCGTAGCCCCGGAGTTCGCCTGCAGTCTTGTCCCACGCGAGAAATGTGGCGCAAGCGCCGCCGCCATAGCCGCGCCACGCGCTGAGCAACGCCGTCCATTCGGCCGCGCCGCTCCCCACGGCCTCCGCGGCTTCGCGCACCCGCTCTGCAACAAGCATGTCCATGACGCACCCCTGTCGTCCTCGCGGGCGTTCGGGGTGGAACGGCAGCGATCAGTGGGAGCGTGCGGCCCGTCGCGTATCGTCTGGGGTCTGGCTCGATCCCGATGCGATGCGTCGTTAATGTGAATCCAAATGCTAGTTCGGCGGGCGCCGCCCGATGCACCCCATATTCCGGCTAGCGGAAAACCCGCAGTCCGCCTCCTGGTTCAGTGCCGGAAATGGCGCATACCAGTGAGCACCATGGCCATGCCGTGCTCGTTGGCGGCGTCGATGACTTCGGCGTCGCGCATCGAGCCGCCCGGCTGGATGACGGCGGTGATGCCTGCCTGCGCCGCGCTGTCGATGCCGTCGCGGAAGGGGAAGAAGGCGTCCGACGCCATCACCGCCCCGGCCACCGCCAGCCCGGCGTGCTCGGCCTTGATGGCGGCGATGCGCGCCGAGTTCACCCGGCTCATCTGCCCGGCGCCGACGCCGATGGTGGCGTTGCCCTTGGCGTAGACGATGGCGTTGGACTTGACGAACTTGGCCACGCGCCAGGCGAACTGCAGATCGCGCATTTCGTCCGCCGTGGGCTGGCGCTTGCTCACCACCTGCATGCTGCCGGACAGCAGCAGGTCGGCATCCTGCACCAGCAAGCCGCCGGTCACGCGCTTGGTATCCAGACGAGCACCAGGCTGGGTGTCCCAGGCGCCAGTGGTCAGCAGGCGCACGTTCTTTTTGGCCGCACAGATGGCGCTGGCCTCGGGTGACACGCTGGGGGCGATGATGACTTCGACGAATTGCCGCTCGACGATGGCGCTGGCGGTGGCGGCATCGAGTTCGCGGTTGAACGCAATGATGCCGCCGAAGGCCGACTCGGTGTCGGTCTGGTAAGCGCGGTCGTAGGCGGCCAGCAGTGACTCGCCGTAAGCCACGCCGCAGGGGTTGGCGTGCTTGACGATGACGCAGGCAGGCGCAGCGTCGAACTGCTTGACACATTCGAGCGCGGCATCGGCGTCGGCGATGTTGTTGTAGCTCAGATCCTTGCCTTGCAGCTGCCGCGCCGTGGCGATGCTGGCCTCGCGCGCGCCCGGCTCGACATAGAAGGCCGCGTTCTGGTGCGGGTTCTCGCCGTAGCGCAGGTCTTGCTGCTTGGTGAAGACGAGGTTGATCTGGCCCGGAAAGTTGCTGCGGCTGCCGTCGTCCTGCAAGGCGGAGAGGTAGTTGGAGATGGCGGCGTCGTACTGGGCGATGCGGTTGAACGCCGTCACCGACAGGCGAAAGCGCGTGGCGTCGCTCACCTTGCCGTGGGCCCGCAGTTCGTCCACCACCACGGCGTAGTCGGCCGGGTCGGTGAGCACGGCGACGTGGTGATAGTTCTTCGCGGCCGAGCGCACCATGGCCGGCCCGCCGATGTCGATGTTCTCGATGGCGTCCTCCAGGGTGTGCGGCTTGGCCACCGTGGCCTCGAAGGGGTAGAGGTTGACGCACAGAATGTCGATCGCGGGCAGGTCGTGCGCCTGGGTTTGGGCGACGTGCTCGGGCAGGTCGCGGCGCGCTAGCAGCCCGGCGTGCACCTTGGGATGCAGGGTCTTCACCCGGCCATCGAGCATTTCGGGGAAGCCGGTGTAATCGGCCACTTCCAACACCGGCAGCCCGGCATCGCGCAGCAGTTTGGCGGTGCCGCCGGTGGACAACAGGCGCACACCCAGGGCGTGCAGATCACGGGCGAAGTCGAGCACGCCGGATTTGTCGGAAACGGAGATCAGTGCTTGCATGGCAGCGGGTGGAAAGGGTGAAGGAAAAAGGGCAGGCGCGACGTTTGCCGACTCATT
>JAKAFC010000066.1 GCA_021818065.1 Pseudomonadota bacterium
GAAAACTGCCCCTATTGGAAATCAATCTGGGAGTTGCGGCCATCCGAAATCACCCCAGATGCCAGTGTTCATGCGGGTTCTGGGGGTTCTTCAGGGGCGACGCTTTATGTCCTTGGTCTATTGCTGTTGCTGGCTCTGGGCTTCGGCCTGGTGGTGTTGGCAGCGTTCGTGCTGTCGCTGCTGGGACGGATACCTGGTGTCGGCGGGCTGTTCGGCTTTCTGCTGGGCGGGCCGCTGGCGCTGGTGGTGGCGCTGGCCTACGCGGTGTTGTTGTTGGCCGGGCCGTTGATGATCGCGGCGGTTTGGCATGGCGAGGGATTTTTCGCCAGTCTTGGGCGGGCGGTGGGCATCGTCACCCAGCGGCCGCTGGACGTGTTCATGCACTTTCTGGTGCTGGGCCTGCTGGTGTTTCCGGCCGTCGCGTTCATCGTTGTCGTGGTGTTTGTCGGCAGCATGATCGTGGGTGGCTTTTTCGCAGCGGGAAGCCTGGGTGGCATGGGTCTGGGTGGCTTCGGCGGCATGGGTGACATGCGCGGGATGGAGGGTGTGGCTCTGGCCGGGCCGGGGATGGGGGGCGCGGGCCTGTCCATCGGCCTGGTCTGGTTTCTGGCGTGGTCGGTGGTCAGTCTGATCTACGTGCTCGGGCTGATCTTCGTCTATCGCGCTGTCAGCGAGGGCGTGGGCTCCGAAGCCACCGAGCGTATGGGGCAGAAGCTGGTGCAGTTCAAACAGCGGCTGGATGACTTCAAACCCCGACACGTGGCTCCATCGGGCCCCGTCGCCGCCGAGGGCTCGACCGATGCCGCGCCGCCCGAGCCATTGGCACCTACGCAACAGGCGGCGCATTGCCCTGCATGCGGCGCGTCGGTCGGCGCGGGGGACGCCTTTTGCGGCCACTGCGGACACAAGCTGACGTAGCGTGGTCAGTCACGGCCGGGCGACCGGATCGAGGTGTGGCGCGGGCGACAATGGCCACATGAAGTCCACCGCTGTTCGCGTCATGCTGGGTTTGAGCTTGCTCTGGGCGGCAGTCGTCCAGGCGCAGCCTGCGGCACTGCAGGTCGCGGACCCCGCGCAGAGCGCGCCCGCCGCACGCGCGGTGCCGGGACGCATCTGCCTGGTGCTCTCCGGTGGCGGGGCGCGGGGCTTTGCGCATATCGGCGCGCTCCAGGCGTTGCAAGAATTGCGCGTCCCCATCGACTGCATCGCCGGCACCAGCATGGGGGCCATCATCGGCGGGTTGTATGCCGAGGGCGTATCGGTCGATGTGCTGCGCAGCCAGGTGTCGGGGCTGGATTGGGGCGGCGTGCTGTCGAACCGCCCGGCGCGGGAGGGCACCAGCTTCGGTCGCAAGCAGGCCGACGAGCGCATGCCGGGTGGCGTGGAGTTTGGCTTGAGCGATCGCGGCCAAGTGCAGTTCCCCAATGCCGCGGTCAACACCACCCAGCTTGAGCAAGTGCTCACCAACCTCACCCTGCCCGCCATCGGTGCGCCCGATTTCAATACCTTGCCGATTCCGTTTCGCGCCGTCGCCACCAACATGGTGACAGGGCAGAAGGTCATTCTGGATCATGGCGTGTTGGCCACGGCGCTGCGCGCCAGCATGTCGGTGCCGGGGGTGTTTCCGCCCACCGAGGTTGGCGATGCGCTGCTGGGCGACGGCGGTCTGGTGGACAACCTGCCGGTGGATGTGGCGCGCGACATGGGGGCGCAGCACGTCGTGGCCATCAATATCGGCACGCCGCTGGCATCGCGGGCCTCGCTCGACAACATCGTCGGCCTGACCTCGCAGATGATCAACATTCTGATCGAGCAGAACATCCGCGCGCAGATCGCCTCGCTCAAACCCGGCGACGTGCTGATTTCTCCCGACCTAGGCAGTGTGAGTGCACTCGATTTTCAGGACGGCGAGCGCGCCATCCGGATCGGCTACGACGCCGTGATGGCGGCGCGGACGCAACTCGCGCCGTTGGCCCTGTCGCCCGCGCAATACGCCCTTTGGCGCGACGCCTTCGCCCAGCGCGCGCAGGCCCTGGTGGCGCAGATGCGGTTCAACGCCCCGCTGGCCGGGGTGGAGGTGCGCGGGCTGCCCGTGGGGGTAGATCGCACGCTGCAGGCGCAACTGCAGCAAAAGGCCGGACAGCCGCTGGATTTCACCGCGGTGCGGCGTGACGTCGACCGCCTGTTCGGCCTGGGCGATTTTTCCCGCGTCGACTACCGTCTGGTCGATGCGCCGCAGGGCCAGGTGCTCGAATACCGCTTGCAGGACAAGCCTTGGGGGCCAAACTATCTGCGCTTCGGTCTCGGGCTGTACACCGATCTGCGCAATCAGTCGCGGTTTGCCTTGCAGCTCGCGCAACGCAGGCCCTGGCTCAACAGCCTGGGAGGGGAGTGGCGCAACGACCTGCAAATCGGTTGGCGCAATCGCTGGTTCTCCGAGCTATACCAGCCGCTGGACGCGCGCGATACCCTGTTTGTCTCGCCTTACCTCGATCTCGACGCCCGGCCGGTGGATGTCTATCAGGGCGACAACCCCATCGTGCGTTATCGTCTGAATACGCGCCGCGTCGGGGTCGATCTCGGCGTGCCCGTTTCCGGCTACGGCGAGCTGCGCCTGGGCGTCAGCCGTGCCAATATCTCGGCCGACTACCTATTGGGGCAGACCGGTCTGGTCAACGGCCAGACCCTGCGCGAAGGCGGGGTACGGGCGCTGGCGCTGTTCGACCGCCTGGACCATGCTTATTTCCCCACCAGCGGCTGGCGTGCTCGGCTCGAGACCTTCGCCGCCCGCACCGGGCTGGGAAGCGACAGCAATTACGACCGCATCGACCTCTCGGGTCAGGCCGATTTCAGTCTCGGCAGGCAGACCTTCGAAGTGGCCGGACGCGCCGCCAGCTTCCGCGACCGCAAGGGCCTGGGGCTCGATTACTTCTCGCTCGGCGGCTTCGACGCCCTGAGCGGCTACCGCGAAGGCCAGCTCATCGGCAATTACCTGGTGTACGCGCGGCTGGGGTACCGTTATGCCCTGACCACGCCAGGACTGTTCGGCGGCGCCAGTTATCTCGGCCTGCTGCTCGAACGCGGCAACACCTGGACGCAGCGCACCAGCGTCAGCCTGGGCGATCTGCGCCAGAGTGTGGGGGTTTACCTGGGCACCGACACCCCGCTCGGCCCGGTGTATTTCGGTGTGGCCAAGGCGCCCGGGCAGAAGGTGAACGTTTACCTGACGCTGGGACGGCCGTGATCACGCCCCGGGGTCGGCGGCATCGGCGGTTGGGGGCTGCGGCGGCTCGCGTCGCTCTGCTAGCCAGCTCTCGATGAGTTGCGATGCCGCCTCGATGCCTGTCAGCTTGGTGGCGGAAAATAGTTGCAGCGAAATCGGTGCCGTCATGCCCACGGCCTGCGCGTGTTGCGCCAACTGGTCGCGCGCCGCCTGGGCCGCGCGTTGCCCTTCCTGGCGGTTGAGCTTGTCGGCCTTGGTCAGCAGCACATGCAGCGGCACGCTCGCCGGCGCCATGAATTCGAGCAGGCTGAGGTCGATGTCGGTCAGCCCCAGACGCGAGTCGGCCAGCAGCACCAGCCCCACCAGCGGCCCGCGTTCGGCCAGGTAATGCGCCAGGAACAGCTGCCAGCGCTTTTTGTCGGTCTTTGCCACGGCGGCGTAGCCGTAGCCGGGCAGATCGACCAGCAGGCCGCTGGGCTGGTCCTTCGGCCCCACGGCGAAAAAGTTGATGTGTTGCGTGCGCCCCGGCGTCTTCGAGGCGAAGGCCAGCTGGCGTTGCTGGCACAAGGTGTTGATTGCCGTGGACTTGCCAGCGTTGGAGCGGCCGACAAAGGCGATTTCCGGCAGGCCGGTCGTCGGCAGGTTGTCCATGGCCGAGCTGGTGACCAGAAAACGCGCGCTGTGCAGCAAGGGGCTGAAGCGCACCGGCGCGGCTGACCTGCTGGAATTCCCTATATTCGCCATGACTTATGTATCGTTAGGATGCGCCATCTTTGCAATCAAGCTGGCTGGGCGCGGTCGACGGGTGCGCTCCTGCCGGAGCCCGTGCCGCGCGGGGCAGTGCATTGTCGCTGTTTGTCCCGCGGCGGCGAACTTCTGATGGATCGCCTTCATGCCCAATACCCCGGTTGCCGTGCGCTTCTCCCCGCGTCTTGTCGCCCTGAGTCTTGTCGCCGCCCCGAGTCTTGCCGGTTTCCTGCTCGCGCCCGCGGTATCGTGGGCGGCAGGTGCTCCGCCCGCCGCGGCGTCGAGCGTGATGGAGTCGTCCTTCCCGGTGCCCACGGCGGCGCAACTGCAGGCGGGCGCCAAGGTGGCGCAGACCTGCGCTGCCTGCCACGGCCTCGATGGCAACGCCACGTCCACCGAGTTTCCCAAATTGGCCGGGCAGCACGCCGACTACCTGATCAAGCAGTTGCACGATTACCGCGTCGCCAAGGGCGCGCAGAAACCCGCTCGGGTCAACCCCATCATGAACGGCATGGCCGCCGCGCTGACGGACGCACAGATTCGCGACGTCGCCCTGTATTACAGCCGCCAGCCCTTCAAGCCGGGCGTGACCTATGCCGACAAGAAAGACATCAAACTCGGCAAGGCGATCTGGATGGCCGGCATCCCTGACCGCGCCGTGCCGGCCTGCGTGTCCTGTCACGGCCCGGCGGGCGAGGGCATTCCCTCGCGTTATCCGCGCATCGGTGGGCAATGGCAGGGCTACCTGGGGGCGGAATTGCAGTTGTTCCGCAACGATCGCCGCACCAACAGCCCGGAAATGCACGACATCGCCTCGCGCATGACCGACAAGCAGATCGCCGCCGTCGCCGATTACGCCGCGGGCCTGCGCGCCGTTGCACTGCGCCGCTGAGACGCCGCCAGCGCCCGCGATACGCATTGTTACTGGAACTTTCGGTGACGCCGCACGCTCTTTCACACGGCGCGACCAAAGCGCAGCGCGGGTTGTGCGGTGCGGCGGCTGGTGCGATTTTCCACGCGGTGTTGCGCTGTGTCTCGTCAAAATAAGGGGTTTGTCGTTTTGCTATATTGGTTTGTTGATCCGTCGCAATGTCAGCCGTGCGTGAATCCGCAGCGGAACGCCAGGCGCGAGGGGTCGAGGGTCGGTGCGCAGCTTGCCGCCAGTTGCGTTTGCCAGCCGCGTTGACCGAGAGCTTTATCCCGATTCCGTCGCCATCCGGCGCTCCCATCCTGTTCGTATGTCTGCCACCCCTTCTCCAGTTCCCAACACCACACTGAGCACATCCGGCTGGGAATTGCAGCATGGGTCGCGCGCCTGGCGTGCCTTCGTCGAGTTGCTGTCGTCGATGCGCTTCGCCATCGCCCTGCTAGTCATCGTGGCTGTGGCCAGCATCATTGGCACCGTGCTCACCCAAGGGCAGCCCTACAACAACTACATCAATCAGTTCGGACCGTTCTGGGCCGAAGTGTTCCGCAAGTTCGAGCTCTACAACGTCTATTCGTCGTGGTGGTTTCTGCTGATTCTGACCTTTCTGGTGGTGTCCACCAGCCTGTGCCTGATTCGCAACACCCCCAAGATCATCACCGATCTGAAAACCTACAAGGAAGGTGTGCGCGAGCAGAGCATGCGCCATTTCCACGAGCGGGGTGAGGCGGTGTTCAGCGACGGCCGTGCCGCCACGGTGGAGCACATCCTCGGGGTGATGCGCAGCCGCGGCTACAAGTACCGCCTGCAGGAGCGCCCGGCAACGCAGCCCGGTAGCCCGGCCTCGACCATGATCGCCGCCAAGACCGGCGGTCTCAATCGCATCGGGTATGTGCTGGCGCACGCCGCGTTCGTGCTGATCTGCGTGGGCGCGCTGTTCGACGGCGACATGATGATCAAGGCGCAGATGTGGATGTTCGGCAAGCAGGAGCTGAAGTCCAACATGCTGGTGTCGCAGGTACCCGAGATCAACAAGCTCTCGGTGCACAACCCGACCTACCGCGGTAATCTGCAGATTCCCGATGGCGGCGAATCCAATATGGCGGTGCTGAGCATGGGCGACGGTGTGCTGCTGCAGCCGCTGCCGTTCAACATCCATCTCAAGAAGTTCAACATCGACTTCTACTCCACCGGCATGCCGCGGCTGTTCGCCAGCGATGTGGTCATCACCGACCCGCGCAACGGCAAGAGCTTCCCGGCGAAGATCGAGGTCAACCACCCGCTGACCTACGACGGCGTCACCATCTTCCAGTCCGGCTTTGCCGACGGCGGCTCGGAGCTGTTCCTCAAGGCGTGGCCCATGCACGGGCCGAGCGACAAAACCTTCGATCTCACCGGCACGGTGGGCTCCGACCGGCAACTGAGCAACGGTTCGCAGACCATGCAGGTCGAGTTCAGCGAACTGCGTATCTTCAACGTGCAGGATATGAGCCCGGCGCAGATGACCGGCGTCAAGCCCAAGGAAAAATCCTTCATGTCGGGTTTCGACCGTCACCTGGGCGCGCCGGTGGCCGCTCCTGGCGAGCGTCATCTGCAGAACATCGGTCCCGCCGTGATCTACAAGATCCGCGACGCCTCCGGCCAGGCGCACGAGTATTTCAATTACATGCTGCCGGTGGAACTCAACGGCGAGAAGGTGTTTCTGGCGGGTGAGCGCGGCTCGCTCGATGCCGGCTACAAATACCTGCGGATTCCAGCCGACGGCAACGACTCCATCGACGGCTGGATGCGCCTGCGCGCCGCGCTGTTCAACCCCAAGGACCGTGAGGCGGCTGCGGCCCAGTACGTCGAGGCCTCGCTGCCGCCCAATGCCGCGCCTGATTTGAAGAACCAGCTCCTGGTCACGGCAACCCGCACACTGGACATCTTTGCCGGCGAAATCCCCACCGATCCCAAGACCGGCAAGCCCGTGGTGCAGGCGCCTGGTGGCCTGCCCGCGCTGGCGCAATACCTCGAGGCCGCCGTGCCGCAGGACAAGCAGCAGCAGGCCTCTGACGTGTTCGTGCGCATTCTCAACGGCACCCTGTGGCAGCTCTGGCAGATCAGCCGTGAGCGCAATGGCGAAAAGCCCGCCAGCCAAGACCCGGCGCACGAAAAGTTCTTCGACTCCGCCGTGCTGGCGCTGTCGGACACGTTCTTCTACCCCTCGCCGTTGTACCTGCAGATGACCAACTACAAGCAGGTGCAGGCCAGCATCTTCCAGGTGGCGCGAGCCCCTGGCAAGGTCGTGGTCTATACCGGCGCGGTGTTGCTCATCCTCGGGGTGTTCGCCATGCTGTACATCCGCGAACGTCGCGTCTGGTTCCTGGTGAAGGACCGGGCCGACGGCGGCAGCGACACCATCATGGCCATGAGCACCAATCGTCGAACCCTCGAGTATCAAAAAGAATTTGAAACACTGCGCGCAGCCAGTCTGGGCGTAGCATCATCCGCCCCGGCAAACGCACATGCGCCGGACAATGCCTCGACCTGAATAGGGACCCGCCATGGAACTTGCCAGCAAATCCCATCGCCTGCCAATCAACGCCGCCAGTTCGGAACCACCACGGCAGAACGGCATCGGCGCCTACCTGCGCCGCCGCTCCGTCTATGACTGGATTTTCCTGCTGCTCATCGTGGGTGGTGATGCCTATGTTCTGAGCCAGTACGGTCAGAACATGAACTACTACGTCAAGCTCATCTTCCTGGGCGCAACCACCGCCCTGCTGTTCCTCGGCTGGGGCTGGACGGCGATCAAGAATCTGGCCATCGTCGTCAGCGGCCTGTCGTTGTTCGGCATCTGGCTCTATCAGGGGCCGGACGGGCACGCGGTTCTGGCGCGCAGCGAGCAGGTGTTCTTCCTCAAATACTTCCTCGCCAGCCAGTCCGCCATTTTGTGGATGGCCTTCCTGATGTTCCTGAGCACCGCGGCCTACTGGTTCGGCATGTTCACCGGCCCGGCACAGAACACCGCGGGCGGCATGGCTCTGGCCACGGGCGGGGGTGCCATCGCTGGAGGCGGTGACGGTGTGGTGCGCGACGCCAAGGGCTGGCAATCCAACTTCGCCCAGTACTTCGGCTCCCGTCTGGCCTGGGTAGGCATCACCATGGCGCTGACCGGCACCATGATGCGCTGGTTCGAGAGCTATCAGATCGGTCCTGACATCGGCCATATCCCGCTGTCGAACCTGTACGAAGTGTTCGTGCTGTTCTCCTGGCTCACCACCATCCTCTACCTGTATTTCGAACAGAAGTACAAGACCCGCAGCATGGGCGCGTTTGCCATGCTGGTGGTCAGCGCCGCGGTGGGCTTCCTGCTGTGGTACAGCATGGTGCAGAACGCCTATGAAATTCAGCCGCTGGTGCCTGCGCTGCAAAGCTGGTGGATGAAGCTGCACGTTCCGGCCAATTTCATCGGCTATGGCACGTTCGCCATCGCTGCCATGGTCGGTTTCGCCTACCTCATCAAGACGCACGCCAACGAAACCTCCTGGTGGAAGCTGGCGCCGCTGTGGATCATCGGCTTCGTCATGTTCTTCGAGCCGCTGGTGTTCCGTCAGGGCGGGATTTCCGAATACTGGGGCGTGTTTGCCGGGGTCTCGGCACTGATCGTCGGTGGCATCCTGTATGGCCGCCAGCGCATCGCCTCGCACCTGCCCTCGCTGGAGGTCATGGACGACGTGATGTACAAGTCCATCGCCATCGGTTTCACCTTCTTCACCATTGCCACCATCCTCGGTGCGCTGTGGGCCGCCGAAGCTTGGGGCGGCTACTGGAGCTGGGACCCGAAGGAAACCTGGGCGCTGATCGTCTGGCTGAACTATGCGGCGTGGCTGCACATGCGCCTGATCAAGGGCCTGCGCGGTCAGGTTGCCGCCTGGTGGGCGCTGACCGGTCTGCTGGTCACCACTTTCGCCTTCCTCGGCGTCAACATGTTCCTCTCGGGGCTGCATTCCTACGGCAAGCTGTAAGCCGCTGCGCCGTGTGTGAAAAAGGGCCCTTCGGGGCCTTTTTTCATGGCCGAATTCCCTGCGAGCACGCGGGTTGGCCTCGCGCGCTAAGGTTCGGCTCCACGGCAGTGGAATGGAACCGAGAGATCGCGCTCCGATCGCATGCCGTACCGGCAAACAAGCAGGAGCAGTCATGAGCAAACGCCACGATCAGGGTTTCGAGCATCCCGTGCCGTCCGAAATCACGCCGCGCGCGGTCTACAAAGATCGACGGCATTTCCTGGCTGCCGCCGGGCTGGGGGTGGCGGCGGGCGCGGTGGCGCTGACGGCGCACCACGCGCAAGCCGGCGCCCAGCCCGGTGGCGCACCGGCGCCCGGCAAATTGCCACCCCTGGCGGCGCGCGAGAACACCGCGCTCTCCACCACGCAGACGCCGACGCCCTACAAGGACATCGTCAGCTACAACAACTTCTACGAGTTCGGCACCAGCAAGAGCGACCCGGCCAAGCACGCCGGCAGCCTCAAGACCCGGCCCTGGACGGTGGTGGTCGAAGGCGAGGTGCACAAGCCACGGACCTTCGGCATCGACGATCTGCTCAAGCTTGCGCCGATGGAAGAGCGCATCTACCGCCATCGCTGCGTGGAGGGCTGGGCCATGGTGGTGCCGTGGCTGGGCTATTCGCTGTCGAACTTGCTCAAGGCGGTGGAGCCCACGGGCAACGCCAAGTATGTGGAGTACATCACCCTGCTCGACCCGGCGGAGATGCCCGGGCAGAACGATCCCATCCTGCAATGGCCGTACCTCGAGGGCCTGCGCATGGACGAAGCCATGCACCCGCTGACCCTGTTGACGTTTGGCCTTTATGGCGAGGTTCTGCCCAACCAGGACGGCGCTCCCATGCGCATGGTCATTCCCTGGAAATATGGCTTCAAGGGCGGGAAGTCCATCGTCAAAATCCGCCTGGTGGAACAGCAGCCGATCACCTCCTGGATGCGCGCCGTGCCGCAGTGGTACGGCTTTTATTCCAACGTCAATCCGGATGTGAGCCCGCAGAACTGGAGCCAGGCCAACGAGCGCATGATCGGGCAGGGCGGGGCTTTCGGCGGGCTGTTCGCGCCGCGTGTGCCCACGCAACTGTTCAATGGCTACGGCGCCCAGGTGGCCAGTCTGTACCGCGGCATGAATCTGACCAAGTTCTTCTGAGCACCATGCCGCCGCCCGTGCCGTCCCTGCCGCGCCGTGTGTTGCGGTTGCGCGTCGCCAAGCCGCTGCTGTTCGCGCTGTGCCTGCTGCCGCTGGCCGGGTTGCTGTGGCGCGGCTGGAGCGACAACCTGGGGCCGAACCCGGAACAGACGGTGATCTGGACCACCGGCCTGTGGGCGCTGCGCCTGCTGCTCATCACCCTCGCCGTCACGCCGTTGCGCAAGTTGACCGGCTGGGCAGACCTGGTGCGCTTCCGGCGCATGCTGGGCCTGTTCGCCTTTTTCTACGCGGCGCTGCATTTCACGGCTTGGCTTGGGCTGGTCAACGGTTTCAGTCTGGACATGGCGCTGCGTGACATCGTCAAGCATCCCTTCGTGCTGGCCGGCATGACCGCGCTGCTGTTGATGACCCCGCTGGCCCTGACTTCGACCAACGGCATGATCCGCCGTCTCGGCGCCCGTCGCTGGCAGGCGCTGCACCGGCTGATCTATGTCATCGGCGTGGTGGCGGTGTTTCACTTCTGGTGGGGCAAGCTGGCGAAGAACAACACGGCAGCGCCGACCGTTTACGCCCTGATTCTGGCCGCGCTGCTGGGATCGCGGCTGTGGTGGGCCTGGCGTGCGGCCCAGCAGCGCCGGGCGAAGGCCAAGGCCGCGGCCGATCAGGGTAGCAGCCGCTCGCTTGCGTAGAGTTGTTCGACCGTTTCGCGCGGGCGGATGAGGTGCGTCTTGTCGCCATCCACCAGCACCTCGGCGGGGCGGCCGCGGCTGTTGTAGTTGGACGCCATCGCCATGCCGTAGGCGCCGCTGGACAGCACGGCAAGCACATCGCCCTCGGCCAGCACCAGGCTGCGGTCGCGCGCCAGCCAGTCGCCCGATTCGCACACCGGGCCGACGATGTCGTAGCGCAGCGCCATGCCACGGCGGCGTTCCGCGGGGACCACCGCCTGCTCGGCCTCATACAGCGTGGGGCGGATCAGGTCGTTCATGCCGGCATCGACCACGGCGAAGTGCTTGGCCGGGGTGGACTTGAGGAACAGGGTCTGGGTGAGCAGCACCCCGGCGTTGCCGACGATGGAACGGCCCGGCTCGACCATCACCCGACGGTGGCCAAAGCCGCGCGCCGCCAGCCGCGCCAGCAGCGGCGCCAGCCATTCCTGGGGCGTGGGCGGGGTTTCGTCGGTGTAGCGAATGCCCAGGCCGCCACCGAGATCGATGTGCTCGATCTGCGCGCCCTTGCGTTCCATCGCCTGCACCAGATCGAGCACCCGGTCGAGGGCGTCGAGGTAGGGGGCGACCGAGGCGATCTGCGAGCCGATGTGGCTGGCAATGCCCACCAGTCGCACATGCGGCAGCAGCGCGCTGTGCACTGCCAAGTCCACCGCCTGATCCTGGGCGATGCCGAATTTGTTGGTTTTCAGGCCGGTGGAGATATAGGGATGGGTGCCGGCATCGACATCCGGGTTGACACGCAAGGCTACTCGGGCGATGCGTCCGGCCTGTTGCGCAACGCGGTCGAGCACGGCAAGTTCGTTGGGCGACTCGATGTTGAAGCACTCCACGCCGGCATCGAGCGCCAGGCGCATGTCGGCCGCCGTTTTGCCCACGCCAGAGAACACCACGTTGCCGGCCGCGCCGCCCGCAGCCAGCACGCGCTGCAATTCGCCGCCGGAGACGATGTCGAAGCCCCAACCCATGCGGGCGAGCAACTGCAGCACGGCCAGGTTCGAGTTGGCCTTGACGGCGTAGCGCAGCGCCACCGGCGTCGGGCTGCCCTGTGCGGCATGCAGATACTGTTGCGCTGCCTGTTCGATCGCGGCGCGCGAGTAAACATACGTCGGCGTGCCGAACGACGCGGCCAACGCCGAGGCGCTGACCTGCTCGATGCGCAGGCTGTCGCCGTCGTAGGCGATGTGGGGATGTCCGGGCAGCGTGGGCTGGGCGAGTGTTTTCATCGGGCGATGCGCTGGGTCATGGGTGTTGCGTGGCGTGGGCTGTCGCCGAGGCAGCGGGGGCGGCGGTTACGGGCGCCGGGAGGTAGAGGGGGCCGGTCTGACCACAGCCGCCGAGCAAAGCAATCATGCTCCATGCGGCCATCAGGCGGCCTGCGGTGTGCAGCCGACGGAGTCGATTAAGCTGTGCGTCCATCGCAAATCAGTGTATCAGCCGCCCCATGTCCGACACCCTCGACGACACCCGTTACCTGCAGTTGGCGGAGCAGGCGCTGGCCGCCATCGAGGCCGCGGCCGACGCCGCCGATCTCGACTCCAAGCGCGATGGCTCGGTCCTGCGGCTCGACCTCGACAGCGGCGACCAGGTCATCGTCAACCTGCAGCAGCCCACGCATCAGCTCTGGCTGGCGTCGCGGGCCGGAGCGCATCACTACGTCTGGAACGGCAGGCTGTGGCAGGACACCCGTACCGCCGAAACCCTGGGCGCCGCGCTGCACCGGGTGATGGACACGCTGGGTGCACCGCCGCTGGACGTCCCCAGCCTGCAGTGAGGCGCTCGGGGCGTGTCGCCTGAACAGGCCCTAGTTCCCGCTCTTGAACAGATTGAGAATCGAGTCGCGCTCCTGCGGCGTGATGTCGGGCGGCGGCGCGGGATCGGTCAGCCCCAGGCTGCGCACGCCCGAGCCATCGGCAAAGTTGCTGTAAATCGGCTCGCCGTTTTCCACGACGAGCCCCGGGGGTTGCTCGTAGCTGGCCACCGGCACGCCCTGGAGGGCGGTCTGCATGTAGCGGATCCAGATGGGCAAGGCCAGGGCGCCACCGGTTTCCTTGTTGCCGAGCTTCTTCGGCGTGTCGTAGCCCACCCACGCCACCCCCACCAGATTGGGCTGAAAGCCGCAGAACCAGGCATCGAGAAAGTCGTTGGTCGTGCCAGTCTTGCCGTACAGGTCCGGCCGCTTGAGTGTGGCCTGGGCACGGGCGGCCGTGCCGCTGCGGGTGACTTCCTGCAGCAGACTGTCCATGACGTAGGCGTTGCGCGGCGAGATCACGCGCAGCGCCTCGTCGCCCGCCTTTTGCGGTTTGTCCTGGAACAACACCTGTCCCTGGGCATCGGTGATCTTGCTCACCAGATGCGGCTTGAGCAAATAGCCGCCGTTGGCGAACACGCTATAGGCGCGGGCCATCTGCAGCGGTGTCACTGTGCCCGCGCCCAGCGCCAGGGTGAGGTAGGGCGGCTGGCGGCTGGCCTCGAAACCGAAACGGGTGCTCCACTGCTGGGCGAATTTGGGGCCGATGGTGTCGAGCACGCGGATGGCGACCATGTTCTTCGACTGCGCCACCGCCCGCCGCAGACTCATCGGACCCTCATACTTGCCGTCGTAGTTTTTCGGTTCCCACGACTCGCCGCCGGTTTGCGCGGCCGAGAAGAACAGCGGGGCATCATTCACCACCGTCAGCGGGGTGATGCCCTTCTCGAGGGCTGCCGAGTAGATGAAGGGTTTGAAGCTCGATCCCGGCTGGCGCCAGGCCTGGGTAGCGTGGTTGAACTTGTTGCGCGCAAAGTCCATGCCCCCGACCATGGCGATGATGGCGCCGTTGTTCGGATTCATCGACACGAACGCCGACTGCACCTGCGGCAACTGCGTGATGACCCATTGCTCCGGGCCGTCGGTGGCCAGCCAGACCACCGCCCCGGGCCGGAGTTTGGCGGTGGGCTGGGCATTGTCGTTCAGGCCCAGCGCACGCACCTGGCGCAGTCCCGCCCCACTGATGGTGTGGACCTGCCCCGCTTCGGTCATCACCTTCACCTGGGCCGGTGTGGCGCTGAGCACCACGCCGCACTGCATGTCATCGGCCGGCGGCCGGTCGGCACAGGCCTGCTCCACAGCCGCGGCAATGCCGTCAACCGCGGTGGGCAGATCGATGAAGGCATCGGGGCCGCGGTAGGGCTGGCGCAGCTCGTAGGCCAGCACGCCGCTGTGCACCGCCTTCCAGGCGGCGAGCTGGTCGCGTGCGTTGATGGTGGTGTAGACGTTGAGCCCTCGGGTGTAGGTCGATTCCTGGTAGCGGTCGAACACCATCTGGCGCACGGTTTCGGTGATGTAACCGGCGTGTATGTCGCGGTCGGGCTGCGCCGTGCGCAGCGCCAGCGGTTCGTCGCGCGCCTGCTGCGCCTGCGTTGCGCTGATCCAGCCGAGCTGC
>JAKAFC010000238.1 GCA_021818065.1 Pseudomonadota bacterium
GGCATGGCCGGCCTTGCCGTTGGCGGCATTGGGCGTCTTGGCGCTGGTCTTGCCCTGGCCATGGCGTCTTCGCGTTCCGGGTTTTGCCCTGCTTGCGCCGTTGCTGTTCAACCCGGGCCAGCGCCCGCAGGATGGGCATGTGGAGGCCTGGCTCGCGGACGTGGGGCAGGGCATGGGCATCATCGTGCGCACGGCGAAGCACACGCTCTTGTTCGACGCCGGACCCACCCTGGGGCCGCAGAGCGACGCCGGGGAACGCATCTTGTTGCCCCTGCTGCATGCGCTGGGCGAGCGGCGGCTGGACAAGGTCGTGCTCAGCCATGCCGATGCCGACCACATCGGCGGAGCGGCTTCCCTGGCGCGGGCCTATCCGGGGACCGCTGCCGTGAGTTCGGTGGCGCGCGAGCGCGTGCTCGCACTGGGCTATGCCAGTGCCCAGCCTTGTGTGGCGGGCATGCGCTGGGTGTGGGATGGCGTCGAATTCACCCTCTTGCATCCCCAGCCCGGGGATGCCACGCCCGCGCATCGCACCAACGCGCATTCCTGCGTGTTGCACGTGGCCAGCCGGTACGGCTCGCTGCTGCTCACGGGGGACATCGAGCGGGCGCAGGAAAGGCTGCTGGCGGCTGGGCCTCGGGCCGAGATGCTCGCGGCCGACCTGCTGCTGGCCGCGCATCACGGCAGCAAGAGCTCGTCCAGCGCCGAATTTCTGCTGGCCGTGCATCCGCGCCTCGTCGCCATCCAGGTGGGTTTCATGAACAGCTACGGACATCCACACCCCGACGTCATGCGGCGCTATGCCGAGTTTGGGTTGCCGGTGCGCCGTACCGACCGGGACGGCGCCCTGCTATGGCGCGATGCCGAACCCGGCATGCTGCGTTCCTGGCGCGAGAGCCAGCCGCGCTATTGGCATTTGCGCTGGACGCAAGCGCAATCCGCGCCTCCGGAGGCGCTGGCAGGCGCCCGCCGCGCAGCGGCCGCCAGATAGCCGCCGGGTCGAGAATCCGAGCAGGCCGCAAGCCGGCGGCCACAGGGTTGCGAGCAAGGATCGGTGCCGCTTGGAATAATGGCCGGATGCGCGCGCACACCAAACTTGATTTCAGCACGGTTCTCCTGCTGACCCTGCCACCTCTGCTTTGGGCCGGAAACGCCGTGGTCGGCCGCTTGATGGTCGGGCAGATTCCGCCCCTGGCGCTGAGTTTCGACCGCTGGTTTTTCGCGCTGCTGGTCTCCTTGCTGTTCACCGGGCCCGCCTTGTGGCGCGAGCGCGCGGTGCTGCGCCGGCACTGGAAGCCGTTGGCCTGCATGGGCCTTGTCGGCGTGGCGAGCTACAACTCGCTGCAGTACGTGGCGCTGCACACCACCTCGCCGCTGAACGTCTCGCTCATCACTTCGGCCGCGCCGGTCTTCATCCTGCTGATCGGCGCGGTGTTCTACCGCGAGCCGATCGGCGCGGGGTCCTGGTGGGGTGCCGCCTTGTCGGTGGGGGGCGTGATCGTCGTGGTCACCAAGGGGCAGCTCACCCATCTGCTGCAATTGACGCTCGCGCCCGGTGATCTGCTGATGCTGCTGGCGGTGTTCCTCTGGGGCTTCTACACCTGGGAGCTGCGTCGCCGTCCGCTCGGCCTGTCGCCCTTCGTGTCGCTCTCGGCGCAAATGGCCTGGGGCACTTTGTTCATCGCGCCTTTCGCCGCCTACGAACATTGGGTGCTGGGCGAGAGCACGCATTGGGGGGCGCCGGTGGTGCTGTCGATCGCGTATGCCGCGGTGCTGGCGTCCTTGCTGGCTTATGTGTGCTGGGGCACGGCGGTGGCGCGGACCGGAGCGCAGATCCCGGCCTATTTCGGGAACCTCGCGCCCGTGTTCGCCGCGCTGCTGTCCTACCTGTTCCTGCACGAAGGCATTGCGCTGTACCACCTGTTTGGCGCGGCACTGATCTTCGCGGGCATCCATGTGGCGCTGCGTGCGCGGCCACGCATCGCCGCCGCGCATTGACGGCGTCTAGGACCTGTTCACGCTATGTCTGCACCCGCGCCGGGGGTTTGGGCAAATCCAGCAAGGCGTCGAGGCTGCTGACTTGGTAGGCCGGCGCGGCAGGCAGCCTTTCGGCGGCCTGCCCGCCACGGTTGCACCACACCACCTGCAGACCGTAGGCGCTCGCGGAATAGGCGTCCCAGCCATTGGACGAGACGAAGCCGATCGCCGCTGCCGGCAGGCCCAGGGCACGTTCGGCCTGCCGGTAGACCTCGGGATGCGGCTTGTAGACGCCGACCGTGTCGGCCGAGAGCACGGCGTCGAGCGAGGCGCCGAGCCCGCTGGCGCGCACCGCGGTGTCCAGCCATTCCGGCGTACCGTTGGACAGGATGGCGAGGCGGAATCCGCGCCCATGCAGCGCCGCGAGCGTGGCCGGGGCATCCGGGTAGGCGCTCGGCGTGCGGTAGGCGTCGAGAAGACGCTGCCGAAGCGCGGCGTCGTGGATGCCGAGGGTGTCCAGCGCGAAGTCCAGCGCGTCGGCGGTGACCTGGGCGAAGTCCGCATAGCGTCCCTGCAGGGTGCGCAGCCAGGTGTATTGCAGCTGCTTGTCGCGCCAGAGCCTGGCCAACGCGGCGGCCGGCTCGCCCAGGGCCTCGGCGCAGGCGGCAACGGGCGAGGCCACGTCGAACAAGGTGCCATAGGCATCGAAGACGAAGGCCCGGATCGGAGGTGCGGCTTGGGTCATGGATCGATCACTCCCGCGCACACATCGGTCGGCACAGCCGCCGCGTGCCCGATGACGGGAATCATCTTGATCCCGGCCGAAGCCACGCGGCAAGGCGCGGCCACCACGCCGCAGCCGGACAGCGCAAAGCTTGCCAGCAGCGAGGCGGTGATGGACCAGAGGGGAAAGGGTCGGTTCATCGCATCATCCCGGTTGTCGGCGCCGCGCCCACGCCCTGTGTCTCATCCCTGCGCGGCGGCCATGGCCGCTTGCCCCAGTTCGATCACGGCCAATGCGTAGAAGGCCGAGTGGTTG
>JAKAFC010000067.1 GCA_021818065.1 Pseudomonadota bacterium
CCCACGATGCGGATGGCCTCGGCAGCGATGCCTTCGCGTGTGAGCGGCTCGGTCTGGCTGGCCGCGCTCACCAGATGCAGGTCGGCGAGTTGGTCGATGAGGATGCGGTCGATTTCCAGCGGGTCGGTGCGGTGGCCGTGGCGCAGACCCGATTCGATGTGCACCAGCGAGCGCTGCTGGCGCTTGGCCACCAGACTGGCTGCCAGTGCGGCGTCGCCTTGGGCGAAGGTCAGCACGGCAGCGGGGCGGTAGGTGAGGAAGAGTTGGTCGAGCCAGTTGACCCATGCCGCCAGCCCGGGCGCGGCGTCCTGGGTTTCCGGCAGCAGGGCGATGTCGATGTCGGCCAGCGCCGGGTCGTTGGCCAGGCGGGCGGTGGCCAGGTGCTCCAGACCCACCAGCAGCGGCATGGGCAGACCGGGGTTAGCTTTCATCTTCTGCATCAGCGGATGCAGGGCGATGCGGTCGTCCAGGGTCTGGGCGATGCACAGCAAGGGGCCGGGCTCACCGGGCTTGGGTGGCGCGGGGGCGCGGGTCAGCGCCTCGGCAACGTCGCGCAGCACGGGGAGGTCTGGGGTGTCACGCGAGGTGGCAACGGCTGCCGCCGGGCTTGCCTCTTGCGGGCGGCGCACTGGGGCGGTGATGGTGGGGGCGGCGGGCTCGGCTGGCTCGGTGGGCAGCAAGCCGCCGATTTCTTCGCGGATCTCGCGGGCCACGGCGTCGGCGCGGGCGGCGTCGATCTGGTCGGTGTTGTCGAGGAAGGCCGACAGCAGCAGCCGGTTGCAAAGCATGTTGATGCGCCGCGGCAGCCCCCCCGTCCAGTGGTGAATCGCGGCGAACGCGGCGTCGTCGAACTGCGGGCGTCCGGTCCAGCCCACGCGCTTGAGACGGTGGAGGATGTAGGCGCGGGTTTCGTCCGCATCCATCGGACCGATGTGGCAGCTGGCGATGATGCGCTGGCGCAACTGCTCCAGATTGGGGGCGCGCAGCACCTCGCGCAGCTCCGGCTGGCCAACCAGATAGCTCTGCAGCAGGGCGCGGTTGCCATACTGGAAGTTGGACAACATGCGCAACTCTTCGATGGCCGCCGGGTTGAGGTTCTGCGCCTCGTCGATCACCAGCAGCGCGCGCCGGTTCTGCAGCATCAGCGTGGTGAAGTGCGCCTCGAGAGCGGCCAGGAGTTCGGCCTTGGAGCTGTTCTTCGACGGCACACCAAAAGCATTGGCCACGGCGCGCAGCAGGTCGTCGGCCTCGAGCTGGGTGCTGACCACCTGCGCTGCGGTGACCTTGGCCGAGTCGAGCTCGTTGAGCAAGGCGCGCACCAGCGTGGTCTTGCCCGCACCGATCTCCCCGGTGACGATGATGAAACCCTCGCCTTGCATCGCGCCGAAGCGCAGGTATTGATGCGCGTAGTTGTGCCCCTTGCTCTCGAACAGAAAGCTGGGGTCGGGGTTGAGCTGGAAGGGCGGGGCGCTCAGGCCGAAGTGCGCTGCGTACATGGACCGGAGGTCAGAACTGATGCGTCAACCCGGCGTAGATGGCCGACTCGTTGGCATTGAGGATGCCGGTGTTGGTGGTGTCGAGCAGCTGCCGCCGCAGGCCCACGACCAGAAGGGTCTGCGGCGACAGGCGGCGGTTGAGCTGCACGATGAAGGTGGTCTGCCGCGTGCTCACTCCGGCATTCGGCCCGAAGCCGGTGTTGAGCGCGCGCAGCACGCCGACATTCAGGCTCATCACCGGGGTCAGCCGGCGGCCGTAGCTCAGACCAACGCCGTTCTGCACATAGTCGGCCGAGGCCAGGAGCAGGCTGGTGAGCGGCGCCGACCCCGGCAGAATCAGGTCTTGCGTCTTGGCGTGGAACAGGCTGGCGGCGTAGCTGTTGCGCTGGTCGAGCAGCACGGCGGTCGCAGTCAGCGTGTCCTGCAGGGTGGCCGATTGGGTGTAGTAATTGATGGCGTTGGGCAGGGTGGACGGCAGCCCGGTGACCGACAACAGGTTCTGCACCGCGCGGGCGCGGGCGGCAGGATCGGGGTACTGCGAGGCCAGCATGCCGTCGAGCAGGGTGGACAGGCTGACCCCGGCCGGGATGGTCTGCAGCCCGGCAAGGAAGGTGGACGGGCTGCGGTTCCAGTTCACGCGCAGACTGAGCTGCTGGATTTGTTGCGACGCGTTGAGATCCCAGCCAGTGCCGAAGAACCGGCGCTCGACCACGCCGTCGAGACGGGTGAACAGGTTGGGCTGCCACCGCGCCTGCACGCCGTAGATGCTGTGGCCCAGGCTGGCGTACGAGGTGGAGTAGTGCTCATAGCCGCCGATCAGCCCGGCCTCGAAGTGCGGGGTGAAGGCGTACAGGCCACGCGCGCGGACGATGGCGTCGCGCACCGTGAGTGCCCCGGTGGTGGTGTAGACGGTTTCTTCCTGCTTGGCGTCCAGGCCCCAGCCGAAGGGCGTGGGGCGGCGGTCCAGCCGGACCGACTGCACGCTGTAGCGACCGTTGCTCAGAGCCTGTCCGGTCTGGTTGCCGCTGATGCGCGTCCAAGTGTTGTCGCTGCGGGCGCGCAGCCGCAGGTTGTCGTCGAAGCGGTGATCGATGTAGGGGCTGAGGCGGTACTGCGTGGTGGTGTAGGTTGCGGTGCCGGTGTTCTGCGTGGGGATGGTGAGCAGCGCGTTCTGTTGCGCGGTGATGCCGGCATCAAAATACAGCCACTGATCCACCAAGCGCGCGCTCAATCCCAGCACGCCCGAGGGCAGCACCGTGTTGCTGTATGAGCCGCGGGCGTAATACTGGCCGTTGAGGGCGAAGTTGCCATAGGTGCGCAGGTCCGGCCCCTCGGTCTGGAAGGCGATGCCTGGCGTGATGCTGATGATGGTGTCCGACTTGGCCGGGGTGGAGGTGCCGAAGTAGGCGTTGCTGGTCTGCACCACCGACATGCCCAGCGACGGTTGCACGAAATTGCCGCGCGGCACCGGCGCGCTGGCGGCTGCAGCCGGGCCCAGGGGAGCGCCCGCTGCATCATTGCCCAGCAACTGCTGGGGCAGACCCAGTCCCCCGGGCACGGCAGTATTGAGTCCCGGAATCGCTCCCGGCACCGTCTGCGCCGAGGCCGTCCCGGCATGCAACAGGCACAGAGCCAGCGGGGTCAGTGCGAAAAGGACGTTGCGGCGAACTGTTGGCATGGCGGGACCGAAGTTGGGGGCAGGGCGCAGGGCCGATCAGAACATGCTCTGCGGGATGATGATGACGTCGCCCGGCTCCACCGGCACATTCGCCGACATCTGGCCGCGCTTGAGCAGATCGCCGAGCTTGATGCTGTAGGTCTTGCCATGGCGCTCGAGCACGGCAGCGTTGCCGTCGGCGAACTCGGTGAGGCCGCCAGCTGCGATCATGACGTCGAGCAGCGTCATGTTTTCGCGGTACGGAATGGCGATGGGGCGGACGGCCTGGCCGACGATGCGGATCTGCTGGCTGTACGGCCCGTGAAAGCCGGTGACCACGACCGAAACCACGGGGTCACGCACGTACTTGGACAAACGCTCTTCGATCTCCTTGGCGATTTCGCCCGGGGTTTTGCCGGCAGCCTGCACATCGGCGGCCAGCGGCGTGGAAATCTTGCCGTCGGGTCGAACCTGGATTGACATGGACAGATCCGGATTGCGCCAGACATTGATGTTGAGCGTGTCGCCCGCGCCCACCTTGTAGTGGTACGTCCCTTGGGTGACGGCTTGCGGCGCGGGGGGGAAGTTGTTGGCGGCGCAAGCACCAAGCAGCAGCGCCGCGAAGAAGGCGACAGCCAAGCGCCAGATACTGTGGAGAGAATTGCGTTGGGACATGCTCGACCTCGGTAATGTCGTGGGGAAGGTATGTAACACCGCCAAATTCTCAAAGGCTAGTGTCGAAGGAACAAGCCCTTATTTGATCGGGTTTCGTCTGCTGGATGCTGTGAAATATCTCACGGCGCTGCCCGGATTGACAGCCGACAGTGCCGGTGAGCGTCGCCTGACGCCGTTTTACCACCGGATTGCGGGGGGTGAAATGACAACGCCCGGGCGTGGCCCGGGCGTTCGGTGCTGCACTGCGGCACCGGCACAGGGGCCGATGCCAGCACGGACGAGCTTACTGCGGCAGGCCGACCGTCGGGTTGCCGAGGTTGGTCCACTCGATCATCGAGCCGGTGTAGAGCTTGGAGTTCTTGTTGCCCAGGATTTCGTGGGTGACGAACCAGGCGCCGGAGGCCAGGTGACCGGTGTTGCAGTAGGTCACGGTGGGGGCGTCGGGCTGGATGTTGAACTCGGCGTAGATCTTCTTGTAGTCCTCGGCGCTCATGAACTCATGCGCGGCGCCTACCGGCTTGACGATGGCGTCGGTCGGGAAGGAACGCGCACCAGGCAGGTGGCCGCCGGTCTTGTTGATCGGCTTCTTCACAATGCCGAGGAATTGCGCGGTCGGACGGGCGTCGATGAACTGATCCTTGCCGCCTTGCAGGCCTTCCTTGACTTGCTGCAGGGAAGCCAGGATGGACTTGTCTTCGGGACCGGCAACCCAGTCGCCCTTGGTCGGGGTGACCTTGGCGGTGGAAACGGGCAGACCAGCCTGGATCCAGGCGTTCACGCCGCCGTTGAGGATGGCCAGTTTGTCACGCGGCTCACCGAAGTAGCGCAGTTGGAAGTACAGGCGGGTGGCCATGTCCATGGAGTCCACGTTCTCGCCGGTGGGGACGATGACGATGGGCTTGTCGGACTTGTTCAGACCGGCGTCATCCATGGCCTTGGTGAAGAACTCGGCGGTGGGCAACTGCGCCTTGATCTTCACGCCATCGACGGTGCGCTCCTGGCGGATCTTGCCGAAGTCGACCGGAATGGCACCTTCAATGTGCCCGCCGGTCTTGACCAGGGTCTTGACCTTGGTCTTGTCGTCGACCTCGAACTTCGGCTCTTCGCTGAAGGTCTTGGGCTCGTCACGGATGTCGATGATGGTGACCGCGTCCTTGTTGGCGTTGAGCCACTGCGGAGTGACCAGCGGGCCGGGCAGGGTGACGGCCCCGGCGGTTTGTGCGGCGGCAACAGCAATGATGCTCATGCCGATCAGGTGCTTCAGTTTCATGGTGGCTCCTCGTTTGGATTGGTGGAACTGCACTTTCAGGGCGTGTACCCGCCCGGCTGACTTAGGGCGCATCCGCGCCCAACTCCTCCAACGCGTGAATCTGCGTTGAAAAATCGATGCGACATTGGCTCAGAATATGGGTGCGCCGATCTTCGAGCAAGTGCGTCCGGCCTCGTTCGCGCAGCGCCTGCACGCGCGCATCGCGCAGGTGGGCGATCAGATCGAGTTGTGGCCGGAACAGCGCAAACACCGCGTCGAGCCACTGGCCGACCTTGTGTGGGCGCGCCTCGCGCAGCGTCGTCTGGCGCGCCAGGGCGCATACCCGGTCGGCATCTTCCCAGCATTCCGCGGTGACCCATTGGTTGGTTGTGAACACACGCAAGGGCATGCCGTGTGCGTCGACCGACAACCCAGCGATGTGGGTGTAGCGCTGCTCGGCAGGGCAATGCGCGCTGGGGTTGGGCGCGAAGACATGAAAGTGGCCATGCTCCCCGGGCATGCGCTGCGCGGCGGCGTGCGCGTGGTAGTAGAACAGGGCCCCCGCATGGCTCTTGGCATCGCGCTTGGGGTAGTGCTCCCATTCCACATAAGGCGTTTTGCCGACGATTTCGGAGATCACCGTCTTGCCTTGCAACAGCAGCGATTGCGTGGTCTGCAGGGCCTTGACCCCTGCAGCGTACAGCGCGCTTCGCTCTTGTGGCGGCAACTGGCGCAGCAGCTCGACGGTGTGACGTCGGCCCTGCGGCACATGGCCGGACAACAGGGAAGAGGACTGGGTCATGGGTTCCATGGTGCGGAGCCGGCTGCTGCCCGCCGCGCACCATGACATCCGGTCAGATTACTTGGACGGCGCGCAGGGGTTGCTGCTCTTGGACGGAGCGCAAGGATTGCCGCTCTTCTTTTCCATTTTCTTGTCCATCTTCTTGGACGGCGCGCAGGGGTTGCTCGGCGCGCAGGGGTTGCTCGACGCATGGGCAACGCCGGTGGCCGACAGGCTGGACAGCGCCTGGGGCATGGGAGCCACGACCGCGGCGGCCAGAGCCAGTGCGGGCAGAGCGTGAGACAGTTTGATGCGGGCTTTAGCCATGGAATACTCCTAAAGAGTGGTTGAAAGATCGGGGCCGATGCTCGGCTACCCTGTTCCTATGAACGTGTGGAACAGGGGATGCGCTGACATCAGGCCACAATTTAGCTGTGCTGTGTGGCAAATGCGCCAGAGGCTTTGTTGCTGACCTTGCGCGTGGTGCCGGTGCGGGTGAGGTAACCCACGATGACCAGCACGGCGAACAGCAGGGCCCAGACTGCCCAGGCCGGCAGATGCAGCAGTTGCGGCAGGGTCAGACCGTCGGGGCCGACCTGTTTCCAAGCCCAGCTTTCGACCGAGCTGAACACCGAGTTGAAGCCCAGCGTGCCCGCAGCGATGCCCAGCAGGAAGATCAGGCCGTCGAGTTTGCCCGAGAACAGCGCCACGATGGAGGTGCCAGGGCAATAGCCGCCGACCGCCATCCCCACGCCAATGAGTACGCCACCCAGGGAACTACCCCAGATGAACACCGAGGGCACGAACATGTTGTCCACGGCGAGGATGCCCAGGCCTTGCAGCAGGTACAGCCCGCCAGCGGCGACCAGAATGGCGGTGAACATGACCTTGAACACAGCCCAGTCTTTGAAGCGCAGTTGGGCGGTCAGCTTGCAGCCGCTGCCGAACCCGGCGTTTTCCAAGACGTAGCCAAAGATCAGGCCGAGGATGATGCCCGAGATCGGGCCGGTGTATCCGAGAGGGAAGCTCATTTCCACAGTCCTTTTGTCAGTTGACCGAAGACGATGCCGGCAATGAAGAAGCCGATCAGGAACAGAAAGCCAGCGACGGCGAAGGTGGCCGAGCCCGAAAGGCCCATGCCGCTGGTGCAGCCCAGGGCCAAGCGCGCACCAAAACCGGCGGCGACACCACCGATCAGTGCCAGCACGAGGCGGAGCGTGCGGCCGGCCTGGCTCGGACCGTCGATCTGGAATTTGAATCGGCCAGCCAGAATGCTGCCGATCAGCGCGCCAATGGCCAGACCCACCACTTCCCAGACGATCCAGCGGTTCAGGCCGACATCGAACAGGTTGTGGAGATAGGTGTGGGCGGCGACGACGTTGGGGTCGACCTTACCGGCCACGGCTGCGGTGGCGAGCGTGGTGGCACCGGTCACGCCGTAACCGTTACCGGTGACCAGGAACGTGGCCAGCAGGCCTAATCCGAGCAGCACTCCGGCAACGTAGGGGTTCCAGAGCGGACGAGGTGTATTGCGCATGGGTAGGCATCCTCCAAGTGAAGTGCGGCGACCTCTATCGGGGCTTCCGCGTGCCTGATCAGGTGATCAGGCTTGTCTCAAATCAAGTATAGAAAGGATTGCGCAATGCTTCCGGGAGTATTAGGGTTTAACCAGACTAGGATTAACACGGATGCCAGATTTGAGAAATTGCGTTTAATCAACGAATTTAGGTGGCCACTGATGGAATCCCCTGGGAACGCAGGCGTGTATAGATATGCTTGAATGCTAAGACGTGTCCCTCAAGGCTGCCGACTTTCGTCGCTGCCGACCGCGTCCTGATGGAGGCACGGTCGCGGCCTGATTTTGGGCCAGCCGTCATCGTCGAAACGCCGCCCGAGCGCATTCGGGCATTGACTTGCACACAGGAGACCAGGGTATGGCACATATCGTTGTGATGGGCGCAGGCATTGGCGGCATGCCGGCTGCCTACGAGGCCCGCGAAGCGTTGGGCAAAGCGCACAAGATCACGGTGATCAACACCGTCGACTACTTTCAGTTCGTTCCGTCCAACCCTTGGGTGGCCGTGGGCTGGCGCAGCCGCGACGAAGTGATCTTCGCCATCAAGCCTTATCTTGAGCGCAAAGGCATTGATTTCATCCCCAAGGCGGTCACCAAGATCGAGCCCGAGAGCAACACCCTGACCCTGCAGGACGGCTCCAAGGTCACCTACGACTTCCTCATCATCACCACCGGCCCAAAGCTCTCCTTCGAGGAAGTGCCCGGCTCGGGGCCGCATGGGGGGTATACGCAGTCGATCTGCAGCATCGACCACGCCGAGAAGTGCTATGCCGACTACGAAAAGCTGGTGGCCAATCCGGGTCCGGTGATCATCGGTGCCATGCCCGGCGCCAGCTGCTTCGGCCCGGCCTATGAATACACCATGGTGCTCGACACCGCGCTGCGCAAGAAGAAAATCCGCAACAAGGTGCCCATCACCTACGTCACCGCCGAGCCCTACATCGGCCACCTTGGATTGGACGGCGTGGGCGATTCCAAGGGCATCATGGAAAGCGCCTTCCGCAGCCACGACATCCGCTGGATCACCAACGCCAAGACCACCAAGGTGGAAGACGGCAAGATGTTCGTGGATGAGCTCGACATGCACGGCAACGTGGTCAAGCAGCACGAGCTGCCGTTCCGGCACTCGATGATGCTGCCGGCCTTCAAGGGGGTGGACCCAGTGGCGGCGGTCGAGGGGCTGTGCAACCCGCGCGGCTTTGTCATCGTCGACCAGCACCAGCGCAGCCCGAAGTACAAGAACATCTACTCGGCTGGCGTGTGCATCGCCATTCCGCCCACCGGCCCCACGCCCGTGCCTTGCGGCGTGCCCAAGACGGGGTACATGATCGAGTCGATGGTGACTGCCATCGTCCATAACCTGCAAGAAGAACTCGCGGGCAAGCAGCCCACCCACCGCGGCACCTGGCAGGCGATCTGCCTGGCCGACTTCGGCAACACCGGCGCGGCGTTCGTGGCGATTCCGCAAATCCCGCCGCGCAACGTCAACTGGTTCGGCGAGGGCAAGTGGGTGCACCTGGCCAAGATCGCCTTCGAAAAGTACTTCATCCGCAAGATGAAGAAGGGCAATTCCGAGCCGATCTACGAGAAGTACATGATGAAACTCATTGGCATGGAGCGTCTGCTGCACCCTGAGCGCAAGGACTGAGTCCGCTGTTGCGTCGCTTCCCAAACCCGCAGTCGCAATCGGCTGCGGGTTTTTTTGTGGCCGCGCGCCTGCTGCACGCACGCGGCAGGGCGGTTAGGCTCTGGGCATGCGGTCGGCATGGGTCGGCCTTTTGGTGATGCGTGTGATGCGCCGCGGACGCGCAGCGAGATGACGATGTTGCTTTCCCTTGTGATTTTTTTGCTGGCCGGAGCCTCGGCCGGTTTTCTCGGCGGGCTGCTGGGTATCGGCGGTGGTTTGTTGCTGGTGGCAGCACTCAGCTTCGCCTTGCCCGCGCTCGGGATTCCGAAAGACGAGGTGATCCATGTGGCCGTGGCTACATCGATGGCCAGCATCGTCCTCACCTTCATTTCCTCGGCCACGGCGCATATTCGCCGCGGCGGGGTGCTGTGGCCGAGTTGGCGTTGGTTGGCGCCGGGTATGGTCCTCGGCGGCTTTGTCGGTGCGCATCTGGCGCAAATGCTCAGCGGCCAGGCTTTGCGCTATGTGATTGCGGCGTTCTGTGCCCTGATGGCCCTGCAGATGGCCGCTGGCAAGAACAAGAAGACCGCGCCTGGGCAGGAGCATGTGCCGCGCTCGCCCTGGCTGCTGCCCGCGGGGGTGGGGATCGGCGCGGTGTCGTCGGTCGTGGGGATCGGCGGGGGATCGATGACCGTGCCTTTGCTCGTGGCCATGGGCGTCAAGCCAGTGAAGGCGGTGGCGACGAGCACGGTGTGCGGCCTGGCCATCGCCATTTCCAGCGCGCTCAGCTACATGCTGTCGGTGCACGCTCCCGCGCATCCGCTGCCGACCGGGGCGCTTGGCTATGTGTTCCTACCAGCAGCGGCAGCCACTGCCGTGGCGTCGATGGCTCTGGCCCCCTACGGCGTGCGCGTGGCGCACCGCATCTCAGGAGCCTCGCTCAAGCGGGTGTTCGCGGCGTTTCTGGTGGTCGTGGGCGCGTTGATCGCCGTTGGCGGATGACACCCGCGCCGTGCCGTAAACTGCACATGCGCCAAAAACGTCCGGTACGGCGCAACGCAACCTGAAAAATTCCACTTTTTGAAAGGGTCGAGAGATGTCACCTTCCCGAATTACCCGTCAATTTCTCGCTGTGACCTTGGGCTTCAGCCTGGTGGCAGCTGCTCCCGCGGCGCGGGCGGAACTCATCAGCACGCAGCAGTTGACCCAGTCTGCGTCGGAGCAGGGCAGCGCCAGCGTGTCTCAGGACCGGGCAACGCTCGATCACTTCATGGCCCGGGCCGATGTGCAAGCCAAGCTGGAGCAAATGGGATTGAGCCAAGACGTGACGCAGCAACGCCTGGCCGCTCTGAGCAATGCCGAGGTGGAGCAGTTGGCCAGCAGGATTAACAGCATGCCTGCCGCCGGCGCCCTTGGCTTTCAGGAAATGGTGATCATTCTCCTGGTGGCCATTCTGGTGGTTTTGGCGCTGTGATCGCGCGTTCGGCGCGGCGGCTTGCAGTCAGCTTGGGTGACGAACGTATCGCACTGCAGCCGTTCGCGCCGTGCCACACAACGCCTTCGGTGATCCTGGATCCGTCTTGCGCGCGCGGCACGGTGCGGCGCCCTACTGACCCTTGCCCTACCGCATGAGGCTGCACATCGGTCGGCGAGCGCGTCGCTTGGCGCTGGCGCTGAGTGTGCTGCTGGGAGGCTGCGCCGTGCTGCCTCCCGGCGTGCTCTCGACTGCGCCGCTGCAGGTGCAGAACGGACGCCTGCTCGACGCCCCCAGCGGCCTGCCCAGCTCGGCCCAGGTGTCTGCAGTGCCATTCTTTTCGGACGACAGCCACTACTGCGGCCCTGCCTCGCTCGCCGCCGCGCTGACGTTCAGCGGGGTGCAGACGACACCGGAGCAGTTGATTCCCCAAGTGTTCACCCCAGGGCTGGAGGGGAGTCTGCAGTTCGATCTGCTCGGCGCCGCGCGTCGCGCCGGGCGCATCCCCATCGTGCTGCCGCCGCAACTCGGCGTGGTGTTCGCCCAAGTCGCCGCGGGCTTTCCTGTCGTGGTGCTGCAGAAGGTCGGCTTGGGTGCGCGCGACTGGCACTATGCCGTGTTGGTCGAGTACGACCTGCGCGCCGATCGCGTCACCCTGCGTTCCAGCACGGCGCGCGATCTGCAACTCTCGATGGAACAGTTCGACCGCTCTTGGGCTGCGGGTGGGCGCTGGGCGTTCATCGTCGCCAAGCCCGGGCAGTTTCCGCCGGACATCTCCGAACAGCGTTACCTGCATGCCGTCGCGCCGCTGGAGGGCGTTGCGCCCGATGCCGCGCATGCGGCGTACGCCGCGGCCCTCGAGCAATGGCCGCAGTCCTGGGTGGCGATGATGGGCCTGGGCAACCTGGCCTATGCGCGCAAGGATTATGTGCGGGCCTCCATCCGCTTCGCCGAGGCGGCCCGCCTGCGACCGGATGATGGCGATCCCATGAACAACCTGGCGCAGGCCCTGCTGGCCGCCGGAGACTGGAAGGCGGCACAGGGGGCAATCGACGTGGCGCTGCGCCTCGGCAAGCCTCACCCTGAGGTTTACCTCAGCACAGCGGCCGAGATCGCCAAGGCGCGTGCCGCAGCCCTCAGCCCCACGCCGACGCCCTGACGGGGCCAACGGTCAGTCGGCTTTGGCTGTGGCGCGCGCGCCTAGGCTAGCGTAGTAGCGGGCGATCAACTGGGTATCCGCTTCGCCCAGCCGCTGGCTGAACTGGCTCATGCCCTTGTACACATCGTTGTGGCGCGCGCCGCCGTGGTACAGCCGCATGGTGCGGATGAAGTAATCGATGGTCTGACCGGCGATGGCGGGTGTGGTGCCCTTGCCCTCACCATGCAGGCCGTGGCAGGAGGCGCAGCCGGTGATGAGCCGGTTGGGGTCGCCCCTGCGCACGATCTGCTCCACGCGCTTGTGCTCGACGGCGTTCAGCGGCGCGGCCAGCGCGACCTGCGCCTGCGGTGCCACCGGTTTGGGCAGGCTGGCGTAGTAGGCGGAGACATCGGCGATCTGCTGCGGGGTCATCATGCGGGCGATGCTGGTCATCAGCCCGGCGCGCTCGTCCTCATCGCGCAGGCCGCTGCGATAGTCGAGCAAGATCTTGGCGGTGTAGTCGAAGCGCTGGCCGGTCACGCTGGGCCAGTTCAACGTGGTGGCGTTGCCGCTGGCGCCGTGACAGGAGGCGCACATCATGCTGTCGTGCACCTTCTGACCTGCGGCGATGTTCCCCTTGGGCAGATCCTTGAGTGCGGTCTGCAGGGTCACGGGCGTCCAGGCTTGGGCCTTGGGATGCGCGGATTCGCTGGCGTGCGCGGCACCGGCGGCGGCTAAGGCCGCGGCGAGGAGCGCGCGTTGGGCGACAAAAAGGGCGGCTGGCTTCATGCGAAGATGTCCTGGGTGAAGGCCTGGATCCAGGCTTGCTGATAGACGGCGGACAGGCGGATTTGCGCCGGCGTGGCGTCGAACGGCAGGTAGCGCGCCTTGTTGATGCGGCCGATCTTGCCGTCGTCCTTGATCCTGAACACGTCGGCGACGAACAGGCCGTAGTCCTTGCCCGCCAGGGCGTAGCAGGTGTTCTCCCACACCGGGGTGCCGGAGTCGCGCCCGGCGAGCTGGTCGGTGACGACGCGCGCCACCCACTTGGCTTGGGTGTTAGCGGAAAAGCCGCTCTTGGGCATGGCGTCGGCGATGCTGGCGTCGCCGATGACGTGCACGTCCTTGTGCAGCGTGGACTCGAAGGTGGTGCGGTGCACCGGGCAGAAGCCGCTGTCGTTGGTCAGGCCGAAGTCGACGGCGATCTGCCCGGCGACCATGGCAGGAATGACGTTGATGACGTCGGCCTTGATCGGGCCGCCCGCAGTGTGCAGCGTCATGGCCTTGGCGTCCAGGCGCTGCGGCGTGCCGCCGGCCTTGGCCGGCAGCCATTCCAGCGCGCAGGGTTTGCCCGGCGGCAGCAGCTCGGCCTTGATCTTGCTGCGGTATTCGGCAGGCGGCTGGTAGCCGTAGAGCCGGTTCCAGCCGAGCATGGCGGTCTCGTCGGTGACGAAGCTGTCCTTGGGGTCGGCGATGAGGACCTTGGCCCGCGGGTTGTGCCGGGCGAACCACTCGGTCATCAGCGCCGCGCGCTCGTAAGGGCCGGGCGGGCAGCGGTAGGGGTTGGGCGGGGCGGCGAGCACGAACACGCCGCCGTCGCGCATGCTTTGCAACTGCCTGGCCAGCAGTGCGGTCTGCGCGCCGGGAATCCACGCGCTGGGCACCTGCGTCTCGGCGAGCTGCTCGCTGTAGCCGGGCAGGCTGTCGTAGCGCAGCTTGATGCCGGGGGCGACGATGAGCTTGTCGTAGCCCAGCACCTTGCCGCTGGCGGTGGTCACGGTTTTGGCCACCGGGTCCAGGCTTTTGGCGGCGTCGAACACGAAGGCCACGCCGTACTTGTCGCGCAGGGTGTCGTAGCGCACCTCCAGCGCCTGCATGGTGGTGTGCTGGTTGAGCACTTCGCTCGAACCGTAGGGACGGATGTAGACCGGGTTCTTTTCGATCACCGTGACCTGTAGCCGGGGGTCGGCCATCTTCAGGTACTTGGCGGCGGTGGCACCGCCCACACCGCCACCGATGATGACGACGCGGGCCGAGGCCTGACCGGCGCGGACGATGGCGGGACAGGCCGCGAGCCCGAGGGAGGCGGCGCCCGCGAGCAGGAATTGACGACGTGTGTTCATGGAGCGCTCCTCATTCGGGTTTGACGGCGGCGAAGTAGGCCGCCATGGCGTCGATCTCGCCATCGCTGAAGCCTTCGGCGACATGGCGCATCAGCGTGGCCGGGCGCTTGCCGCTGCGGAAGTCGCGCATGGCCTGGACGAACTGGGCCTTGGGCATGCCAGCCAGAGGCATGAAGGCCGCGGCCTTCAGCCGCCCTTCGGTGCCGTGACAGCCGGCGCAGGTCTGGGCGATGGCGGCACCGCTGGGTGGCGCCTTGGGGCCGGGTGGCAGGGCAGCCGGGGTCGTCGCCGGGGAGGGGGGCGTCGTTGCCGCGGGCGCGGCGAAGACGGGGGCGTTGGCGCCCAGCAGGCCGATGACGAACACCAGTCCGATCAGGGCAAGGGTGA
>JAKAFC010000239.1 GCA_021818065.1 Pseudomonadota bacterium
CGCCACGCCCTGGGCAATGCGCATCGGTCGCTCGCCCAGGCCGAAGCACAGTGCGGGGTTGCCGCGCGGATCGACCTCGGCCAGCTTGGTCTTGCGCTGTACCGTCAGGCCGGGCCGCGTCAGGCCGCGCAGCACGCCGTCCAGCGGCGCGTGCAGCGGTACACGTTCGCCCTCGGCGGTGAGGAGGTGGCCGATGACATCGCCAGCCTGCACCGCCTCGGCGATGCGGCGGTCGGAGACGAACACCCCGGCCTGGGGCGCGTACACCAGGCGCTCGCGCCCCACGCCCAGAATCGGGCGCGGCTCCCCGGCCAGTTCACGCGCCGTCCCCTGGTGGATGACCCGCCCCAGATCGTCGCCCCAAGCGGACTCGATGACGAGGTCGGCGTTATAGCCTGCGGTATATCCAGGGCCGATGCCGATGGTGATCGTTTGCGGCTCGCACAGGGCGTGCAGATCGTCCTGCACGGCACTGTGTTTGCGCAGCCTTGCGTCCACCAGGGCGCGGGCGTCGAGCAGCCGCAGCCAGCGGGGCAGATCGGGCGCCACGATCAGTGGAATCCAGGCGCGGCAGGCAAAGGCTTGCGCCGCTTCGTCCGGGCGGAAGACCCGCATCGCACGCACCCCCGCCACCTCGGCGGCACCGTCGAACACGGCGTCCACCCAGCACATGCCGCGGCGCGGCGCCGTGGGCTGGGCCTGCTCCACCAACAGCACGGCATGGCCCTGTAGAAACAAGGCATGCGCCACGGCCGTGCCCACATCCCCCGCGCCCAAAACCATCACGCATCCCGGGGCTGAGGTCGGCAGCGTGACGGGGCAAAGTCTGGCGATGGGCGGCGATGACACGGAGGATCAGATGCATTTCGTTATATTCATAAGGATACGCTGAATAGCCTGAAGCCACCGTCAATTTCTAGCGCGAAGGGGCACCGTTCGCAGTGACCTCCTTGCGCCGGGCATACAAAGTCCGCTTGCTCCTATACTTGGTTTTCGCGCCGATTTGCCCTGGGCTTGCGGGCGCGTAACAAATCCCGCTAAAACAGCGCAGACCACCGGCGGTTTTCGCTGCATTGCCAGCGCCGCCGGTGTTGTTTTTTCAGGACCCTCCATGAGTGCTTCGCCCTCCGCCCTCGGTGATGTCACGCCGCAGCGCATGGCGTTCGAGCAGCCGCTGCCGCTGCAAAGCGGCGCGCAGTTGCCCGCTTACGAACTGATGTTCGAGACTTACGGCACGCTCAACGCCGCGCGCAGCAACGCCGTGCTGGTGTGCCACGCGCTCAACGCCAGCCACCACGCCGCGGGCACGCACCACGGCAATCCCAAAAGCCTGGGCTGGTGGGACAACCTCATCGGCCCCGGCAAGCCACTGGATACCGACCGGTTTTTCGTCGTCTGCATCAACAACCCGGGCTCGTGCTTTGGCTCCACCGGGCCCATGAGCCTGGACGCGGCCACAGGCCAACCCTGGGGCAGCCGCTTTCCCGTGGTCACCGTCGAAGACTGGGTTGACGCGCAGGCGCGGCTGCTCGATCGTCTGGGCATCACGCGCCTGGCGGCGGTGATCGGCGGCAGCCTGGGCGGCATGCAGGCCCTGTCCTGGACCTTGCGCCACCCCGAGCGCGTGGCCAACTGCGCCGCCATCGCCACCGCGCCCAGCCTGTCGGCGCAGAACATCGCCTTCAACGAAGTGGCACGCCGCGCCATCATCACCGACCCCGACTTTCACGGCGGCGACTTCTACGCCCACGGCGTGGTGCCCAAGCAGGGGCTGGCGGTGGCGCGCATGATCGGCCACATCACCTACCTCAGCGACGACGCCATGGCGGCCAAGTTCGGACGTGCCTTGCGCAACAACGCCCTGGGCTACGGCTTCGGTGTGGATTTCGAGATCGAGAGCTATCTGCGTTACCAAGGCGACAAGTTCAGCGGCTACTTCGACGCCAACTCCTACCTGCTCATCACCCGCGCGCTCGACTATTTCGACCCGGCCCGCGCCAGCGGCGGCGACCTGGCCCAAGGCTTGGCCGCGGCACGGGCGCGCTTCCTGCTCGTGAGCTTCACCACCGACTGGCGCTTTTCGCCGCAGCGCTCGCGCGAGATCGTGCAGGCACTGGTGACCAATCGCCGCGCCGTGACCTACGCCGAGGTCGATGCGCCGCAGGGCCACGACGCCTTCCTCATGGACCACCCGCATTACCACGGCGTGGTGCGCGCCTGGTTCGACCGCATCGCCAAGGAGGTCACGCCATGAGTACGCCGCTGAGCGTGATTGCCGATCTGGTGCCGCACGGCAGCCGCGTGCTCGACCTGGGCTGCGGCGACGGCCGCATGCTGGCGCATCTGCGCGACACCCGGGGCTGCACGGGCCTGGGGGTCGAGATCGACCCGACCAAATTGATCGCGGCTGCCGAGAAGGGCGTCGACGTGCTGCAGTTCGACCTGGAGCAGGGTCTGTCCATGTTTGGCGACCGCAGCTTTGATGTGGTGCTGCAGATCGACAGCCTGCCCAACATCCGCCATACCGAAAACGCGCTGCGCGAAACCGCCCGCGTGGGGCGTTTGGGGATTTTGAGCTTCGCCAACTTCGCCCACTGGAGCATCCGCCTGCGGCTGCTCAAAGGCCGCCTGCCGGTAACACCCGAGCTGCCCTACGAGTGGTACAACACCCCCAACCTGCGTGTGGCAACCTATGCCGACTTCGAGCGGCTGGCCGTCCACTGCGGCCTGACGGTGGTGGACGCCTTCGGCGTGCGCAACGGCCGCCGTATCCGTTTTGCCCCGGGGCTGCTGGCCTCGGAGGCGGTGTTCTGCGTCCGCGGCGTTTGACCAAGAGCGAACGCCGCCATGCTGCCGCGTGGCGGCGCGGGTCAGTCAGCTCGGTTCATCCGAACGCTGGCAGGAAGAGCACGTAGGTGTCGATGGCGGCGTTGGGGTTGACTGTGGGGTTGCTGGGGGTGCCGTCGCCCCAGTCGCTGTTGAACAGAATGCGCGTGCCGCTGGTGCT
>JAKAFC010000240.1 GCA_021818065.1 Pseudomonadota bacterium
GATCGGATCGGCAATTCCCAGCACGGCGACGCAGACGCCGTCCCGCGCCAGGTACACCACGGTCTGACCCTGCGCCTCCAGGGCCTCGGCCTGGGCGCGGAATACCTCCAGCGCCACGCCCTCGCGCTGCATCAGCCGGGGCGCACCGAGCAGCAGGACATGGCCGTCGAGCGTGCCGCGCACGCCGTAGCCGGGGAGGGCGGCGAAGTCTTGCACAGCGGGCACCTGCAGCTGGCGGGCGCTGGCCGCCTCGCGCACGGCGCGGGCCAGCGGGTGTTCAGAATTGGCCTCCAGCGCCGCCGCCAAGCGCAGCGCAGTGGCCTCGTCGAGGCTGGTGTGCAGGGCGATCAGGGCGGGGCGGCCGCGCGTCACCGTGCCGGTCTTGTCGAGCAGCACGGTGTCGATGTTGGAGAGCGCCTCCAGCGCCTCGCCCTTGCGGTACAACACACCCATTTCGGCGCCGCGACTGCTGCCCACCAGAATGGCCGCCGGGGTGGCCAGACCCATGGCGCAGGGACAGGCCACCACCAGCACGGCAACGGCGGCCACCAGCGCGGCGCTGAGGTCGCCGCTGAGCAGCAGCCAGGCCGTGAAGCTGATCGCGGCAATCAGCAGCACCAGCGGGGTGAAGATGGCGACCACGCGGTCGGCCACGCGCTGCACCGGCAGCTTGCCGGTCTGGGCGCTTTCCACCAGCCGCACGATCTGCGCCAACACGGTGTCGGCCCCCAGGGCGGTGGCTTCGATCACCAGCCGCCCTTCGGCGTTGACCGTACCGCCCACCACGGCGTCGCCGGGCCGACGCCGCACGGCGATGGGTTCGCCGGTGAGCATGGATTCATCGACATGGCTGTCGCCTTCGAGCACGCGGCCGTCCACCGGCAGGCGCTCGCCCGGGCGCACCAGCACGCGGTCGCCGATTTGCAACGCGGCCACGGCGACCTGCTGCTCGGCGCCCTGCGCGTCGAGCCGCGTGGCCTGCTTGGCCTGCAGGCCAAGCAGTTTGTGGATGGCGGCGGAGGCCCGGCCCTTGGCCAGTTCTTCCAGGTACTTGCCCAGCAGAATCACCGCGATGACCACGGCTGCCGAGTCGAAATAGACGTGGCGCGAGGCGGCGGCGAACCACTGCGGCGCCGCCAGCACTAGGCTGCTGTAGGCCCAGGCGGCGCCGGTGCCGGTGGCCACCAGGGCATTCATGTCGGGCGCGAGGTGGCGGTAGGCGATGGCCCCGGCGCGGAAAAACCGCCGCCCCGGGCCGAACAGCACGGCGGTGGTGAGGACGAACTGCACCCCGTCCCAAAACCGCGGGACCGGGGCGGTGCGCAGCAGCGCCGCGTCGAGCGCGGGCCAGGCCATGGGCAGCATGGACAGCAGCAGCACCGGCAGCGCCAGCACGGCGGCGACGATCACGTCGCGCCGCAGCGTTGCCACGCTGCGGGCGTGGGCGGCGGCGCTGGCGTCCTCGGCGCTAGTGTCGCCGCTCTGCACCGGGCGTGCGCCATAGCCCGCAGCGACCACAGCCTGCGCCAGCGCGGCAGCGTCCAGCATGGCGGGCAGGTAGCGCACCTGGGCGCGGTTGACGGCCAGGTTCACCGTGGCAGCAAGCACGCCGGGTTGCTTGCGCAGCGCGCGCTCCACCCGGGCGCTGCAGGAGGCGCAGGTCATGCCCTCGACATCGAGCGTGGCCTCGGCCAGCAGCGGGGTGTAACCGGCGGCCTGGACGGCATCGACCAGCGCCTGCGGCGTTGCGGTCTGCGGGTCGTAGTGCACCTCGGCCTGGTTGGTGGCGAGGTTGACGCTGGCGCCGAGCACCCCGGGTTGCTTGCGCAGCGCCCGTTCCACCCGCGCGCTGCACGACGCGCAGGTCATGCCGCCGACGTCCAGGCGCAGCACCTGGCCCGGGGTGTCGCGGCGATCGGTGGGCGTGGCTTCGGCCGCTGGCGGCTCGATCGGGCAAACCGTGGGCGCGGTGGGCAAGGGATGCATGCGAGCCTCCTTCAACGATGCAGCGCGGCGAGGATGGGGCAATGCGCCGTCGCGCCGTGGCCGGGGCAGGCGTCGAGCAGCGCCTGCAGGCCCGACTTCATGCGTTGCAGATCGGCGAGCTTGGCGTCGATCTGCTCCAGGCGCTGCGCGGCGATCGCCCGCACCGCGCCCATGTCGCTCTCGGGTCGGGCGTGCAGCGCCAGCAACTCGCCAATGTCGGCCAGCGAAAACCCCAGCGCCTGGGCGCGGCGGATGAAGTCCAGCCGCTCCAGGGCGTCGGCGCCGTACAGACGGTAGCCACTGCCGGTGCGCTGTGCCGGAGTGAGCAAGCCCAGGCGCTCGTAATACCGCAGGGTTTCGGCGCCGAGCTGCGCACGCTGCGCCAACTCGCCGATGGTCAGACGGGTCGGGGCATCGGGCAACGGCTGGGCGGACATGGCGGCGCAAGATTTACGAAATACGATGCCCTAACTTTACACTTTACTAAAGACTTGAATGTTGACGCGGGCTTTGTGCCGTCGCCCGCTTGCCCCCCGCCTGCAGCGCGATGCGGGGCCATGGCGGATGGGTTCACACCGTCTCAGGCCTGCGCGGCCTTGCGTCGCAGCGCCCAGTTGAGGAACTGCCGTCCGTACGCGGGCTGCATCCACACCAGCCAGCCCACCACCGCGGCGTTGCCCAGCGCCACGCTGAGCAGCAGCACCGGCACGCCCACGCCCAAGGTGAGCAGCGCCGCGCAGTAGGCGGCGCAGGCGATCATGAACAAGGCGTTGATGATGTTGTTGGCGGCGATGATGCGGGCGCGGTGCGTCTCGGCCACGCTGTGCTGCACATGGGCGTACAGCGGCACGCTGTACAGGCCGGCGCTGGCCGAGATCAGCAGCAGGTCGGCCATGATGCGCCAGTGCGCTGCCTGGCGCAGAAACTGCGTCAGCGTCTGCAACGGGCCGTCGCGTTCGAGCCGGTGCGTGGCAAAGAACAGATCGACGCCGAACAGCGTCATGCC
>JAKAFC010000241.1 GCA_021818065.1 Pseudomonadota bacterium
GAGATCATAGCATGGCGTCAACGGCGCGCGCCACCAGCATCATGCCCATGGCGGCTGTCACCATCACGCTGGAGCCGAAGCCGGCGCAGTTCAGGCTGTTGTCGCGCGGGTTTGCCGCGTGGGCTGCGTCGCAGGCGGCATCGCCCCGCACCACGGCCTCGGTGCTGAACACACTCAGCACGCCCAGTCGCCCGCTGCGCGCGGCGCCATGCTGGCGGCGCAACTGGTAGCGCACGTTGGCCAGCAGCGGGTCGTGGGTGGTGTCGGCCAGATCGGCGCAACGCAGGGCATCGGCATGGCGCTTGCCGCCTGCGGCACCGGCCATGAACACCGGCTGGGCGCGCTGCAGGCCCAGGGCGGCGATGGCCGCCTTGGCGCGGACCTGATCGCAGCAGTCGAGCACCACCTGGGCCTCAGCTGGAATGTGCTGCGCCGGGTTGGCGGCATCGACGAAGTCTTCCACGCAATGCACCTGGCAGGCGGGATTGATCTGCGCGAAGCGGTCTCGCAGCGCCAGCACCTTGGACATGCCCAAGGTGTCGGTAAGCGCCTGGATCTGCCGGTTGACGTTGGACTCGGCGACATGGTCGAGATCGATCAGGGTGAGGTGACCCACGCCACTACGGACCAGCGCCTCGGCGGCCCAGGAGCCCACACCACCGACGCCAACCACCACAGCGTGCGACTGCGCCAGACGTTGGGCCCCGGCGGCGCCGTAGAGCCGCGCCAGCCCGCCGAAGCGCCGCTGCAGATCGGGGGCGGCGGGCTGATCGTCCAACGCAACCGGCATGGAGGAAGCGGGTGCGCCGGGCATCAGGCCATGCGCTCGACGCGCCAGGCCTGATACTTCACCCCCAGGACCGCACCGCCGACGATGGACAGAAACGCAATCCAGCTGGTAAGCGACAGGGTGGACACGCCGCTCATGCCCTGGCCCACGGTGCAACCCAGCGCGGTGACGCCGCCGATGCCCATGAGTGCGCCGCCAACCAGGTGATTGGCCGTGTCTTCGGCGCCGCGAAACCCCTCCCAGCGGAACTGGCGACTGAGCAGGGCCATGCCGGCCGAGCCGGCGATGACGCCAAACACCGAGACGATGCCCAGGGTGAGCACGTTGCTGGCATCGCTGTACATCATGAACCAGAACAGGGTGTAGGCCAGCGGAGCGACGAAGCTCAACGACTCCATCTTGTTGTTCTGCGTGCCGATGTACGCCGCCTGCAGGGTTTGCGGGTCTTCGGCCAGGAAGCCCAGCTTGCCGGACAGATACCAGACGCCGACGATGATGGCGCCCAGGCCGAACCCGGCCAGCAGATTGTTGGTGGTGCGGAACTCGCGCGCGCTCAACGCCCAGCCGCCCAGCAGCACGCTGACGCCGATGCCCAGAGCGAACTGCAACGCGGCCAGCGGCAGGCCGGTGAAGCGGGCGACGATGGCAGGGAGATCCTGCGGCCCTGCGAGGTTGACGGCCACGGTGTCGAGCAGCCGCACACGCACCTCGGCCGTGAGGCCGCGCAGGGTGATGTAGGCGAACACCGCAATCATCATGAACACCACCACGGCCTTGAGATTGCCTTCGCCGATGCGCACCAGGGTCTTGCTGCCGCAGCCCGAGGCCAGCACCATGCCGAAACCGAACAAGCCCCCGCCCACCAGGGCCGAAAGCCACAGCACGCGGGACGTGGTGTAGATGGTCTGCGCGGCGTCGATCTGCCCGCTCGCGGCCAGCAGGTTGAAGCCGAGTGTGGCCGTGGCGATGGCTAGCAGCCACATGCGCATGCGCATCCACGAGCCCATGTTGACGATGTCGCTGACCGAACCCATGGTGCAAAAGCGCGTGCGCTGCATGATGGCGCCGAACAGCAGGCTCAGCACAAAACTGCCCCAGAGCACGGTGGCGTTGAGGGCGGAAAAGGAAACGGACGACATGAGGAGGCGGCAGCGGGACGGGCGCGAAAGCGCAGCAGGTCGCTATTGTTCCACGGCTTGCGCCGCGGTCGCGGCCGTGCGGCCAATCGCCGCGGCACGGCTAGGCTGTCCCGGCGCTGCGGTAACGCGTCGGGTCGGGCAGGCCGGCGTCGGCAAAGCCCTGGGCGCGAATGCGGCAGGCGTCGCAGCGACCGCAGGCGCGGCCCTGGTCATCCGCCTGGTAGCAACTCACCGTCATGGCGTAGTCCACGCCCAAGTCATGGCCGGTGCGGATGATCTCGGCCTTGCGCAGGGCGATGATGGGGGCGTGGACGTGCATGGCACGGCCCTCGACACCCGCCTTGGTGGCTAGATTGGCCAGACGCTCGAACGCCTCGACATACGCCGGACGGCAGTCAGGGTAGCCGGAATAATCGACCGCATTGGCACCATAGAACAGATGCTGCGCTCCGAGCGCCTCAGCCCAGCTCAGCGCCACCGACAGCATCACTGTGTTGCGCGCCGGAACGTAGGTGGACGGAATGCCCGTCTGCACGCCGATCTCGGGGACGGCGATGGCCGGATCGGTCAGCGCCGAGCCGCCGAAGCGGCTGAGGTCGAGATGCACGATTTCATGCGCGACGGCGCCCAACGCCGCGGCCACGCGCCGCGCGGCCTGCAACTCGGCACTGTGGCGCTGCCCGTAATCGAGCGACAGCGCGTGCATCGCAAAGCCCTGGGCCCGTCCCATCGCCAGCACGGTTGCCGAGTCGAGCCCGCCCGAGAGCAGCACGACAGCAGGCAACCCAGCGGCGGGTAACCCGGCAGCGGCCGCCACGTTTACCGCAACTTGGCCAGACGGTCACGCCCGGCCTGCGCCGCTTCCGACTGCGGATAGGTCTTCACCAGATCGTTCAGGGTCTTGCGCGCCGCACTGATTTGCTTGACTTCGATCTGGCAGTTGGCCAGGCCCAGCATGGCTTCGGGCAGACGCGGGTTGTTGGGGCTGTTCTGGATCAGACCCTGAAAGGTGGCGATGGCGTCCTTGTACTGCTTTTGCGCGTACTGGGCGTTGGCCAGC
>JAKAFC010000242.1 GCA_021818065.1 Pseudomonadota bacterium
GGGCGGCCGCGCCATGGAAATCGTGCACGAACAGCGCGACCTCGAGCGCTACATGCGCGAGGCGGTCAAGGTCAGCCACGATTCACCGGTGCTGCTCGACCGCTTTTTGAATGACGCCATCGAGTGCGATGTGGACGCCATCTGCGACGGCACCCAGGTGTTCATTGGCGGCGTCATGGAGCACATCGAGCAGGCTGGCGTGCACAGCGGCGACTCGGCCTGTTCGCTGCCGCCGTATTCGCTCTCGGCCGCCACGGTGGCGCGCATCAAGGAGCAGACCGTCAAGCTGGCGCATGGGTTGCAGGTCGTCGGTCTGATGAACGTGCAGTTCGCCATCCAGCAGCAGGATGGCGAGGACCGCATTTTCCTGCTGGAGGTCAACCCGCGGGCGTCCCGCACCGTGCCGTACGTCTCCAAGGCCACGGGCCTGCAACTTGCCAAGATCGCCGCGCGTTGTATGGCCGGGCAGACGCTGGCGCAGCAAGGTGTCGTCGAGGAGGTCACCCCGCCGTACTACTGCGTCAAGGAGGCGGTGTTCCCGTTCAGCAAATTCCCCGGGGTCGATCCCATTCTGGGCCCGGAGATGAAGTCCACCGGCGAAGTCATGGGCGTGGGCCGCACCTTTGGTGAGGCGTTCGTCAAATCGCAGCTCGCCGCGGGCACCCGACTGCCCGACCCCAAGGCCGGGGGCAAAGTGTTCCTCTCTGTCAAGCAGAGCGACAAGCCCGATGCGGTGGAGGTGGCGCGCCAACTGGTGGCCATGGGCTTCGGTGTGGTCGCCACGCGCGGCACGGCGGCTGCCATCGCCGCGGCGGGGGTGGAGGTGCAGGTGATCAACAAAGTCACCGAAGGCCGTCCGAACATCGTGGACATGCTCAAGAACGACGAGATCGTGCTGGTGATCAACACGGTGGAAGAGCGCCGCAACGCCATCGCCGATTCCCGCGCCATTCGTACCTCGGCGCTGGCGGCGCGGGTCACGACGTACACCACCATCTCCGGTGCACTGGCTGCCGTCGAGGGCATGAAACAACTGCAGAAGATTACGGTCTATCCGCTGCAATCGTTCGCTGCAGCGTAAAATTTCGATTCATCCGAGCACCGCAGCACGGGCCACTGAGCGCCACTAGCTGCGGTGCTCGTTTTTTTCACAGATTGACGGAGGCCCGACCATGGCGACCCCCATGACGCGCAAAGGCGCGGAACAACTCAAGCAAGAACTGCATCGTCTCAAGACCATCGAGCGCCCCGCGGTGATCCAGGCGATCGCCGAAGCCCGCGCGCAGGGCGATCTGTCGGAAAACGCCGAATACGACGCGGCGCGCGACAAACAGGGCTTCATCGAAGGACGTATCGCCGACATCGAGGGCAAGCTCGGCACGGCACAGATCATCGACCCGAGCGAGTTGCAGGCCGATGGCCGGGTGGTGTTCGGCGCCACGGTGGAGTTGAGCGACGAATCCAGCGGTGACGAAATCACCTACCAGATCGTGGGCGACGACGAGGCCGATCTGAAGCAGGGACGCATTTCCATCAATTCCCCCATCGCTCGCGCCCTGATCGGCAAGGAGTCGGGCGATGTGGCCCAGGTAGCCGCGCCAGGCGGCGTACGGCACTACGAAATCCTGGCGGTGCACTACAAATGAAGGCCGTCCCGAACTGCCGTCGCGCCTGTGCATGCACGACCTGGGGCGGACACACCGTTTGCACCGCATTGGCGAGGTTCGCATGACAAGCCTGCGCACCCGCTGGTTTCTTGCCGCGCTCTGGCTGGGCGGCATGACTGCCGTTGGCCTCATCGGCGCTCCCACCGCCTTTGCCACGGTGCCCGAGAAAATGATTGCCGCGGCCGTGGCCAGTCGCATGTTCTACATCATGGCGCTGGCCGCCATCGTGCTCGGCGTGCTGATCGCCGTGCTCGAGCGCTTTGCCGAGAACAAAGCCATGTCGGCCGATCAGTTGTTGCCGCTGGGGGGCGTGTTCTTCGCCGTGCTCGGCGAGTTCGGCGTGGTGCCTCGGCTGCTGCAGGCCGCCTACAGCCACTCGCCACAGGCGGGCATGTGGCATGGCATCGCCAGTCTGGTGTTCGCCCTGCAAGCCTTGTGTGTGGCGGCCTATGTCTGGCGTCTGCCCCGGCGCGCCCGAACCGTCTAAATGTGGCGCGGCAAGGCCCGCGACATGCGCGGACTTAGCCGCGCGATGATTTTTTCACGCTGGTCAACCGCGGTTTGGCGCGTTTGACCTTGCCGGTGGCCGTCAGACGTTGGTTGCCCAGCAGGGTGACGCGTTTGACCTTGGCGCGGTGCGTCGGGCTGCTCGATGGCACGACCACCTTGACGGTGCGCGGGGATTTGCCGCGTTTGGCGGCCGCGGCGTCGTCCTGGGGCGCGGCATGGCTCGCCTTGGGGCGTGGCCGATACAACACCAGCAGCTTGCCGATGGCCTGCACAGGCGCTGCGCCCAGGGTGTCGCAGATGGTGTGCTGCATGGCGAGACGCGCTGCGGTGTCGTCGCCGAATACGCGCACTTTGATGAGCGCGTGGGCTTTGAGCGCCACCTCGATTTCGGCCAGGTTGGCCGGATTGAGGCCTTGCTCGCCGATCAGCACCACAGGCTTGAGGCCGTGGGCCTGGGCACGCAGGCTGCTGCGAAAGGCGGGGGTGAGTTCCAATGTGGTCATGATGCTGGCGCGTCGCCACAGGCCATGCGGCGCGCGTTTGGTCGATTCAATCCGCTATTGTCCTTGAAGAACCCATGTCGAGTGCGAAGAAAAACAAATTCAGCAAAGCCTGGCTGCAGGATCATCTCAACGATCCCTATGTGAAGCTGGCGCAGCGCGAGGGCTATCGTGCTCGCGCCGCCTACAAGCTCAAGGAGATCGACGAAGCCGAGGGGCTGTTGCGGCCCGGGCAGGTGGTGGTCGATCTGGGCAGTACGCCGGGATCGTGGTCGCAGTATGCGCGCAACCGCTTGACGCGC
>JAKAFC010000068.1:0-3334 GCA_021818065.1 Pseudomonadota bacterium
GATCTGTATGCATTGTTCACATCCATCAGGGAGTTTCACCATGTTGCGCAAAACCTTACTCGCCACCTCCGTGGCCGTGGCGGTCGTGGCCGTGGCCGCCTGTGGCGGCGGCTCCAGCGCCGCCACCGTGCCCGGCACCAACTACACCGCCGCCCGCGCCTTCCCCACGGCCACGCCGATCAAGCATGTGGTCGTGCTGTTCCAGGAGAACGATTCGTTCGACCATTACTTCGGCACCTACCCCAGCGCCACCAACCCCGCCGGTGAACCGGCGTTCAGCGCCAAGGCCGGCACGCCTGCGGTCAACAACCTGGTGAGCGCCAACCTGCTGAACAACAACCCCAACTTCACCAACACCGCCAACGGCAGCGACGCCGCCAATCCGTATCGTCTGGACCGCACCCAGGCGGCCACCGCCGACCAGAACCACGCCTATGCCGCCGAGCAGCAGGCCTACGACAACGGCAAGGCCGATCTGTTTCCCAAGTACACCGGCAAGGCCAGCACCGGCGGCGTCGGCGCCTTCGGCACCAAGGGCCAGGTCATGGGCTACTACGACGGCAACACGGTGACGGGTCTGTGGAACTACGCGCAGAACTTCGCCATGAGCGACAACGCCTACACCGACACCTACGGCCCGTCGACGCCGGGTGCGCTCGAGGCCGTGGCCGGGCAGACCAACGGCGCGACCTTCCCGGTGACCAGTAAGCAGCCGTTCACCCTCGCGGCCTACAGCTACTACGTTGCCGACGGCCAGGGCGGCTACACCGACATCAACGACGTCGATCCGGGCTATGACGTGTGCTCCAGCACCACCGATCAGATGATGCTCAACGCGCCCAACATCGGCGACCTGCTCAACGCCCAGAACATCTCCTGGGGCGGGTTCATGGGCGGTTTCAACCTCACCGTGACCAACCCCAACGGCACCACGGGCTGCAAGCGCAGCACCTACTCCAACGTCATCGGCCAGCCCATCACCGACTACATCCAGCATCACAACTGGTTCCAGTACTTCAAGAGCACGGCCAACCCGACGCATGCCCGCCCCAGCTCGACGCTGGCCATCGGCCACAGCCTGCAGACCGACGGCAAAACCCCCGATCCGGCCAACCATGAATATGGCCTGCAGGACTTTTTCGCTGCGGTGCAGGCCGGCAACTTCCCGGCGGTGGCCTATCTGAAAGCCCCGGCGTTCGAAGACGGCCACGCTGGCTACTCCAACCCGCTGGACGAGCAGATGTATCTGGCCAAGGTCATCAACTTCCTGGAGCAGCAGCCCGAGTGGAGCAGCACCGCGGTCATCGTCACCTGGGACGATTCCGACGGCTGGTACGACCACGCCTACGCCAACCCCACCAACAGCTCGTTCGATGCCCAGGCCGACCAGCTCAACGGTTCTGGCGTGTGCGGCAGCGGCACGCCGATGAATGGGGTAAACGGCAAGCCGGTCAACGGCCGCTGCGGCCCGGGCACGCGCATTCCCTTCCTGGTGATCTCGCCGTGGGCCAAGACCAACTACGTCAGCACCCAGCGCATCAGTCAGGCATCGATCGTGCGCTTCATCGAAGACAACTGGCTGGGCGGCCAGCGCCTGGGCAGCGGCTCGTTCGACGCCACCGCCGGTTCGCTGATGGACCTGTTCGACTTCAGCGGCAGCGCAGGCAAGGCGCCCAAGGTGTGGATCGACCCCAACACCGGTCTGGTCGTCAGCCAGCCCCCGGCCGGCAGCGCGGCGGTGCCCACCTTCACCGCTCCGGCGAACATCAACGTCGCGGCGTCTTGAAGCATGGCAGCGCGGCTTGAACACGGCGCTACCGCAGCTTGGCTGCCGCCTGGAGCGCCGCGCCGCTCGCGCCCCTGGCGGTTGCTGGGGGCGAGCGCGGCGGCCGCGCTGAGCCTGGCGGTCGGCGGTCTGGCCTGGGGGATGCACAGCCAGCCGAGCATCCCGCCGATCGCCTGGCTGCTGCATCCGGTGGACAACGCCACCTACGCCTTGGGCGGCAATCCGCACCCGGTGCAACTCGTCGTGCCACCGCCGCAACCGCTGTCGGCCGTGGGCGCGCTCGGCAAGCAGTTGTTCTTCGACACCGCGCTTTCGGCCTCGGGCAAGCAGTCGTGCGCGTCGTGCCATGACCCCGCCACCGGTTACAACCCGCCGCCGGGCCGCCCCAATGCGGGTTTCGCCCCCATGGGGGGCAGCGACCTCGCAGGGAGCATGGGGGCGCACACTCCCCCACCGCCGGGCAGCGGGCCGGTGATGTTTGGCGGCCCCGCGCTGCAAACCCCGGGCTTTCGTCCGCCGCCATCGCTGGCCTACCTCTACCGCCAGCAGAACTTTTCCATCGGCCCGGACAATGCGGAAAACGAAACCCTCACCCTGCAGCAACTCGTCACCCTGGGCCTAGGCAGCCCGCGCGCCACCAAGACGGCAGCCGCCACCGCGCAGGCCGGGCAGAACCTGGTGCCGCAGGGTGGGCTGTTCTGGGACGGTCGCGCCAACACCTTGCAGCAGCAGGCCGGTGGTCCCTTGTTCAATCCGGTGGAAATGGATGCCGGCACGCCCGAGCGCGTCGCCGAAATCATCGCGAAGCAGCCCTACGCCAAGGATTTCGTGCAACTTTTCGGCCCCAATGTGTTCGACGACCCCAGGCAGGTCACGGCCGAGGCCTTGTTTGCGATTGCCCGCTATGAAGTCGAAGACCCGAGCTTTCACGCCTTCAGCAGCAAGTACGACGCCTGGCTGCAGGGCAAGGCGCGGCTGAGCCCGCAGGAGATGCGCGGCTATCTGGCGTTCAATGACGTAAAAAAGGGTGATTGCGCCGCCTGCCATCTCGACCGGCCAACCAAAGACGGGCTGCCGCCGCTGTTCACCGACACCCAGTACGAGGCGCTGGGCGTGCCGCGCAATCCGCACATTCCGGCCAATGCCGACCGGCACTATGTCGACCTCGGCCTGTGCGGCCCCTTCCGCACCGACCTCAAGGGCCAGACGCAGTACTGCGGCATGTTTCTCACCCCCACGCTGCGCAACGTGGCGCAGCGGCCGGTGTACTTCCACAACGGCGTCTATCACACCCTGCAGCAGGCGCTGGACTTCTACAACTTCCGCGACGTGCAGCCGGAGAAGATCTACCCCACCGAGGGCGGCCGGGTGCAGAAGTTCAACGACTTGCCCGCGGCGTACCGCGCCAATGTGGACGTGACCGACCCGCCGTTCAACCGCAAGCAGGGCGAACAACCGGCGATGACGGCGCAGGACATGCGCGACATCATCGCCTTTCTCCAGACGCTGAACGACGGCTGGCTGCCGATCAAGCAGGGCGGCTGATCG
>JAKAFC010000068.1:3344-13982 GCA_021818065.1 Pseudomonadota bacterium
CATGCTGGCGTGCAGGCGTTGCAGGTCGGGCACGGCCTGGCCGTGCAGATGCGAGCGCAGCGCGCCTTCGGGCGAAATCCAGTGCAGCGTGCCGATGCGGCGGATGGCCAGGCCGCGCCGCTGCGCTCCCTGCACCACCACCCATTCGCTGCCCGATTGCGATTGCAGCAGCACCTGCCCCAGCGCCGCCGCGATGGCCTGCACCGGCTCACCAGCCAGCGTGGACGCCGGAAGGCGCGCGATCACCTGCTGCAGCAGCGGCAGGTCGTGCTGCGAGCCACTGAGCACCGCAGCCTGGCAGCAGCCCTGCACCAGCGCCTCGGCTTCGCGCAATTCCTGCGCGAGTTGGCGAGAATCTGCGGGGTCGAGATTGAACAGTCGCATCGTGGTCTCCTGAGAGCCTGTGGGCAGGGCGATCACTGCACCTCGAAGCCCTTTTACGGCGGCACGTATGACCACACAAGCGCAACCACCACGCCCCGCTCGGGTATTGCCCGCAGCGGGCGAGTTCGCGCGCATGCACATGGCGCCCGATTTCGGCGACATGGAGCTGCTCACGGCGCGCTTTCGTGCGCATGCTTACGCCGCGCATGTGCACGAGACCTTCGCCATCGCCCTCATCGAGGCGGGATGTGAGCGCTTTCGCTGCGGCGCGCGGACACACCTTGCCGCGGCAGGCACGGTGATCGTGGTGCCGCCGGGCGCGGTGCACGACGGCCGTCGTGGTGCCGAGGAAGGCTGGACCTACCGCGTGGTCTATCCGCGCCCCGAGCTTCTGGCCGCGCTGATGGCCGAATGGCGCGACGGTGACGTACGCTTGCCCGAGTTCCACCGCGTGGTGCTCGACGATCCGTTGCTCGTCCCCGGCCTGCGCAGCCTGCACGCCGTGTTGCTGGGTTCCGACGATGCCCTGCAACGCGCCAGCGCCTGGCGTGCCGCCATGGCGCCGCTGCTGCGCCACGCAGGCGTGCGTCTGCCCACAGTGGGCCGCGAGGACGGCGCGGTGCGACGGGTGCAAGAACTGCTGCGTGCCGACCTCGGCGCCACGCTGCGCCTGGAGAGCCTGGCGCGCGACGTCGGCCTCAGCCCCTGGCATCTCAACCGCGTGTTCTCGCGCAGCGTCGGCTTGCCGCCGCACGCTTGGCGCAACCAGTGGCGGCTGGCGCAGGCCAAGCGGCTGTTGCGCAGCGGGCTTGGTCCGGCGGATGTGGCGGCGAGTCTGGGATTTGCCGATCAGTCGCATCTGCACCGGCTGTTCAAGCGCGCGTTCGGCGTCACCCCGGGCGGCTATGCCCCGCGCAAGATTGTTCAAGACCCGGCCGGCTCGCGCCGCTAATCTGCGTGGTATGCATGCCCCGTTCCCCAGCCCGCGACCAGACGGGCCCGATCGCCTCTCCGAATTCCTCCATGGCGCGCGCGACACCGCGCCGCTGCTGCTCGGCGCCGCCCCCTTCGGGCTGATCTTCGGCGCGCTGGCGGCGGCCAGTCCGCTGGGCCTGGGCGGCGCCATGGCCATGTCGGCGCTGGTGTTCGCCGGTTCGGCGCAGTTCATCGCCCTCAGTCTGCTCGGCGCGGGCGCCAGCGGGCTGGTCGTTGTCTTCACCACCCTGGTGGTCAACCTGCGCCACCTGCTCTACGCCGCCAGTCTGCAGCCGCAGATGGCTCGGCTGCCGCAGCGCTGGCGCGTGCTTCTGGCCTTTTGGCTGACCGACGAAACCTATGCCGCTGTGCATCACCGCTATGCGCGCGACGATGCTGCGCCGTTCAAGCACTGGTACACCGCGGGCTCGGGTGCGGCCATGTACGGCAACTGGCTGGGCTGGACGGCGGCTGGCGCTGTGCTGGGGCAGGCCAGCCCGGCGCTCACCCATCTCGGCCTGGAGTTCGCGCTGGTGGCCACGTTTGTCGGCATCGTCGTGCCGCTGCTGCGGCAGCGGCCCAGCCTTGCGGTGGCACTCACCGCCGCGGCGGTGGCGCTGCTGGCGCGCGATCTGCCATACAAGCTCGGCCTGCTGCTGGCGGCATTGGCCGGGGTGGCGGTGGGGGTGGTGCTGGATGCCAGGTCGGCCGCTGCCGACGCGGGAGAAGCGCCATGAGCCTGTCGCTGTGGGCGGTGATCGGCGGCATGGCGGCGGTGACGTTTCTCATTCGCTACACCCTGTTCGGTCTGGGTGGGCGGCTGCGGTTTTCACCGCGGGCGCAGCAGGCCCTGCGCCATGTGCCAGTGGCCGTGCTCACCGCCATCGTCGTGCCCATGGTGCTGCTACCTGACGGCCAGCACTGGGACTTGAGTTGGCGCAACCCCTGGCTGGTCGGCGCCGTCGCCAGCGGGGCGCTGGCGCTGACCACCCGCAGGCTGCTGGCCGCCATTGCCGGGGGCATGGCGGTGTACCTGCTGTGGCGTTTCGGTCTGCGGCTTACTTGACCGCAGCCAGCTTCTTCTCGACTTCCTCCTGCGGCAGGGCGCCTTCCATGCGGCTGCCGTCCATGAAGATCAGCGTGGGCGTGGAGGAGATGCCCAGGCTCTCGGCCAGTTGCACGTTGCTCTTGAGCGGATCGACGCAGGTGGCTGCAGCCTTGGGCGGCTGCACCTCGTGGTTCATCCAGTCCAGCCAGGCCTTGCTGCGGTTGGGGGCGCACCAGATGTCGCGCGCCTGCTGCATGGATTCGCGGCGGATGATGGGCACGACGAAGACGTGCAGGGTGACATTGCTCACCTTCTCCAGCGTGGCTTCCATCTTGTGGCAGTAGGGGCAGTAGGGGTCTTCGAAAATGGCGATCTGGCGCTTGCCGTTGCCGAACACCAGCTGGAATGAGTCTTTGAACGGCAGGTCCTTCCAGTTCACGCGGCGCAGTTCGTCGATGCGCGCCTTGGTGACGTTGGTCTGCGTCTTGGTGTCGAAAATCTCGCCGGCGAACAGGAAGGTGGCCTTGGCGTCGGTGTAGAACAGCTTGGTGCCGATATCCACTTCGTACAGCCCGGCGTAGGGGGTCTTGATGATCTTGGCGCTGGCGGGCAGGCCGGGCATGGCCTTTTCCAGGGCGGCACGGGTTTCGGCCAGGGTTTGCGCCATGGCGGGCACCGCCAGCGCGGCGGCCGCCAGCACGGCCAGGCGCGCCAGGCGCAGAACGGAACGGGAAAGCGATGAGTTCATGGGAAGCAGCAGGCGCCGGGCGGCGCGTCAGGCAAGGTAGGGAAGACCCGAAGCATACCGGGTGAGCAGGGCCTTGAACGGCGGCAAGGCATTGGCCGCGTGCAGCCCGAGGGCGCGCAGCGGCGCGGGCACCGGGCTGTGGGTGGCGTACAGCCGGGCCAGGGCGTCGGTGGCGATGGCCAGGGCGCGCACTTGCTCGGCGCGGCTGCGGGCGTAACGGCGCAGCAGGCGCGCATCGTGCACCGCCTGTCCCGGCGCGCGCTGCTGCAGCGTGTGGGCGAGCTGCTGCACATCCTGCAAGCCGAGGTTCAGCCCTTGGCCGGCCAGCGGGTGCACGCGGTGCGCGGCGTCGCCCACCAGCACCAGCGCATCGGTGGCGGCGCTGCGGGCGATCTGGCGCTGCAGCCGCCACGCTGCGGCGGCGCCAGTGGCGCGCAGCGGGCCGAGGTGCTGCGCCCGCATCGCGGCCAGATGCCCCTGCACCCGCTGCGCCAGTGCGTCCGGCGGCAGGGCGAGCAGTTCGTGCGCCAGGGCGCCGGGCGCCGACCATACCAGCGACACCATCGGCTGCCCGTGCAGCGGGGCCAGCGGCAGCAGGGCGATGACGCCACCGTCCTCGAAGGTCTGGAAAGCCACGCCGTCGTGCGGCGCGGCGCAGGCGAAGTTGGCCACCACGCCTCGCTGCATGTAGTCGTGCGTGTCGGTGGCAATGCCCGAGACTTTGCGCACCAGGCTGTGTTCGCCGTCGGCGCCCACCAGCAGCGCGGCGTGCAGGCTGCGGCCGTCGGCAGTCTGCACCTGCCAGCCAGGGCCATCGGCCGGGCGTGACAGGCGGGCGGCGGGCGCGGGGTCGAGCTGCACCCGGCGCTCGAAGCGCAGCGCCAGATCGAGCGCGCCTTCGATGGCGTCGGACTCGACGATCCAGGCCAGCGCCTCAACCTGCGCCGGGGGCGTGTCGAAGGCTAGCTGGGCGCCGTCGGCGCGGATTTGCATGGCCCGCACCGGTTGCACTCGGCCGGGTGGCAGATGCGGCCAGACGCGCAACTGTTCCAGCAGTTGCCGCGACGCAGCGTTCAGGGCGTAGATGCGCTGACTGTAGTTGTCAGCCGGCAGGGCTGCAGCCGGGCGCGCGCCCAGCAGAGCGACGTCGAGCCCGGTCTGCGCCAGGGCCAGGGCGCACGCCTTGCCGACGATGCCGCCGCCGCAGATCACGAGGTCAGGAGAGGGGGTGGACATGAAGCAATTGCGGCTCGCGCCGCGGGAGATTCGAGGGGGCGTCGGAGCGTCAGACAAGCTGCCTAGAATCGGCCGCATGCACACTCTCACACCGCGCATTGTGCTCCCGGCGGAATGTCCCCGTGACGCCCAGCCCGACTCCGTCTGAGGCTGGCGCCTCGCCGTTGAACCCGGGCGGGCCGCGTCGCCGCTGGCCCGCGCGGCTGCTCAAGGCGGCGCTGGCGGCGCTGCTGGCGGCGGCCATTCTGTTGCTCGGTGGGCTCAGCATCCTGCTGCTCACCTTCGATCCCAACCAGTACAAGGCGGTGCTGATCCAGGTGGTGCAGGAGCGCGAGCACCGCACCCTGACGCTGCCCGGCACCATCGAACTCAAGCTGTTTCCGCCGCTGACCCTGCGCACCGGGCCGTTCACTCTGAGCGAGCGCGATTCCACGGCGCTGTTCGCCCGCGCCGACGACCTGCGCTTGCACCTCGACCTGTTCGCCCTGCTGCGGCGCAAGCTGGTGGTCGATCGCGTGGTCATGGTCAGGCCGCAGATTCATGTGGTGCGCAACGCCCAGGGCGTGTTCAACTTTGCCGACCTGCTGCCCGACGCCCAGTCCACCGCCGACACACCGCGCAGTCCGCTGGGTCTGTCGGTGCATCGCCTGCAAGTGGAGCAGGGCGCGCTGCTGCTCGACGACGACAAAGCGCAGGTGCATGGTCAGCTCGACGCCGTGGAGCTGGCGCTGTCGGGCCTGGACGGTGGCCACGTCGGCAATTTTCATGGGGCGGGCATGGCGCGCTTCGTCCAGCCGGCGCTGGCCATGCATGTGGCGTGGCGCGGCAAGTTGCAGGTGGACGCGCCGCAGCACGGCGTGGCGCTGTCGGATCTGGCGTTGTCGCTGCAGGGCGACGCCCTGGGTTGCAAGGCGGTGCAGGCGCAACTCGCCGCCGTCGGCCTGAATCTGCGCACCGGCCCGGAACTGGCGCTGGAGGCCCGGCAGTGGAGCCTCAAGGCCGCCGCCCGCCTGCCCAGCGCCCAGACGCTGCAACTGCAGGCGACGCTGCCGACGCTCGATCTGCACGGCACGACGCTCCAGGTCGGCCCGCTGCATGCCAGCGCCGACGTGACATCGGCTCAGCCTGTGCAGGTGGACCTGCGCACCCAGCAGGGCGCGGGCACGCTGCGCGAGCTGCGCCTGCCCGTGGCCCAGCTCGACCTGCATCGTGGCCGTGCAGGCAAACCCGGCGCAGCGCAGTTGACCGCGGCGTCGCCGCTGCAACTCGACTTGACGCAGGGCCGCGCCAGTCTGGCCGCGCTGAAGCTCTCGGGACAGATCCAGACCGCAACCGCGGCGCAGACGCTGGCGCTGCAAGGCACGGCCGAGGCTGCGGCAGGCAGCGCCAAGAGTCCGGCCACGGCGCAGCTGCAGCTGCAGGGCCTGTTGGCGGGCCGGGCGCTGACGACGACGGCAGCCTGGACCGCGCCCAACGCGCTCAAGCTGGGGCTCGACGCCGACAGCCTCGACCTCGACGCCTGGCTACCTGCCGCCACACCGCCCGCCGCCAGCGCCACCAAGCCTGCGACGGCCGGCGCCACCGCCATCGACCTCAGCCCGCTGCAAGGCCTGACCCTCGACGCTCAGGTCAAGCTCGGCAGCCTGGTGGTGCGCGGCACGCAGTGGCATGCGGTGCAAGGCCAGGTGTATGGCGACGGCAACACCCTGGCGCTGCAGTCCTTCAGTGCGCAGGGGTTTGGCGGCACGGTGGATGGCAACCTGCAGGTCGATTTGGCCAGCCAGCGCTACAGCCTGCAGCAGACCGGGCGCGACCTCAGCGTGCAGCCCGTGCTGCGGGCGCTCACCGGCCATGACGCCCTGCTGGGCAAGGCGAGCTGGACGCTCGATGTCAACGCCCAGGGCAAGACCCTGCAGGCGCTGCTGGCCAGTCTGTCCGGCAAGGCGCGGCTGGACGTGAAGAACGGCGCGCTCAAGGGCTTCAATCTGGCGCAGATGCTGCGCAACGCCCGCACCCTGCTGGCCGCGCGCAAGGACGGGCAGTTTGGCCCCACGCCCGGTGAGCAGACCGACTTCACCGCCCTCGGCGCCAGCGTCACCCTGCGCGACGGCGTGGCGCACAACACCGACCTCACACTGCAGACCCCGCTGCTGCGTGTGGGCGGCGAGGGCTGGTTTGACCTGCCGCGGCAGCACATGGACTACCTGTTGTTTCCCACCCTGGTGGGAACGCTGCAGGGCCAGGGCGGCGCGGAGATGGCCGCGCTGCGCGGGGTGACGGTGCCGGTGCAACTGCACGGCAGCTTCGCCCAGCCCGCCTACACCGTGCTGTGGTCCAAGGCAGGCGGCAGCCTGGTGCGGCAGACGCTGCAGAACAGCCTGCAACACGCGCTGCGCCAACAGCTTGCGCCCACCGGAACGCGGCCGCAGCAACCGGCTGTCCCCGGCTTGTTCAAGGGATTGTTTCCCTGAAGGGTCCTGACTGAACGGCGGTCACAGCCGCAGCACCACCGGCCAGTCCGGCAGCTCGTTGCGCTTGTCCGCTGGACGCGGCGGCGCCTGCCGCGCCAGCAAGGCGCCAACCTCGGCCACGCCGTGCAGTGCCGCGGCCTCGAAGCGGTTGGCGCGCAGCATCGCCTCCATGCCGCGGCAGACCTGGGCCCATTCGTCGGCGTCGACCCGCGTTCGCAGGCCGCGGTCGGCCACGATTTCCACGCCGCGGTCGGCCAGCAGCAGGTAGATCAGCACGCCGTCGTTGTGCTCCGTGTCCCAGACGTGCAACTGGGCGAACACCTCCATGGCCCGGGTGCGGGCGCTGACCCCGCGCCAGAGTTCGGGCAGATCGAGCGCGCCTTCCACGGCAAAGCGAATCTCGCCGCCATGCGTTTGTTCGGCGGCGTGGATGGCGGCGGCGATGGCCGCCAGGGTGGCGCGGGGAAAGGCGCGGCGCACCCGCCAGGGCGCAAAGGCGAGATGGCGCAGCATGCGGGGGGCAGGCATCTCACCACCGGCCCGAAGCGCCGCCTCCGCCGAATCCCCCGCCGCCGCCACGAAAGCCGCCTGAATCCGAGCCGCCGCCAAAGCCGCCGAAACCGCCCCCGCCCAGGCCCCCCGGCCCGCCACCGAGGCGGATGCCGCTGAACACGGCGATGAAAGCCAGCACCCCCAGACCCAGGCCCAGCAGCAGCGACCCCGCCAGCCACCAGGCGACACCACCCGCCACCAGCGCCCCCGCACCCGCGCCCAGCGCGCGGCCCAGCACACTGCGCAGCGCAGACCCGAGGACGATGGCGCCGATCAGCACCAGAACGCCGATTTCCTGCTTGTCCGGGCCGTTGCCAGCGGCAGCGGTGGCCTTGGGGGGCGGCAACTGCTCGCCGTCGATCAGTTTCATGAGCTGCTGCACGCCGGCCTGCAGCCCAGCGAAATAGTCGCCCTGCCGGAACTGCGGCACCAGGGTCTCGGCGACGATGCGGCTGGCGATGGCGTCGGGGATGGCGCCCTCCAGGCCATAGCCCACTTCAATGCGCGCGGCGTGGTCGTCCTTGGCCACCAGCAGCAGCACGCCGTCATCCTGGCCCTTGCGACCGAGCTTCCAGGCATCGACCACGCGGATGCTGTATTGCTCGATGGCTTCGGGCGCGGTGCTGGGCACCAGCAGCACCGCGATCTGGCTGCCCTTGCGCGCGGCGAAGGCCTGCAACTCCTGATCGAGCGTGGCTGTCTGCTGCGGTGTGAGCGTGCCCGTCAGATCGGTGACGGCGGCCTTGAGCGGCGGCACCGGCAGCAGCGCCGTCTGCGCGTGCGCCACGCCGCCCGCAACCAGGCCCAGCCATAGCAAGGCCGCAGCCAGCCCGAGGATCCAGCGCAGGCGCAAGACGGCAGGCTGGCGCATGGCCGGCTCAGCGCGAGGCGGCGGGCGCGGGCGCCGTGCCGCCGAAATCCACCTTGGGCGCCACCGAAATGGCCTTCTCGTTCTCCACGGTGAAGCTGGGCTTGACCTTCATGCCGATGACCATGGCGGTGAGATTGCTGGGGAATTGGCGCACCAGGTTGTTGTAGTTCTGCACGGCCTCGATGTAGCGCATGCGCGCCACGGCGATGCGGTTCTCCGTGCCTTCGAGCTGCGCCTGCAGGTCGCGGAACACGCCGTCGGCCTTGAGCTGCGGGTAGTTCTCCGACACCGCGATCAGCCGCGACAGCGCGCTGGTCATCTGCGCCTGCGCCTCCTGAAACTTGGCGAACGCCGCCGGGTCGTTGATGAGCTCGGGCGTGGCCTGAATCTGGCCGACCTTGGCGCGGGCCTCGGTCACCTGCACGAACACGTCTTTCTCGTGCGCGGCATAACCCTTGACGACGCTCACCAGATTGGGCACCAGATCGGCGCGGCGTTGATACTGGTTGAGCACTTCGGCCCAACTGGCCTTGATCTGCTCGTCGGACGACTGCAGCGCGTTGTAACCGCAGCCGCCCAGATTCAGCAGCGCAAACGAAAGCAGCACGAGAAACAGCCAGCGGCGCATGGACGCATCTCCACAAGGTTGAAACAGGTTGAAAGGCAGCGCAAGCATAACGTCGCCCGGCTTCTGGCTGGGGCGAGTCGGGGGTATGCTGCGACGACGACAAGAACACCTTGTGCTGCACCCATGTCTGCTTTCGTATCCCCTTCCTCCCCGCCGCACCCAGACGCGCCCGATTCGGTGCTGTCGCCCGTCACCCAACCGCCGTCGCCGCCGCTAGGGGCCGAGCATGTGGAACACCCGCTCGAGGCGCTGGCGCGAACCGGCGACGCCACGGCGCAGGAGTGGCTGGGCGCGCACTACCACGACCGACAAGACTTCGCCCAGGCCGCCCATTGGTACCGCAAGGCGGCCGACCAGCAGTCCTCCGGGGCCATGTACAACCTGGGCTGGCTGTACGTGCATGGCCGCGGTGTGCCGCAGGACGATGCGCAGGCCCTGGCGCTGTGGCAGCAGGCTGCCGCCGCCGGGCTGGCGCGGGCGATGAACGGCCTGGGTTTTCTGGCCGAACACGGCCGCGGCGTGCCGCGCAGCGATGCCGATGCCCGCCACTGGTATGCCCAGGCGGCCGCTGCGGGCGATCCTGCCGGACAGTGCAATTACGGCGTATTCCTGCAGACCGGGCGCGGCGGCCCGGCGGACGCGGCCCAGGCCGTCGCGCTGTTCGGGCAGGCGGCGCATCAGGGGCACCGCGAGGCCTGCTACCGCTACGGCCACGCCTTGCTCACCGGCCAGGGCACGGCGCCTGACGACGCCCAGGCCGTGGCCTGGCTGCGCAAGGCCGCCGAGATGGACCTGCCGGTGGCGCAGCGCGAACTCGCCGCGCTGCTGGCCATGGGACGCGGCACCGCGCTCGACTATGCGCAGGCCGCCGCCTGGTACCAGCGTGCCGCCGAACACGGCGACGCCCAGGCGCAGTTCAGCTTGGGCGTGTTGTACTACCGCGGCCTGGGCAAGCTGCAAGACATGGACAAGGCCCGCCACTGGTGGACCCTGGCCGCGGCCCAGGGCGAGGAGCGTGCCCGCAACAACCTGGCGCTGCTGGCACGCGGCGTCAACCGCTGAGAAGGTGTGAACAAATCCGCCATGGCCCCTCATCGCGCCCCAAGCGCCCCTCGCGGCGTTGCGATCGGTGGTGTTGGTACGCGCCGTGCCGACGGGCAAGGCTGTGCTTGGCGCCTTGATTGGAACCCTTGGCGCACGCTGCTTGGCCACGCCAGATTCATTCACACCTTCTGAGAGATCCGTCATGCCCCCGATGAACGCGCTGCGCACTCTGCTGGTCGAACCCGGCAAGCCCTTCGAGCTGGCCGAGCGTCCGACCCGGATCGACCTACCGGGCGACCCCTCCAAAGACCAGATCGAGGCCGAACTCGCCAGCCTGCGCGACCAGATCGGCGCGCTGCAGGACGTGATGTTCACCCGGAGGCAGCAGGCGCTGCTGGTGGTGCTGCAGGGCATGGACTCGGCGGGCAAGGACAGCACGACCAAGGCGGTGTTCACCGGGGTGAACCCGTTGGGCATCCGCGCCGCCTCGTTCAGCGTGCCCACGCCGCAAGAGGTGCGGCACGACTTTCTGTGGCGGGTGCATGCGCAGGTGCCGCCGCTGGGCTGCATCGGCGTGTTCAACCGCAGCCACTACGAGGAGCCGGTGATCCGCCGGGCGCATGGCGGGCTGAAGAACGGCGAGATGAAGCGCTATCTGCGGCAGATCGCCGACTTCGAGCA
>JAKAFC010000069.1 GCA_021818065.1 Pseudomonadota bacterium
GCGAAAACAAGCCCACATTGTTAGTGTGGGCTTGTTCTCTAATGCCTTGATTTACTTGGTAAAACTGGTGCGCCCGGCAGGATTCGAACCCACGACCCCTTGGTTCGTAGCCAAGTACTCTAATCCAACTGAGCTACGGGCGCTAAAGACTAGAAATTATAGACACACTTTCAGCAGCGCGTCAAATCGCTCGGGTTCCGCCGCGGCTCGGACCCTCGGGGCAGGCACAATGCGCGTCCATGTCGATGTTGCGCGTGTTCTCGCTGAGTCTGCTGCTTCTGGCCGCCAGCCGCCTGCTGGGCCTGGTGCGCGATGTAGTGGTGGCGACGCAGTTCGGGCTGAGCGGCCACGCCGATGCGGCCCTGGTGGTGCTGTCCTTTCCCGATCTGGCGGTCAGCCTGTTGTGGGGAGCGGCCATTCCTGCGGTGATGGTGCCACGCATGGCCGGACGCGACCCCGCGCACCTCGCCGCCGAGGGCGCGCGCTGGTCGCGGCTGGCCGCCCTGGTCTTTCTGCTGGCCGGCATCGGTGTCTGGTGGGGCCGCGACCTGATCGTGCATCTTCTGGCTCCCGGACTGCAGGCGCACGAGGCAGCCTTGGCGGCGCAAGCGCTGGGATGGTCGGCGCTGGTCGCCCTGCCTGCCGGGGCGGTGGCCATGGTGGGCAATGCCATGCTGCAGGCGCAGGGGCGCCTGCAATGGCAATATACCGGGCAGGTGGTGTTCAACCTCGGGCTGATCACCGGGCTACTGGTGGCGGCTCGCACCCACCATTTCGCCTGGGTGGCCGTCGGCGTGGCGGCAGCCGCCCTAGCGCGGCTGGGACTGATGCGCCGCGCCAGCCGCGGCGCATCAGTCCCAGCCGCGGCCACCGGCCAGGCATGGCCCGACATGACCAGCCTGCGTGCGCTGGTGCTGGCGCTTGCCGCCTCGGGCTTGACCGTGCTCTACACCCTGGCAGCGCGTGCCCTGATGTCGGACGCCGGACCCGGGCAACTCGGCGTGTTCCAGTATGCGCAGCGCGTGGGCGAGCTGCCGCTGCACACGGTGTTTGCCGTGGCGTCGGCGCTGGCGCTCACGCGCTTGAGTGCCGCCGAAAGTCAAGGCGATTCGGCACGTGCCCAGGCCGAGACACGCCAATGGCTACGGGCCATGCTCTGGCTGTCGGCGCTCATCGCCCTGGCGGGCATGGTGGCCGCGCCGGGCATCGTTCGCCTGCTGTTCGGCTGGGGACGCATGACCACCGAGGCACAGGACCAGGTGACCGAGGCGATGCGCTGGATTTTGCTGCTGCTGCCGTTGCAGGCGGCGCAACTGGTCCTGGCCACCCGGCTCAACAGCCACCGCCGCATCGCCGATCAGGTGCTGGGGTACGGTGCAGGGCTTCTTGCCCTGGCGGCAACCGGCACGGTGCTCGCGGCCCAGCCGTGGCGCGGTCTGGCCGCCTACGGCGCGGCCTGGGCAGTGGCGGTGGCCGTGCTGTGGTGGCGGCTGGCGCGGCACCAGGGCGATGCGCAGGGGCGCAACGCCGCCGTGCTGCTGGGCGCGCTGCTGGGGCTCGCCATCGTCGGCACCTCGCTGCACGCCGTTGCCCTGCCCTGGCTGCCGTCGCTGCTGCTGGCCGCGCTGCTGTTTGCCGCAGGCCTGGCCGCCCTGCTGCGCTTCGACCCGCTGGGGCGGCTGGTGCGCGATCGCTACACTTCCCGAGGGCTGCGGCGCGCGGGCTGAGCCTCGGGCGCCCCCACTCGCCCCTCTTGCACGATGGACTTCATTCAAATCACCAACGACCCGGATTTCGCCGCTTTCGCCGTGCACTGCGGCGTGGCGCGCATCATGGTGGACTTGGAGCAGCACGGCAAACAGGAGCGCCAGGGTGGTCTGGGCACCTTCATTTCCGACCATGTGCCGCAGGACGTGGCCATCGTGCGCCGGGCGGTGCCGCAGACGGCGCTGATCGTGCGCGTCAATCCGCTGCACGAGGCCAGCGCCCTTGAGATCGACCAAGCCCTGGCCAGCGGCGCCAGCCACATCATGCTGCCCATGTTCCGCAGTGCGGATGCGGTGGCGCGCTTCATCGCCCTGGTCGCGGGCCGCGCCCGCACCATCGCCCTGCTGGAAACGCGCGATGCGCTGCAAAGCCTGCCGCAATGGGCCGGCCTGGACGGGCTGGACGAGATCTACGTCGGCCTCAACGACCTGCACCGCGAACTGGGGCTGCGCTTCATGTTCCAGCCGCTGGCCGACGGCGTGGTCGATGCCGTCGCCGCGGCGGCCCAGCAGCACGGCAAGCGCTTCGGGTTCGGCGGCATCGCCCGGCTGGACGAAGGGCTGCTGCCCGGGCGCGTGGTGCTGGGTGAGCATCTGCGTCTGGGCTCCAGCAGCGTGATCCTGTCGCGCACCTTCAACCGCGAACGCATCGAGGCGCCCGAGTCCGACTGGCGTGCCATCTATGCCAGCGAAATCGGTCGCTTGCAGCACGCCGCGCAGGTGCTGGCGCAGCGCGAGCCCGCCGAAGTCGAGAACGACAGGTTGCTGGCCATCGATCTCATCACCCGCGTCGCCCAGAGTCTGGGGCCGACCGCGTCGCCGACGCTGCGCTGACCCGCCGTGGCCAAACGTCTGTTCGACATCGTGCTGGCGCTGCTGGCGCTGGTGCTGCTGTCTCCCGTGATGCTGACGGCCGCCCTGGCGGTGTGGCTGGATTCGGGCCGCCCCGTACTGTTCGCCCAGACCCGCGTCGGGCGCGGCACCCAGCCCTTCCGGTTGTACAAATTTCGCAGCATGGTGGTGGATGCCGCGCAGCGCGGGCCCTACAACACGAGCCGGGGCGATCCGCGCATCACCCGCGTCGGCCGCGTCCTGCGCCGCAGCAGCGTGGACGAACTTCCGCAACTGCTCAACGTCTTGCGTGGCGACATGAGCCTGGTCGGCCCGCGCCCGGACGTGCCCGCGCAGCGCGCCAACTACAGCGAACAACAGTGGACCGTGCGCCACCGCGTGCGCCCCGGCATCACCGGGTTGGCGCAGGCGCTTTACCGCTCCAATGCCACGCCGCAGCAGCGGCTGCAGGCCGATCTCGACTACGCGCAGCATCCTGGCCTGCGGCGCGATCTGTCCATTCTCTGGCTGACCGTGGGCCAGTTATTCAAATCCAGCGCCAACTGAGCCGATCCCGAGGACTCCTTCCCCCATGTGTGGCATCTACGGATTTTTCGATCGCAGCGGCGCAGCGCTGAGCGCCGCCGCCCTCGCCGCCATGGACACCAGCCTGATCCATCGCGGGCCCGACGACAGCGGGGTGTTCACCGCCCCGGGCGCAGCCCTTGGCAATCGCCGTCTGTCCATCATCGACATCGCTGGCGGGCACCAGCCCTTCGTCAGCGACGACGGGCGCATCGCCCTGGTGCAAAACGGCGAGATCTTCAACCATGTGGAACTGCGCAACGAGCTGCAGCGCCAAGGTGTGCGCTTCCGCTCCGATCACAGCGACACCGAAGTCTTGCTGCGGCTGTACGAGCGCGAAGGACTGGCCTTCCTGCCACGGCTCAACGGCATGTTCGCCATCGCCATCTGGGATGGGCGCGGGGCCGAGGCTGGCCCCCTCGGGGGGCAGCGCAGCGTGGGGGCTCCGGTCCTTCACCTCGTGCGCGACCGCATTGGCGTCAAGCCGCTGTTCGTGCACGACGACGGCCGACGGCTGCTGTTCGGCTCGGAGATCAAGGCCGTGCTTGCCGCGCTGCCCGAGCACCCCACGCTCGATTTGCCCGCGCTGCAGCACTACCTCGCCTACAACTATGTGCCGCCACCCTTCACGCTGTTCGCGGGCGTGCGCCATGTCATGCCCGGCACGGTGCTCACCATTGACGGCCAGGGCAGCCGCTCGCGCCGCTGGTGGAGCCTGGCCGAGCAGACGCCGAGCACGCAAAGCTTCAGCGCCTGGCAGGAACAATTTCTCGCCCTGCTCGACGACGCGGTGCAACTGCGGTTGCGGGCCGACGTCCCCTTCGGCGCCTTTCTCTCCGGCGGGGTCGACTCCAGCACCATCGTCGCGCTGATGGCGCGGCATGTGCGTGAACCCGCCCGCACCTTCTGCATCGGCTTTCCCGATCCGCGCTTCGACGAATCGCCCTACGCCCGCGAGGCGGCGCAACGCTTTGGTGCCACCCACCGCGAGCACATCGTGCAGCCCGACATGCTCGACGACTGGGGCCGGGTGCTGTGGCATTGCGACCAGCCGCATGGCGATGCCTCGTTCATGCCGACACGCGAGGTGTCGCGACTCGCCGTGCAGGATGTGAAAGTCGTGCTCACCGGCGATGGCGGCGACGAGTTGTTTGCCGGTTACGACAAGTACGCCAGCTTCATGGCCGACGCCGCGCTGCGCGACCTGCCCGCGGCTAACTTCGCCCGGCACTATGTGGAGCACACCGGCCTGTTCGGTGCGCAGGCCCGCGCTGCGCTGTTCCAGCCCTGGCTGCGCCACGAGCTGGCCGACGTGGACAGCGTGCGCGACGTCGCCGCGCCGTGGTTTGAACAGGCGGCGCACTTCGACCGCGTCAACCAGATGCTGTTCTTGGACATGATGCTGCTGCTGCCCGGCAACAACCTGGTCAAGCCCGACCGCATGGGCATGGCGGTGTCGCTCGAGGCGCGCACGCCCTTCCTCGATTGGCGTCTGATGGAGTTCGCCTTCCGCGCCCCTGGCGAGACCAAGCTGAACAACGGCGATAAGAAGCACTGGTTCAAGCGCGCGGTCGAGCCGCTCATCGGCGCCGATCTCGCGCACCGCAAGAAGCAGATGTTCACCGTGCCCATCGGCGAATGGTTCCGCGGACCGCGCAAAGACTGGCTGGCCGCGCTGCTGTTCGCCCCGCACGCGCTGGGCGCCCAACTGTTCGAGGCCGACACCGTGCGCAAGCTGTTCGACGACCACGTTGCCGGCACGGCGAATCACACCCGCGAACTGCGCGCCCTGGCGGCGCTGGAACTCTGGGCGCAGCAGTTCCAGCCCCAACTGCCGGCATGAGCAGCACGCCGCGCACCACGCACACTGCCGCGCCCCGCCGCATCCTGGCGGTGGCCTACGGCGGCGGCCACATCGCCATGGTGCTGCCCGTGCTGCGGGCGCTGCGCGAACGGCGTCCCGACCTCGACATCACCCTGCTGGCGCTCACCACCGCGGCGCGCGTGGCGCGTGAGGCCGGCGAGAGCCCTCTGGGCTATGCCGACCTGCTGCACCTGCTGTCGCCCGAGGAGCAGGCCCAGGCCCTGGCGCTGGGCCGCGCGCTGCAGCCAGGCAACGCCCATGCTGACATTCCCGAGGCCGAAACCGTGGCCTATCTGGGCATCAACGCCTGGGATCTGCAGCAGCAACTCGGCCCCGCGGCGGCACAAGCCGTGCTCGACGCCCGCGGCCGCCAGGGGTTTCACCCGCTGCACGTCTTCCGCCGCGTCATCGCGAACCTTCAGCCCAACCTGGTGCTGACCACCAATGCGCCGCGCAGCGAATACGCCGTGGTCGATGCCGCGACGGAAGCGGGCATCCCCAGCCTGGTGTTGCTCGACCTGTTCGCCATGCCTGGCGACGCCTTCGCCGCCCGTACCCGCTACCCCAGCCGGGTCTGCGTGCTGTCCGGCGTCGTGCGCGACAACCTCATCTGTGCCGGATGGCCGCCCGAGCGCATCGTCGTCACCGGCAACCCGGCGTTCGATGCTCTCAACGCGCCACAGACCCGCGCCGCCGGGCTGGCGCTGCGTGCAGCGCTGGGCGCACCGCCGCGTCGGCTCATCCTGCTGGCGCTGCAGCCCGAGCCCACCTCCCATCCGGCCTCGCCCGGCCGCCAGGGCGACCCGCGCTTGCCGGAGCGTATGCTGCACGCCTGTATCGCCAGTGTGCGCCAGCATCCGCACTGGACCCTGATCGTGCGGCCGCACCCGTCGCAGACCTGTCCGCCGCTTCCCAACGATGCGCAAGTGCGCCTCTCGGCGCGCACCGAGCCGCTGCACCCGCTGCTGCACGCGGTGGACGCCGTGCTCACCGGTACGTCCACCGTGGCGCTCGAAGCCCATCTGGCGGGCCGGCGCGTGCTGCAGTTGCTCGACTCCATCGCCGCGCCTGCCATGCCCTACCTGGCGCTGGGCGTGGCCGATGCCGCCTGCCATCTCGCCGATCTGCCGCAAGCGCTGGCCGCGCTGCTTGCCCAGCCCGACTCGGCACGCGCCACGGCTCACGCCGAAGCCACTCCAGAGGCGGCCAACACCGCTGCAGACCGTGTGAGCGCACACGTGCTGGACCTGCTTGCCGCCCCCCCCCCCCCCCCCCCACCCCCACCCCCACCCCTCGCCCTCCGCCATGGCCTGACCCCATGACCACCATCGCCACCATCTGCGCCCGCGGCGGCAGCAAAGGCCTGCCGGGCAAGAACATCCTGCCGTTCGCGGGGCAGCCGCTCATCGCCCACAGCATCCGCTTCGCGCTGCAGCACCCCGCCATCCGCGCCGTGTATGTGTCGACCGACGATGCCGCCATCGCCGCCGTGGCGCGTGCGGCGGGCGCCACGGTGCCGTACCTGCGCCCGGCCGAACTGGCGCGCGACGCCAGCCCCAAGCTGCCCGTCATCGAGCACCTGGTGACGCACCTCGAAGCGCAGGGCCAGACCGTGACCCGCATCGTCGATCTGCAGCCCACCTCGCCGCTGCGCACCCCAGCCGACCTCGACGGCTGCCTCGCCCGCGCCGACGCCGCCGACGCGCCGGGGCTGGTGCTCAGCGTGTTCGACAGCGGCTTCAACCCCTACTTCAACCTGGTCGAAGAGCAGCCTGGAGGCGAGGTGCACATCAGCAAAGGCGGTGGCCTGGCGGCGCGGCAAGCTGCGCCCCGGGTCTGGGCGCTCAATGGCTCGATCTACGTCTGGCGGCGCGACGCCCTGACCCACGCCGCGCAGCACGGTCTGTGGAGCGTGCGCGTGGCAGCCCACACCATGCCCGCCGCGCGCTCGGTGGACATCGACACTGCCGACGATTTCGCCCTGGCCGAATGGCACTACGCTCGGCAGTCCACCTGAACAACGCACCCACCATGTCCCGCGACCGCGTGTTTCTCATTGCCGAAGCCGGCGTCAACCACAACGGCCAACTCGACCTCGCGCTGCAACTCGTCGATGCCGCCCACGCCGCCGGGGCCGACGCCGTCAAGTTCCAGACCTTCCGCGCCGAAGACCTTGCCCTGCCCGGCACCGCCACCGCCGCCTATCAGCAAGGCGCCACCGGTGAGACCGATCAATTCGCCATGCTGCGCAAGCTCGAACTCAGCGCCGAGCAGCACCGCATCATCGCCGCGCATTGCGCGCGGGTCGGCATCGAATTCATGTCCACCCCGTTCTCGGAAGACGCGGTGGATCTGCTGGTCAGCCTCGGCGTGCGGCGGCTCAAACTGTCGTCGGGCGAAATCGTCAACCGCCCGCTGCTGGCCAAGGCTGCCGCCACCGGCTTGCCACTGTTGCTTTCCACCGGCATGGCCACGCTCGACGAAGTGCAGCGCGCCATCAGCTGGGTGCGGGCGGCATGGGCGCAGCGCAGCGCAGCCGGGCCGTCGCTGACCATCCTGCAATGCACCTCGGCCTATCCCGCGCCGGATGATGCGCTCAACCTGCGCGCCATCGCCACCCTGCGCGACGCCACCGGCCTGCCCATCGGCTATTCCGACCACAGCCTGGGCAACACCGCCGCGCTCGCCTCCGTCGCCTTGGGTGCCTGCGTGATCGAGAAGCACATCACCCTCGACCGCACGCTACCCGGCCCCGACCACCGGGCATCGAGCGAACCCGCCGAGTTTGCCGCGTTGGCGCACGACATCCGTCGCATCGAAGCCATGCTGGGCGACGGCATCAAGGCGCCGCGGTCCGACGAACTCGACGTGCGCACCGTGGCCCGCCGCAGCGTGGTGCTGGCCTGCTCCCTGCCTGCAGGCACCGTGCTGCAGCGCGAACACCTGCACCTGCGCCGCCCGGCAAGCGGCATCCCCGCCGCCGATTTCGATCGCGTCATCGGCCAGCGCCTGCGCCGCGAGGCTGAGGCGGGCACGGTGCTGCAGTGGGACGATCTGGGAAACGTCTCAACACCCTGATTCAAGGCCAGGCGTGCGCAGGCGCGGGTCGAGCCGTGACAACGAGGCGAAGTCGCGAAGGGACGGCGCGTCCGCAATCGGAACACCTTGACAACTTCAATCAGCCCGCTCGCTATACCGCAATCTCTGCAAAAATCTTTCTTTTGTCAGCCCGCCGTGGCCGACTCCCCCATTTCCCCCTCGCATGCCCCGCCGCATCCTCTACCTCTCCGGCACCCGAGCCGACTTCGGGCTGATGCGCCAGACCTTGCAGGCGGCCGCGGCGCATCCGGGGCTGGAGGTGGCGGTGGCGGTGACGGGCATGCATCTGCACGCCGACTACGGCCACACGGTGGACGACATCGCAGCCAGCGGGCTGCGCATTGCGGCGCGCATTCCTAGTGATGTGGGTGCGCGTGACGGGGCGGGGATGGCGCGGGCCATCAGCCAGACGCTGGCGGGGCTGGTGCCGGTGCTGCAGGCCGAGCAGCCCGACGCCCTGTTGCTGCTCGGCGACCGCGGCGAGATGCTTGCCGGGGCGATTGCGGCGCTGCATCTGGGCGTCCCAAGCATCCACCTGCACGGCGGCGAGCGCTCGGGCACGGTGGACGAGCCGGTGCGCCATGCCATCAGCAAGCTGGCCGCGCTGCATTTCTGCGCCACGGCGCAGTCGCGCGAGCGCCTCATCGCCATGGGCGAAGACCCGCAGCGCGTGCATGTGGTGGGCGCGCCGGGGCTGGACGATCTGGGCGAGGTGCTGCACCTGCCACGCGAAGCCGCGCTGCGCGCCTTGCAGGCGGCGCTGACACGGCAGGCGCCCTTTGCGCCGGAAGCGCGCGCGCTGCGCGACGATCGGCCCTACGTCTTGGCCTTGTTCCACCCCGTGGTGCAAGAGGCCGACGACGCCGCCGCGCAGACCCAGGCGCTGCTCGACGGCCTGCAGGCCGCGGGAGCGGGGTCGGCCTTCAGCGTGGTGTGGCTGGCGCCCAATGCCGACGCCGGCTCGGGCCATATCGAGGCCTTGCTGCGCTCGCAGCAGTGGCCGGGGTTTCATCGCATCACCCATTTGCAGCGCGCCGACTACCTGGCCGCGCTGCGCCACGCCGCGCTGCTGGCGGGCAATTCGTCGTCGGGCATCATCGAGGCGGCCAGTCTGGGTGCGCGGGTGGTCAACGTCGGCAGCCGCCAGAGCTTTCGCGAGCGCAATGCCAACACCATGGATGTGCCGCCGCAGGCCAGCGCCATTGAAGCCGCCGTGCGGCAGGCGTTGGCGCTCGGGCCCTGGCCGCACCCTGAAGACAATGTCTATGGTGACGGCCGGAGCGCCGCCCGCATCGCGCATCTTTTGGCGACTCTGCCGCTGTCCGTTCCGCACGGCCGTTCTGAAGGAACTCACACCTCCTCGGGGGGAGGCACGCGCAGCGTGTCGGAGGGCAGTTCGCCTGGCGAGCTGCTGCACAAGGTCAATCGTTATTGAAGGTCTCATGTCTGCATCGACCGAAAAACCCACCCTCATCGTGTTCGGCGCCGGCGGTCACGGCCGCGTGGCGGCTGACGCGGCGCTGTTGAGCGGCGCGTTTGCGCGCGTGGTCGCCTCCGACCGCAATCCTGCCACCTGGGGCAGCGATCTGTTGCCAGGCGTGCCAGTGCTTTCCCCGGAGGACGCCAGCACCCTGCCCGGCCCCCGCGTGGTGCATGTGGCCATCGGCAACAACCCGGTGCGGCGCGACGAGGCGGCACGGCTGGCAGCGCTCGGGACGCTGGCCACCGTCGCGCACCCCAGCGCCAGCGTGGCGGCCTCCGCGCGCGTCGCGGCGGGCTGCCTGATCACGGCACAGTGCGTCGTTGGCCCCATGGCTGAGCTCGGCGTCGGTGCCATCGTCAATCACGGCGCCGTGGTCGATCACGACTGCCGCATTGGCGCCTGGGCGCATGTGGCCCCCGGAGCGCGCCTGGGCGGTGCGGTGTTGGTGGGTGAAGCCGCCCTGGTGGGGGCGGGTAGCACGGTGCTGCGCAATCTGCGCGTGGGCGCAGGCGCCACGCTGGGCGCGGGCGCCGTGCTGCTGCAAGGCCTGCCCGACGGCGAGGCCTGGGCAGGGGTGCCGGCACGACCTCTGGCGCAGGCGAGCGCGTAAAACTCCTGTACAGACACGCCCATGTCAAGATGTACACTTGAATGTACATCTTGCCCGGAGCCCTGCCATGCGTGACACGACTTTCACCGAACTACGCAACCACGCCCGCGCGTTTTTCGACCTGGTCGAAGCCGGCGAAACCGTGCGCGTGCTGCGCAAGGGCAAGCCCATCGCCGAGATTCACCCGGTGGCGCCGCAAGTGCCCTCTTGGAAACGGCGCGAGGCCCGCCCGCTGCAGATTTCGGGTGAACAGATCAGCCGCATCATTCTCGACCAACGCTGATCGCTGCGGCGTCTCCAGCACCATGCGGGTGTACTTCGATTCCTCGGCTCTGGCCAAGCGCTATGTCGACGAAGTCGGCTCGGCCGAGGTGCTGCGCTGGTGCGATGCAGCCAGCGTGCTCGCGCTGTCGGTCATCGCAGTGCCCGAGCTGATCTCCGCCTTCAACCGCCTGCTGCGCGAAGGTCGAATCGACGCGCAGCAGTACCGCACCATCAAGGCCGACCTGCTCGCCGACATCGAGGATGCCTTGGTCTGCGACACCTCGCCCGACGTCGTCGGCCACGCCGTGCGCGCGCTGGAGACTCACCCGCTACGCGGCATGGACGCGCTGCACATCGGCGCCGCGCTGGCTTGCGAGGCCGAGGTGTTCGTCTCAGCTGATCAGCGCCAGTGTGGCGCGGCGCGCACCCTCGGTCTGCGCGTGGTTCCTGTTTGATTGCCGTTTGATTGCTGTTTGATTGTCCGCTGCCATGCCCCTTCTCCCACTCGCCCAACTTTGCCTACCGCCCAGCGCCACGCTGCACGAGACGCTGGCGCGGCTCGATGCCACGGCGCAAGGCATTGTGCTGGTGACCGACGCCCAGGGCCGTCTGCTGCGCACCGTCACCGACGGCGATCTGCGCCGCGCGGCGCTGGCTGGCACCCCGCCCACGGCGCCGCTGTCGGCCCTGCCCATGCCGCACGCACCGCACACGGTGAGCCTGCAGGCCAGCCAACGCGACGTGCTGGCGCTGATGGACGCGCAGCGCATCGACCACGTACCGGTGGTCGATGCCGCCGGGCGCGCCGTCGATCTGGTGACGCGGCGCGAGCTGTCGCAGCGCGTCTACCTGTCGTCACCGCATCTGGGCGACGAGGAAGTTGCGCTGGTGCAGGAGGCCTTCAGCAGCAACTGGATCGCGCCGCTCGGCCCCCATGTGGACGCCTTCGAGCGCGAGCTGGCGGCGAGCGTGGGCGTGCAGCACGCTGCAGCCACGAGCTCGGGCACGGCGGCGCTGCATCTGGGCTTGCGTCTGCTGGGCGTGGGGCCGGGCGATGTCGTGCTGTGCTCCAGCCTCACATTCGTCGCCAGCGCCAACCCCATCAAGCAACTCGGCGCCACGCCGGTGTTCATCGACTCCGAGCCGCAGAGCTGGAATATGTCGCCGCAGGCTCTGGCCGCAGCGCTGGCCGCCCTGCAGGCCGAAGGCATCAGGCCGAAGGCAGCGGTGGTGGTGAACCTTTACGGCCAGAGCGCCGAGATGGACGCCATCCTGCCGCTGCTGGAGCAGTACGGCGTGCCCATGCTCGAAGACGCCGCCGAATCGCTCGGCGCCAGCTACAACGGCCGCGCCAGCGGCAGCTTCGGTCGCTTGGCGGTGTTTTCGTTCAACGGCAACAAGATCATCACCACCTCGGGCGGCGGCATGCTGGTGGGCAACGACGCGGCGTTGATCGAGCATGCCCGCAAACTGTCCACCCAGGCGCGCGAACCGGCGCGGCATTACGAGCATGTCGAAGACGGCTACAACTACCGGCTGAGCAATGTGCTGGCGGGCATCGGCCGCGGCCAGTTGCGCGTGCTCGAGCAACGGGTGCAAAGCCGACGCGCAGTGTTCGCCCAATACCGCGACGCGCTCGGCACCGTGCCCGGCCTGCGCTGGATGGCCGAGCCCGACGGGCATCATTCCACCCGCTGGCTGTCGGCCTTCGTGCTCGAAGGCGGCGACGCGCAAACCCGGCGCGACGCCCTGCTCGACTTTCTCGAACGCCACAACGTCGAGGCCCGGCCGGTGTGGAAGCCCATGCACCTGCAGCCCTTGTACGCAGGCTGCCGCTACTTCGCCCACACCACCGATCAGGATGTAAGCCGCGCGCTGTTCGAAGGCGGCATCTGCCTGCCTTCGGGCTCGAATATGAGCGCCGCGCAGCGCGCTCGGGTGTGCGAACTCGTGGCGCGCGGCCTGGGCGTGGCCACGCGGAGCGCTGCATGAGTTTGTCCAACCGCGCCACCTGGCGCCCTGCCGCGGCCGATGCCGTGCTCGTCGCCTTCACTTGGCTGCTGGCCTTCGCCTTTCGCTTCAGTCTGCTGCGCAACGACGCACCGACCAATCTGACGCAGATTCTGTGGATCAGCACGCCCCTGGCGGCCGTCGTCTGGGTGGCGGCGCTGGCTGGGCTGGGGGCGTACCGCACGCCGTGGCGGCACACCAGCGTGCCCGAGTTCAAGCGCCTGGCCTCGGCCATGCTCGTGGCGGCGCTGGCGCTGGCTGCCGTGCTGCTGTTGCTGCGCCTGCCCAACTTCCCACGTTCCATCGTCCTGCTGCACCCGCTGTTCGCCGCGGCCGCGCTGCTCGGCTTGCGGTTGGCGGCACGCATCTGGGCCGAGGGCCGCCTCACCCGCGCCACCACCGAAGGCAAGCCGCTGCTGGTGCTGGGCACCCTGGACGAGGCCGCGCGGGCGCTGCAAAGCCTGCGCCCGAGCAAAGGCTGGCAGGTGGTCGCCCTCATCAGCCCGAACCGCGGCGAAGTGGGTCGCAGCGTGCAGGGCGTGCGGGTGGCGGGCAGCGTGGATGACCTGGCCCGCGTGGCCCAAGCGCAAGGCGCCAGCCACGCCCTGATCGCCAGCGAACCCGGCAGCCCCGCGCGCCGTGAGCTGCTGCTGCAGGCCAGCGATGCCCGCCTGGCCCTGCTCACCCTACCGCGTGCCGACGACTGGCTGCAAAGCGGCAGCCACGGCAACGCGCCGCGCCAGGTGGAGCTGGCGGATCTGCTGGGACGCGCCGCCGTACAACTCGACGTGCGCGGCCTGTCCGGCCTGCTCGCCGGGCAGGTGGCGCTGGTCACGGGCGCGGGGGGCAGCATCGGCTCGGAGCTGTGCCGCCAGATCGCGCGCTTTGGCGTAAGGCAGCTGGTGTGCATCGACGCCTCGGAAATCGCCATCTACGCCTTGGAACAGGAGTTCAAGGCGCGCTTTCCCGAACTGGCCGTGCGCTACTACACCGCCAACGTCCGCGAGCCCGAGCGACTGCGCGACCTGTTCATGCGGCACCGCCCCGCCGTGGTGCTGCACGCCGCGGCCTACAAGCATGTGCCGCTGATGGAAGACGACAACGCCATCGAAGCCCTGCGCACCAATGTGCTGGGCACACTCAACGCCGCCCGCGCCGCCACCGCCTGCGGCGCGCAGCGCTTCGTGCTCATCTCCACCGACAAGGCGGTGAACCCGACCAATGTGATGGGCGCGAGCAAGCGCCTGGCCGAGTTGGCGCTGCAGGCGCACGCCGCGCAGCA
>JAKAFC010000070.1 GCA_021818065.1 Pseudomonadota bacterium
CTCATGCGCTGGTTCGGCCTGAGCGCCAACCTCATGAGCCTGGGCGGTCTGGCCATCGCCCTGGGCATGCTGGTGGACGCAGCCGTGGTGGTGGTGGAAAACCTAGTCAACCACATGGCGCACGACCCGGATGCCGAACCGCCGGTGCCGCATCCGCCGCAACAAGGCGCGGGCAGCAGCGACCGCATCGCCCGCATTCTGCGTGGCGTGTCGGAAGTGGCGGGGCCGGTGCTGTCGGGGGTGGCGATCATCGCCATCGTCTTTCTGCCCTTGCTCACCCTCGAAGGGCTGGAGGGCAAGCTGTTCCGCCCGGTGGCGCTGACCATCGTGTTCGCGCTGGGCGCCTCGCTGCTCATCGCCCTGACCATCGTGCCGGTGATGGCCTCGCTGTTGCTCAAGACCATGCCGCACACCGACCCCTGGCTGGTGCGCATCCTCACCGCCGGTTATCGGCGGGTGCTGGACTGGAGCTTCGCGCACAGCCGCATCGTCGTCGTCGTGGCGCTGCTGTCGCTGCTGGCGGCCGGCTGGGCCTACACCCGTGTGGGCAAGACCTTCATGCCCACATTGGACGAAGGCGATGTGATCGTGCAGTTGCAAAAGCTGCCGTCGGTCAGCCTGGGCGCCACCGCCGCGCTCGACCTGCGGGTGCAGCAGGCGCTGCTGCGCGAGGTGCCGGAGATTCGGTCCATCGTCGCCCGCAGCGGCTCGGACGATCTGGGCCTGGACCCCATGGGTCTGAACGAGACCGATACCTTCCTGGTGCTCAAGCCCATGGCCGAATGGCGCGCTGGCGGCAAGGATGCAGTGATTGCCGCCATGCGCCGCGTGCTGGAGCGCTTTCCAGGCGTGGACTTTGGCTTCACCCAGCCTATCGAGATGCGCGTGTCGGAAATGCTCACGGGCAGCCGCGGCGACCTGGTGGTGAAAATCTTTGGTCCCGACATCGCCCAGCTCGGTGCCTTGTCGCAGCAGGTCGCCGAGACGCTCAAATCGGTGCCGGGGGCCGAAGAGGTGCTGGCCGCGCGCCCGGAGGGCGTGCAGTACCTCACCGTGCAGGTCGATCGCCTCGCCGCCGGCCGCGCCGGGTTCGACGTCGACAGCCTGCAGCAAGACCTGCGCGCCCTCATCGAAGGCCAGCCGCAAGGCATGGTGCTCGAAGGCGTGCGCCGCACGCCGCTGCTGCTGCGCGGCGGTGCCGACCTGCGCAGCAACCCGCAGGCATTCGCGCAGGTGATGATCACCGCGCCCGACGGCACGGCCTACCCGCTGTCGCAACTGGCCACGCTCACGCCCACGCAGGGCCCGGTGCTGGTGGCGCACGAGGACGGCAGCCGCTTCGCCGCGGTGCAGGCGAACGTGAGCGGTCGCGATCTGGTGAGCTATGTCGCCGACGCGCGCCAAGCTGTCGCCACCCGCGTGAAGCTGCCCGAAGGCGTGCGCCTGCAGTGGGGCGGACAATTCGAGAACCAGCAGCGCGCCGCTGCGCGGCTGGGGCTGGTGGTGCCGGTGGCGCTGGCGCTGATCTTCGTGCTGCTGATGACCACCTTCGGCTCGTTCCGCCAGTCGGTTCTGGTGTTTGCCAACATTCCCTTCGCCTTGGTGGGCGGGGTGGTGGCGCTTTGGGGCAGCGGCCAGTACATGTCGGTGCCGGCCTCGGTGGGTTTCATCGCGCTACTGGGCATTGCCGTGCTCAACGGCGTGGTGTTGGTGAGCCATTTCAACGAACTGTTGCAACGCGGCCTGTCACTGCAGCAGGCAGTGCGCGACGGCGCCATGCGCCGCCTGCGGCCGGTGATGATGACAGCCAGCATCACGGCGCTCAGTCTCATACCGCTGCTGTCGGCCACCGGCCCTGGCTCGGAAATCCAGAAGCCGCTGGCCATCGTGGTCATCGGCGGCTTGCTCAGCTCCACCGCCCTCACCCTGGTGCTGCTGCCCCTGTTGTTTGCCCGCTTCGGCCTGCCGCGCGCCGCGCGCAAGGCCGATGCTGCCATCGCCAAGACGGAGAACGTCGGATGAATCCCCTAGCCTCTTCCAAATCCCTGCTGGCCTGCGCCATGGCGCTTGCCTTGGCGCTGCCGGCAGCACCCACCCTGGCCGGGCCGCGCCCAGCCGCGACGCCGACCGAGCCTGCGGCGCGGGCCGACTCGGCCCTGCCCACGCTGGACAACCTGCCCAGCCCCAGCCTGCCGCAGGCGGCCACCATGGCGCAGATCCTGGCTGCCACCCCGGCGCTGCAGGAAGCACAAGCGCTGCAACAAGCCGCGGCGCACAACGGTGCCGTGCTGCGCGCGGGCACCAACGAGTTCACCGCGCAGGCTCAAGTGCAGCAACGCCGCATCGAATCGCCGCCGGACAACGGCCGCTACACCGAGTGGCAGCTGTTGATCAACCGCACCCTGCGGCTTCCCGCCCAGGCGCAGGCCGATGGCCGCCTGGCCGAGGCGCTGCAGGCGTCGGCCCAGGCCGGACTGGCGGCGACGCGGCAGCAAGTGCTGGGCCAGCTGCTCACGGCCTGGTTTACCGCCGAGCGGGCGCAGGCCGAAGCCGCGTTGGCGCAGCAAGATCTGGACTTGATCCATGCCCAGGTCAAGGCGCTGCAGCGACGCCAGGCGCTTGGCGACGCCAGCGTGCTCGAGGTCGAGCAGATGCAGGCCGAACAGGCGCGGGCCCAGGCCGCGCTGCTGCTGGCGCAGGGTGTCGCCGCCAGCAGCCGTGCCGCGCTGCTGGCGCGCTATCCGCAACTGGCGCCAAGCGGGACGCAAGCCGCGCCGCGGCAGGACGACGCGCTGGCCCTTCCCACCCTGGACGCCGGGCAGCTCGCGGCGCAGGCGGTGCAAGCCAACGCGCCGTTGCAGGTGCAGCGCGCCGCGCTGCAGCGGGCGCAGGCGGCTGCAGCGCAGGCTCAGGCGGCACGCACGCCGCAGCCGACGGTCGGCGCCTATGTTGGCTCTGATCGCGGCGGCAGCGAGCGCATCGTCGGCCTGCAGTTCGCCATGCCCTTCGGCGGCCCGGCACGGGTGGCGCAGGAACATGCTGCCCTGGCCGAGGTGGACGCGGCGCAATGGCGTCTGCGCGATCTGCAAGCCCAGACCCAGGCCGAGTTTCAGCAGCTCTATGCCCAGGCCCAGGCGCAAACCGCAGCGGTCGGCGCCGCTTTGCAGGCCGCACAGGTGCAGCTGCAGGCCAGCAGCCGCATGCTGCGCGCCTACCAGTTGGGAGAAGCCGGGCTGTCGGACTGGCTGCTGGCACGCCGCAGCGCGTTGGACGCCACGCGCCTGGTGCTGCAGGCACGCTTCGACGCCGCCGCATCCGTCGCCCAGCTCAAGCTGCAGACCGGCCTGCTCGACGTCGCACCCTGATCAGCCCCAGCCAGGCCGCAGCCCCGGCCGGTGGCTCAGTACACCGGCCAGTCGCGCATGGAGAACAGGCGCTGGTGTTCGCGGATGGCGAAGCGATCGGTCATGCCCGCCAGGTAGTCGGCGATGGCGCGGGGCTGGCGTGCGGCATCCTCGCGCTGGTAGGCACGCGGCAGCAGCCGCGCGTCGGCGTGGTAGGCCTCGAACAGTTCGGTCAGCAGGCGCTGCGCCTTGGTGGTGTTGCGCAGCACGTCGGGGTGGCGATACAGGCGGTGCAGCAGCAGTTGTTGCAGGCTGTGCAACTGCTGCTGCACCGGCGCGCTGAACGCCGCCAGCGCCGGTGCCGCGCGCACGGCGTCAGGCGAATCCACGCCCGCGGCCTGCAAGCGTCTGCCCGTCTCGGCCACCAGATCGGCAATGAGCGCCGAAATCATGCGGCGGATGGTTTCGGCCACGCGCCGCCGCCCCTGCACCGCGGGGTAGGCGCGCTGCACCGCGTCCAGATGCCCGGCGAAGAACGGCACGGTCTGCAGTTCCTCCAGGTCGATCAGACCGGCACGCAGGCCGTCGTCGATGTCGTGGTTGTTGTAGGCAATGGCGTCGGCCAGATTGGTGATCTGCGCTTCCAGGCTGGGCTGGCCACCGTGCAGAAAGCGCGCACCGACCTCACCCAAGCGTTCGGCGTTGCGCCGAGAACAGTGCTTGAGCACGCCTTCACGCGTCTCGAAACATAGGTTCAGACCGTTGAATGCGGCGTAGCGCTCCTCCAGCGTGGTCACCACCCGCAGCGATTGCAGGTTGTGCTCGAAGCCGCCGCCGTGCGGCGCATGACGGCGCATGCACGCGCCCAGCGCGTCCTGGCCCGCGTGCCCAAACGGCGTGTGGCCCAGATCGTGCGCCAGCGCCAGAGCTTCGGTCAGATCTTCGTTGAGCCGCAGCGCGCGGGCGATGGAACGCGCGATCTGCGCCACCTCCAGGCTGTGCGTCAGGCGGGTGCGGAACAGATCGCCTTCGTGGTTGAGGAACACCTGCGTCTTGTATTCCAGGCGACGAAACGCGGTGCTGTGGATGATGCGATCGCGGTCGCGCTGGTAACCGGTTCGGTCTGACGGCGAAGGCTCGACATGCTCGCGTCCGCGCGAGGTGGCGTCGCTGCAGGCGTATGGCGCCAGCCCGGCGCCGGTCAGCGCCCGAACGGGGCAAGACGTCATGCCGTCTCGGTCTGCGCCGACACCGGCTGCAAATGCGCGGCAATGCTGGCTTGCACCTCGGCCATGGGCGCAGCGCGCAGCACCGGACGGCCCAGGCCCTGCAACAGCACAAAACGCACTGCGCCGCCTTCGGTCTTCTTGTCCACCTGCATCCACTCGGCCCAGCGCGCCGCACCGAGATCAGGCGCCCGCACCGGCAGGCCCGCACGGGCAATCAACCGAGCCAGACGCTCGGCATCAGCCGGCGGCAGCAGGCCGAGGCGCACCGACAGATCGGCGGCCAGCACCATGCCGGCGCCCACAGCCTCGCCGTGCAGCCAGTTGCCGTATCCCATCCCGCCTTCGATGGCGTGGCCGAAGGTGTGCCCAAAGTTGAGGACGGCGCGCAAGCCCGCCTCAGTCTCGTCCTGCGCCACCACGTCCGCCTTGATGCGGCAGCAGCGTGCCACGGCTTCGCCCAGGGCCGTCACGTCGCGCGCTATCAGGGCGTCAATGTGCGACTCCAGCCAGTCGAGAAAATCGAGATCGGCGATGGCCGCGTGTTTGATGACCTCGGCCAGCCCGGCCGACAACTCACGCGGAGGCAGGCTGTGCAGCGTGGACAGATCGGCCACCACCAAGCGCGGCTGGTAGAACGCGCCAATCATGTTCTTGCCCAAAGGGTGATTGATCGCGGTCTTGCCGCCGACCGATGAATCGACCTGCGCCAAGAGCGTGGTGGGCACCTGCACGAAGGGCACACCGCGCATGTAACTGGCTGCGGCAAATCCGGTCATGTCGCCAATCACTCCGCCACCCAGCGCGAACAGCGTGGTTTTGCGGTCGCACTGCTGGCGCAGCAGGTCGGTGAAGATCTGGTTCAGTGTTTCCCAGGTCTTGTACTCCTCACCATCCGGCAGGGTACAGCGCAGCACCCGGGCGAAATGCGGCTGCAAGCTCTGCTCCAGACGGGCCGCGTACAGCGGAGCCACCGTGGTGTTGGTGACCACCAGCGCGGTGCCCTTGGGCACGGCGATGCTGGCAAATGTGCTGGGGTTGTCGAGCAGGCCCGCGGCAATGCGAATGTCGTAAGCGCGTGAGTCCAGCGCGATGCGGACGGTGGTCATCGGAAGTCCTCGTGAAACCCATCGGGGCAATGAACTGATGGGCCCATTGTAGAAAGCAGGCGGCCGCGCGCTGCCCAAGGCGCGCCCTCACGCAACAATCGGAACGCGCTCAGCCTTGCCCACCCGCGGGCGGCAGGACACCGGCCAATTCGAGTTGCATTTGCACCATGTTGGCCAGCAGGGCAGGCGACGGCCGTCCCGTCTCCATGATGAAATGCGCCGTCTCCCGATACAACGGATCGCGTGCCCGAAACAACTCGTGCAATTTGGCGCGCATATCGCCCTGCTGCAGCAGAGGCCGACTGCGGTCGTGCCGCAGTCGATGCGCCAGGTCGTCAGGACTGGCACGCAAGTACACCACGGTGCCACGCTCGCGCAAGGCCTTGCGATTCTCCGCCCGCAACACCGCCCCACCGCCCGTAGCCAGAATGACCCCATCGCGTTGCGTCAGCGCATCGATGGCGCGCGCCTCAATGTCCCGAAATCCTGCCTCACCCACACGCGCAAAAAGGGCTGCAATGGAGCAGCCCTGTTCACGCTCGATCTCATGGTCGCTATCGATAAACCGCAGGCCCGTACGCTGCGCGAGCGTGCGGCCAACAGTCGTCTTTCCAGCGCCCATGAGGCCGATGAGAAAAATATGATTTTGAATCAATCAAATTATCACGAGTAAAGGAAATAAGCGGCGAATCGTTAAAACTCGAAATTTCTTAATTAACAACCATAGTGGCAGAGTTTTGTGCTTGCAAAATATTGCCAGCAGGCGACGCAGCACTGGACGTGGCTACAATGGAAACAACATCAGTGCCACTTCTGCCACCAGGATAATAAGTGGCATAAGCTTTTCCATCAGCGCCAGTTGTAGCAGTGATAGGCGTAGTGACCTTGCCTGTCCCGTCATTAAGACCAGGCTGATAAGCAATCGCGGTCAAAGTACCGCCAACCCCGTTCGCAGTGCAATTAGGGGTCGTCGTCGTAGTGGCAATGTCACAATAACTTCCAGATGTCGCAGTCTGTGAGCTTCCGATTGAGAAGGTCACTGTTGCACCACCAACTGGACCACCACTATTTGTGACGGTAGCCACGAGATTAACACCATAGTTTTCGATAATTGCGCCACTTGCAGGATCGGCGGTATTGTTATGTCCAGAGACATTACAAAGAATACCGCTACCGCCTTGACCCAAGACACACTGATCGACAGTACTACTTCCAGTAGCTATGGACGTACCAGAAACAGTCACTACCCATCCCTGAGCCTGCGTTGAGCCGGGCCCAAGAATTGGTACGCCAGAGCTGCCACCACCACCCCCGCATGCCGCCAAACTGACCAGGGCCAGAGCGCTGGCCGTCGCCTTCACTAGTTTTGATTTATTAAACATGCTAGTAGTCCAGAATATATCAACCACATCAATTACCCGAAATTTCGGCATTGGTGACAATTTTAGGCGTAAGAAACACCATTAACTCGTTTTTATTGTACATCTTACTGTTGTTTTTGAACAAATTGCCAAGCACCGGAATATCGCCCAGGAGTGGCACCTTGTCGGTCTGGTTTTGCTCTTGCGAGGTGTAAATCCCACCGAGGACAACCGTGCCGCCGTTTTCAACCTGCACCTGAGTGGTCACGGTGTTGGTGTTGATCGATGGCACACCAGCAGTGGAGGCACCCGGACTGTCTTTGTGGATTTCGACATTCATGATGACGTTACCGTCCGGTGTGATTTGCGGCGTGACGTCCAGACTCAGCACAGCCTTCTTGAAGGTCACGGCGGTGGCGCCGCTGGAGGTTGCCTGCTGATAGGGAATCTCCGTGCCCTGTTCGATGGTGGCCTTGTTCAGATCGGCGGTGATGACGCGGGGCGAGGAAATGATCTTGCCCTTGCCGTCCGCTTCCATCGCCGACAGTTCCAAGTTGATGAAGCGATTGGCCGCCGCGTTGAACAGGCTGATGCCAAGGGAACTCGGCGTCGCACCCGCCAAGAGGCTGCCAGCAAGTCCGAAAGCCGGGAGGTTGACGAACTGCGAATCAGCAAGTGTGGCTGCGGAGGAACCCGGCTGATTGGTCTGGTTGGCCACGCCAAGGTAATCACCAGAGATCGTGGCATTGGTACCACCGGCCAGATTGACACCAGGCACGCCACCCTGAATGCCACGTCCGTCCAGGAATCCGAGCTTGACGCCCAAGCTCCGTCCGAACTGATCGCTGGCTTCGACGATGCGCGCCTCGATCATCACTTGACGCACAGGCTTGTCGATTTTGGCAATGAGCTTGGCCACTTCTTCCAGTTTGGAGGGGATGTCGGTCACGAAGATCTGGTTGGTGCGCGGATCCGCCAGCACGGTGCCGCGCGGCGACAGGATGCGCGAGGTCGGTGCGGCCGAGCTGGAGAGCCCGGGCAGGAGCACAGGCGCGGGTGTCGCAGCGGCAGCGCCAGACTGCGCCCCGCCGGCAGCACCGGTCAGCATGGCAACGACGGTGGCGGCCTTCTGATAGTTGAGCTGGAAGGTCTCGGAGCGCACGGGCTCGAGTTCATGCAGCGACTTCTTGGCTTCAAGATCGGCCTTTTCGCGCGCCAGGATTTCATCGCGCGGCGCAATCCACAGCACGTTGCCTTCCTTACGCTCGCCCAGGCCTTTGGCACGCAGGATGACCTGCAGGGCCTGATCCCAGGGCACGTCCTTCAACCGCAGCGTGAGATTACCGGTGACCGAGTCGCTCACCACCACGTTGAGATGGGTGAAGTCGGCGAACACTTGCAACAGCGAGCGTACGTCGATGTTCTGGAAGTTGAGCGAAAGCTTCTGGCCGTGGAAACCGGGGCCATTGCCCTGCACCAGAGCATCCGGATTGGGCTGGGTGCGGCGCAGTTCGACGACAAACTGGTCATCGGCCTGGTAGGCGCTCTGTTCGTAGTCGCCATTGGGCTGGATGACCATGCGCACCTTGTCGCCCATCTGGAAGGTGGTGATGGAGGTGACGGGCGTGGCGAAGTCGGTCACATCCAGGCGGCGGCGCAGATCGGCAGGCAGCGAGGTCTTGAGGAAGTCGACCACGATGTTCTGCCCCTGCTGATGAATGTCGACACCGACTTGGTTGTTCGGCAGGTTGACGATCACCCGGCCGGCGCCATCGGTGCCGCGTTTGAAGTTGATGGCACGCAGCGCCATCTGTTGGGTGTTGAGGCTGTCGGCAAAGTGCACCGTTTGCGCCTGCGGCGCGCCGGTGGCCGCCGAGGCGGGCGCCGCCTGCTCATGCGTGGCGTTGAGCAACACCAGCAGACGATTGCCATCGATCTGGGTCTTGTAGGTGGCGGACTGCCGCAGGTTGAGGACCACGCGGGTTCGCCCCTGCGCCTGCACCACGTTGGCCGAGCGCAGGTTGCCTTGCTCGAAATTCACCGTTTGCCGGTCGAGCGCCGAATCCACGCCCGGGAAGTCGAGCACGATGCGGGCCGGTTGGTCGATGACAAAACCATTGGGCGGCGCCGCCAGCGGTTGTGCGAGGTTGATCTGCACAATGGTTTCCGTCCCCTGGCGACTGGCGCTGACGTTCTGAATGGCGTTTCCCGCCGCCTGGGCCGGAACGGTCCAGATGCCCATCACGGCCGCCATGGCCAGAAGTGCTGCCCCCAGATGCCGTTTGATAGGCGTGTTCATTGTGTGCTCTCCTGCAATTGAAGGGTGGCCGGACGTTCGACCCAATCGCCTGTGGCGTCCTGCACCAGTTCCCTCAAATCGACTTCGCTATCGGTGATTTTGGTGATTTTTCCGAAGTGCTGACCGGCATACTCGCCCACATGCGCCCGGTACAGCAGATTGCCCGCCTTCAGCAGGGCATATTGCTGCCCCTTGATCTGCACGCTGCCCACCATCTGAATCTGATCGAGCGAATAGGCTTCCAGCGGTTGTTTGGGGCGCGCCAATTCGGCTTGCAACAGCGGATTGAGCTGCTGGACTTCCTGCTTGACGCCGACTTCCAGCTTGGCGCCGGAAAACGGATCGGTCCCCATCGCCGGGTCGTACACCGCAGGAATGAAGGGTTTGGGCGGCTCGATGGGCTTGATGCGCGGATGCATGCTGGCGCGCTGCTGCGCCATCCAGGCACGCAGATCCTCATGTTGCTGCCCACAGCCGCTCAGCAGCACGGCTGCCAGCATGGCGACAAGGGCTGGACGCAGCAAAGAATGGCCGAGGGCGCTCATTTCTTGCCTCCGGCTTTTTTCGCGGCGTTGGCCTGCGCCGCGATTTCATCGGCATCGAGGTAACGGAAGGTCTTGGCCGTGGCGTCCATCACCATGGGCGCCCCCTGCTTGCCGTTGTTGGCCGTCAGGCTGATGTTGTTGAGCGTGACGATGCGCGAGAGCTTGGCGATGTCGGTGGCGAAACCGGCCAGATCGGTGTAGCCCCCCTGCAGCTTGATGGCGATGGGCAATTCGGCGTAATAGGGCTTCACGTCCACCTGCCCCGGTTTGAACAGCTCAAACTGCAAACCGCGGCCGATCCCGGCCTGGTTGATGTCCGACAGCAACGCGTCCATTTCCGCCTTGCTCGGGAGCTGCTTTTCCAACAGCGCCACGTACTGCTGCACCTGCGCCTTTTGCGCCTTCAGCAGGTCGAGGCTCACCGCCTGCTCAAGCTTGCTCTTGTACTGGTCGCGCAGCGTGACCTCCTGTTGCTGCGCCGCGGTGAGTTCATCGCGTGTTCCGGAAAGCCAGGCGTACCAGCCCAGACCGAGGGTGAGCAACAGCGCGGCGGCGTACACCGAGTAGCGCGGCCATTTCGGCCAGGCTCCCGGATCGTTGGGGTTCAGACCGCGAAATTGGGCGGAGATGTCCTGGAACACCCCGCTCAGGTCGATTTTGGAGAGATTGGAGGTCGCCATGTGTCGCCTCACGACTTCGAAGGTTTGGCCGCGGGCGCAGCCGACGCGGCACCCGAGGCAGCGCCTGCAGGCGTGGGCCGCTTGAGGGTGGCGCGCAACTGGAACTGCGCCACCACGCGCGCCGCGTTGCCACTGCCCGGCTGCGCGATCTGCGAGCGGATTTCGATCAGCTCGGGCTTTTCCAGCCAGCCGTCGGGGCGGCCGAGGTTGCGCAGAAAATCGGCCACACGCTCCTGGCTCAGGGCCACGCCCTGAATCAGCACCCCAGCACCCTCTTGGCGGATCTGCGTGAGTTGCACACCGGCCGGAGTGTCCTGGGTGAGATCGTCGAACAAATGCACCGGCAGGTTGCGGTCGGCCTGCAAGCCCTCCACCGCGTCCTGGCGGGCGCGCAGGGCTTCGATTTCAGCCTTGAGCGAGGCGATGTCCTTGATCTGGCTGTCGAGCTTGGCGTTCTCGGCCTTGAGGAAATCGTTGCGACTCTGCTGCTGGGTAATCATTTCGCTCAGCACCGTGTAGCCCAGCGCCAGCACCAGACCACCGACCAGAATGGCGGCCACCACGCCGACGTAGAACGCCTCGCGGCGCTTTTTGCGCTTGGCCTCCCGGTGGGGAAGCAGATTGATCAAGACGATATTCATGACGGGTCCCGGAGCTGCGTCACTGCATGAAACGCCGCATCGCCAGCCCGCAGCAGGTCAGGTAGGACGGCGCCTGACTGCGCAGCTTCTTTTCGCGAACGGATTCAGCGACGGCCATGCCCTCGAACGGATTGATCACCATGCAGGCCACCGAGGCCGTTGCGGTGATCTTTTCAGCCAGACCGGGTAGCGCGGAGGACCCCCCGGCGAGCAGGATGTAGTCGACCCGACCAAACGGCGTGGCGCGGTAGAAGAACTGCAACGCCCGCGCCACCTCTTGCGTCAGACTATCCATATAGGGGGCGAGCACCTGAGTAGCGTAGTCGTCGGGCAGGTCGGCCGCGCGCTTCTTGGCCTCGGCCTCTTCGAGCGAAAAGCCGTAGGTGCGGGCGATCATCTGGGTCAGCTGGGCGCCGCCGAAGGCTTGGTCGCGGTCGTACAAGGTTTCGCCGTTGCGTAGCACCTGCAGGCTGGTGGAGGTGGCTCCCACCTCGAACAAGGCCACGAGCAGATCGAGCCCGGCGCGTGGCAGGCGCTCGATCAGGCGCTGCGCCGCCAGACGCGAGGCGAACGCCTCGATGTCCATGACCACGGGCTTGAGGCCGGCGGCCTCGGCCACACCGCGGCGATCGTCCACCTTTTCCCGGCGCGACGCCGCGATCAGCACCTCCTGATCACCGGGGGAGGTAGAACTGGGGCCAAGGACGCTGAAGTCGAGCGCGACCTCGTCGATGGCGAAAGGGATGTACTGGTTGGCTTCGCTCTCGACCTGCACTTCGATTTCTTCTTCGCGCAATTCGCCGGGGAGAACGATTTTTTTGGTGATGACGGCCGAGGGCGGCAAGGCCATGGCGACCTGCTTGGCCTTGGTGCCGCTCTTGCGCACCACCTTGCGCACGGCCTCGACCACGTCGTCGAGCTTTTCGATGTTGCCATCGACCACCGCGCCTTTTTCGAGCGGCTCCATGGCCGCGCGCAGCAGGGTGTACTGACCGCGCTCGTCCATGTCGAGCTCGACCAGCTTCACGCTGGAACTGCTGATGTCCAGCCCGATCATCGGCGCATAGCGCTTGCGGAACAGACTGCCTAGTGTGGCCACTGAAGACCCCCCGATTGGATTTGCATCACTGTGCGCAGAATCGAAGGCCGACTGTTTGGCGCACCGAAATGCCTGCCGACCCCCGTTTGCGCTACGAATTGTTTGCGCTGCGAACTCACTTTTTTTCTTCGATCCTACCAACAAGTGCTTGATTCAATAACGTGCAAACCCCGGCCCCTGTCAAAAGCGTTGCAAAACTCCCACGACACCTAGACCGCTCCAGCTTGTGCATTCTTACGGCACAAGGCGGCGGATTTTTATAATTTGCAACAAAATTTCTCGCCGTACCATCGCCCGGCTTGTTGCTTCGCCGGTGCGCGATGGACGGTCGGCGCCGCGTCGTCGTCTCGCCCATCCTCTCAACGCCCGATTGCGCCGTCGTGGTGCAACGCTTGCCTCCCGGGCTCTGCGCCCGATCCATGCCATGCCGTCAACCGCCGCCACTCCCCCATCCCCCGCGCCGCGTGCGCGCCGACCCTGGTGGCTGCGTGCGTTGCTCGCGCTGCTGGTCACCGCAGTGGGGTTGGTGCTGGCGGCAGTGCTCACGGTGGGCCTGGTGCTGGTGTTCAGTTGGCCGCGGCTGCCGGACGTTTCGGAACTGCAGGACTATCAACCGCAAATTCCGTTGCGGGTGTATTCGGCCGACGGCGTGCTGCTGGGGGAATTCGGCGAGGAACGCCGCGTGTTCGTCCCCATTGCCCAGATTCCCGATCTGATGAAGAAGGCGGTGCTGGCCACCGAGGATGACCGGTTCTACGAACACGGCGGCATCGACTGGCCCGGCGTGGCCAGGGCGCTGCTGGCGAACCTTGAACGCTCGCGCAGCCAGGGGGCCTCGACCATCACCATGCAGGTGGCGCGCAATTTTTATCTGTCGCGCGAAAAGACCTTCACCCGCAAGCTGTTCGAGGTGCTGCTGGCGCTGAAAATCGAGCAGCAGATGAGCAAGGATCAGATCCTGCAGCTCTACATGAATCAGATCTTTCTGGGCCGCAAGGCCTACGGCTTCGGCGCTGCGGCCCAGGCCTACTTCGACAAACCGCTGGACAAGCTCTCGCTGGCGCAAATGGCCATGCTGGCCGGTCTGCCCAAGGCGCCTTCGGCATACAACCCCGTCAGCAACCCGCAGCGCGCGCGGCAGCGACAACTTCATGTTCTGGCCCGGCTGCAGCAGCTCGGCTGGATCAGCGCAACGCAGGCGCAGCAGGCGCGCGACGAACCGCTGGCGCTGCGCACGGCGCAGCCCGACCGCGACATACACGCCGGTTACATCACCGAAACCGTGCGCCAGATGGTATTCGACCGCTACCAGGAATCGACCTACACC
>JAKAFC010000071.1 GCA_021818065.1 Pseudomonadota bacterium
AGGCGGGCGGCACGTCGAGGATGGGGGCATCCATGCGGGCCTGCCAACGCGCCGCCCAGCCGGAGCGGCTGCGCAGGCGGCGCACCACACCGTTCTGCGGCCATTCCTGCCAGCTCACGCCGTGCGCGCGGCACCACTGCGCCACCTGCTTGTCGCGGGCGTAGCTCCAGCCAGGGCCGGTCTCCTCGTGGCTGAACAGATGGGTGAAGGGCACGCTGCGGCGCAGTTCGGCCAGCACCTGCGGCATCGGCCCGGTGCGCACCAGCAGAGTCAGACCGCGGGCGGCAAGATCGTGGCGCAGCGCGGCCACGGCATCGGCGGCAAACTGCACATGCTGGACATCGCATTCCGGGCTGGTGATCCACGCCGGCTCGACCACATACAGCGCCAGGGCGGCATCGCATTGCGCAGCAGCATGCAGCGCCGCGTGGTCGCGCACGCGCAGATCGCGTTTGAACCAGCCCAGAGCCAAGGAAGCCATGCTTTGATGATGCCATGGCAGGATCGCCGCGCGCGCCGCCCCGCCGAGTTCCGGGACGGCGCCTGGGGGCATCTGCGCCGCGCTTGGGGGCAACGCGGACGCTCAAACAGCGTGAACAGGCCCTAGCTCAAACGTGCGCCGACAACACCCCGCGCACGCTGTTGACCACGGCCAGCCGACTGGCGCGCGGCAGATCCTCCGGCCGCAGCACCGCCTCGCGCACTGCGCCGCTGTCGAGCAGCATCTGCCGCGCCACGCCCGGCAGCAAGCCGCTGTGCAGCGGCGGTGTCCACCAGACGCCATCGCGCTGCAGCAGCAGGGTGCTGCGGCCCCCTTCGCACAGCTCGCCGCGCTGGTTGCAAAAGAGCTGATCGAACGCCCCTTGCGCTTCGGCGGCGCGCCAGGCAGCGTCGTAGCGCGCGCGGTGCGTGGTTTTATGGCGCAGGAACAGGTCAGTGGCGTCGAGCCGCTCGGCCGCCAGCAGCAGCCGCACCGGCTGGCTGGGCGCGGGCGGCATGGCTTGCACATCGATGTCGAACGCCCCGGACTTGCGCAGCACCAGCCGCGTGCGCCAGGCGGCGGGGGCGAGCGCGGCACAGGCGGCCTGCCAGGGGTCGGCCGGCACAAACTGGGCGGGCGGCGTGTCTTGGCCCAGCCCCTGATGCGCCTGGGCCAGCGCCTGCCGCAACGCCGACAGATCGCAGGCGAAGCCGAAAAACGCGGCCGAGCGCGCCAGCCGCGCCAGATGGCGCTCGATGCGTGCCGATTGCAGCGGCCAGAGCGCGGCAAAGGTCTCGATCAAGCCGAAGCCGGGGTCGTGCGCGGTGACGAAACGCAGCTTGTCCCAGCATTCCTGCCATTCGGCGTGCGGGTCGGAGTCGATCACCACGCCGCTGCCCACACCCAGGCGCAGCGGGCGGGTTCCGGCCGCCTCGCCCTCGGTCTGCACCGCATCGGCCAGCTCCAGGGTGCGGATGGGCACGCTGAACACCGCCAGCGGCCCTTGCGCCACGTCACGCGGATCGATGAAACCCAGCGCCCCGGTGTAGAGCCCGCGCGGGCCGGATTCGAGCGTGCGGATGATGTCCATGCTCATGCGCTTGGGCGCGCCGGTCACCGAGCCGCAGGGAAACAGCGCGGCGAAGATCGCCGCCCACGAGGGCGGCCCGGCGCGGGTGTCGAGCTCGGCCTGCACGCTGGAGGTCATCTGCCACACCGTGGGATACGGCTCGACGGTGAAGCGCTCGGGCACCTGCACGCTGCCGGGCACGGCCAGCCGCCCCAGATCGTTGCGCAGCAGGTCGAGAATCATCAGGTTCTCGGCGCGATTCTTGGGGTCGGCGGCCAAGGCCTGCGCCGCCTGCGCGTCGGCCTGCGCCTCAGGCAGGCGCGGCGCCGTGCCCTTCATGGGCCGCGCCCGCAGCATGGCGCCGTCGCGCGCAAAGAACAACTCAGGAGAAAAGCTCAGCACCCAGCGCGGCCCCAACTTGGCCAGACAGGCGTAGCGCGTGGGCTGCGCCTGCCGCAGCGCGGCATACAGCGCCAGCGGGTGGCCGAACGCCTGGCCATGCAGCGGCCAGGTGAAGTTGATCTGATAACTGTCGCCCGCACGCAGATGATCGGCAATGCGTGCCAGCGCCGCGACGTATTGCTCGGGCGTGATGCCGGGCTGCAGACCCGCCACGCCGCAGGGCATCTCGGCCACGCCCTCCGGCAAGGCGGCGCGCTGCGTCTGCAGCCAGCGCGCCACTTCGTCGGCGCTCAACAGCGACGCTGCGGCAAAGGTCAGCGCCTCCATCAGCGGTGCGGCCTGTGGCGCGGGCGCCTGCACCGGCAGCCCGGCCACGGCCTGGGCCGCCTCGTAAGCCAGAAACACGGCGGCATGCCGGCCCTGCGCCACGGCGGCGTCGAGCTGCGCGAACATGGGCAGCACCTCGGCCTGCTCCCAGGCCTGCGCCTGGCTCAGCGGCGTTTGCAGCAGGCGGCTCGACGGCTGCGCCGCGCTGGCCTGGGCATCGTCGAACAACACGAAATCCTGCATCACGACCTTTTTGTTCCTGGGGAAAACCCCTGTGCGTGGGCGCCGACAACTGCGGCGATTTGCCGCGGCGAGGGGGTGTCGGCACACCCTAGATTGCAATGTTTCGATTTGTCGTCACATTTTGTCACCATGACCTCCACGTTTCGCCCCATCCTCGTTCCCACCACCTTGGCCTTGGCGCTGTCCACCATCTTCGCGGCCGGCCCGGCCCAGGCCGCCGACGCCCCTAGCGTCTTGCCCGAAGTTACGGTCAGCGCCAGCAGCGTGCAGCGCTTTGGCAGCAGCGACGTCACCGTGCAGCCCAGCGCCGCGCAGCAGGCCAGCAGCGCCGACAGCGCCAGCCTGCTCAACCAGGTGGCCGGCGCCGCCGCAGTGCGCAACGGCCCGCTCACCGGCATTGCCGAACTGCGCGGCCTGATGGGCGACAACGTCAACGTGCAAGTCAACGGCATGAGCATCACCCCCGCCTGCCCCAACCACATGGACCCGCCGCTGCACTACATCACGCCGCAGACCCTGGGCACGCTCACCGTCTATCCGGGCATCGCCCCGGTCAGCGTGGGGGGCGATCATATCGGCGGCGCCATCGTCGCCGAGTCCGCCCCGCCGCAGTTCGGCTCCGGCAGCGGACTCACCATGCACGGACGCATCAACGCCGCGGCCGACAGCGCCAATCGCGGCAGCAGCCTGCTGCTGGGTGCCACGGCCGCCAACGACCGCGTCAGCCTGGGCTACACCGGCCAGTGGCTCAACGGCGGCAATCTGCGCTGGCACGGCGGCACCGTGGCCGATACCGGCTACCACGCGCTCAACCACGACCTCGCCCTGGGCCTGAAGCTGCCCAACGACGGTCTGTTGCAACTCGACGCCAGCCAGCACCACACCCGCAACGCCGGCACCCCGGCGCTGCCCATGGACATGATCGACGACAAGGCCGACAGCATCAGCGCCCGCTACAGCGGCAAGCTCGGCGCGGGCACTTTGGCGGTCAAGGCCTACCACCACCGCATCGACCACCTGATGGACAACTACAGCCTGCGCAAGGTCATGCCCGGCGGCATGGCCATGCAGGCCCCGGCCAGCAGCAGCGACAAGGGTGCGGCCATCGACTACACCCTGCCCGACGGCGCCAACACCTGGCGAGGCGGCCTGAGCTGGCATGGCAACGACTTCCAGGCCTACTCGCTCGCCGCCAGCGGCAACCCGATGAGCAAGCGCGACAACATCACCCCCTCCACCCGCCGCCACCTCGGCGCCTACGGCGAATGGGAGCGCGCCTGGACACCGCAGTGGAGCACGCTGTTCGGTCTGCGCGCCGACCAGATCAAGACCGACGCCGCGCCCGTCACCGCCCTGGGCATGACCCCCAACGCCATGAGTCTGGCCGACCAAGCCACGTTCAATGCGGCCAACCGCGCCTTCACCGACAATAACTGGGACGTGGCACTGCAGACCCGCTACAAGGCCGCCGACACCCTCACCTACAGCGCGGGCATCGCTCGCAAGATGCAGTCGCCCAGCCTGCTGCAGCGCTATTTGTGGAGTCCGGCCAACGCCAGCGCGGGCATGGCCGACGGCCGCACCTACCTGGGCAATCTGGCGCTCAAGCCGCAGGTCGCCGACACCCTCGACCTCGGCCTCGATTGGCACGGCCCGGGCTGGCGCATCGCCCCTTCCGCCTACTACAGCCGCGTGCACGACTACATCCAGGGCACGCCCATCGCCCGCATGGACGCCGCCGGTCTGCCCATCCTGCAATACAACAACGTGCAAGCCGAGCTGTACGGCCTGGACATGAACTGGGCCATGGCCTTGGGCCTGCCGCAAGGCGTCAGCCTCGACGGCGTGCTGAGCTATGTGCGTGGCAAACGCACCGACGTCAGCGACAACCTCTATCGCATCGCCCCGTTGCGCGCCACCACCAACCTGCGCTACGCCACCGGGCCGTGGAGCGCCAACCTGCAATGGATGCTCGCGGCAAGGCAGAACCAGGTCTCCGCCTACAACGGCGAAAAGCCCACCGGTGGCTGGGGTGTGCTCAACCTGCACGGCACCTGGCAGGCCAGTTCCGCCCTGCAACTCACCGCCGGGCTGAACAACCTGTTCGACAAGAACTATGCCGATGCCCTCAGCGGCGTCAACCGCGTCTCCGGCGGTGATCTGCCCGTGGGCGCCCGCATTCCTGGCGCCGGCCGCTCGGTCTTTGTCGGTCTGAATTACGCGCTTTGAGATCCGAGCCCCCGCGGTGACACGCGCGCCTCGGCGGTGTGTCGACATGACATAGCATTTGCCTTTTTCCGACCCGCGGCGCACGCCTGGGAAGGCGTATCGACCAAAGGTTTTGCTGAACATGTCACCCACACGCCGAAGCGTTCTGTCTCTCCTTGCCGGGGGGCTGTTGTCCGGCGCGCTGCCTGTGCGCGCCCGGCAACTGCCCGTGGTCAAGCTGGCCTTCATCGATCCGTTGACCGGGCCGTTTGCCGCGGTGGGACAGAACCAGCTGCAGAGCTGGCAGTTCGTGGCCGATCGGGTCAACCGTGGCAACACGGCGGGCGTCACCTTCGAGATCGTGCCGTTCGACAACAAAGGGGCGGTGCAAGACACCCTCAACGCCTTGCAGGCCGCGATCGACCAGGGTATCCGCTATGTGCTGCAGGGCGATGGCTCGGGCGCGGCACTGGCCCTGTCCAAGGCGGTGAGCCGGCACAACATGCGGCACCCGGGCAAGGAAGTCGTGTACATCAACTACGCGGCGGTCGATCCGGCGCTGACTGGTGGCGACTGCAGTTTCTGGCACTTCGCGCTGCAGCCGAATGTGACCATGACCATGCAGGCGATGACGGACGATCTTCGGCGTCGCCCCGAGATCAAGCGGGTGTATCTGATCGAGCAGGACTACGCCTTCGGGCATCAAGTGGCCAAAGACGCCCGGGACATGCTCGCGCGCAAGCGCCCCGACATCCAGATCGTCGGCGAAGACTTCGTCGCCCTCGGTCAGGTCAAGGACTTCTCGCCCTACGTTGCCAAGATGCAAGCGGCCAAGGCCGACTGTGTCATCACCGCCAACTGGGGGCCCGACCTCACCTTGCTCATCAAGGCAGCGCAGCAGGGCGGGCTCAAGGCCGATCTCTACACCTTCTACGCCAGCAGCCTGGGCGCGCCGAGCGAAATCGGCCCGCACGACGCCGGGCGGGTGAAGCTGGTGTACTACAGCAACCCCAACCTCGGCGGCGTGCTGCAAAGCCTGGAGAAGGGCTTTCGCGACAAGTACAAGCAAGATTTTTCCGTGCCCGCAACCTACACCGGCCTGGCGCTGCTGACCGCAGCCATGACCAAGGCGCACAGCATCGAGCCGATCAAGGTGGCCAGCGCCATGGAAGGTCTGACCTTCCACACCTTCAACGGCGAGGTCACCATGCGCGCGGCCGACCACCAGTTGTTGCAGCCGATTTACGTCAGCACCTGGGAGCCGGTGTCGGCGGCCAACCCCTACAACGTCGAGCAGACGGGTTTCACCTTCGCCCCAACGCACACCTACCCCGCGCAGCAAACCGCCCTGCCCGCCGAGTGCACCATGCAACGCCCACTGACCACGCAGGTCTATCCGGTCAAGCCACCGCGGCTGCCGGCCAGTGCGACGGCCCCGGCCACGGCCGCGGGGTCTGGGCAATGAGTCAAGTCGGCGGCATGCGCGGAGGGCAAGCGCCGCGCCGCGCGCCGCCTGCCCGCGCATGGACGCTCTGCTGCTGAGCGCGCTCAATGGCCTGAGCTACAGCCTGCTGCTGTTCCTGCTGGCCAGCGGCCTGACCCTGACCTTCTCGCTGCTGGGCGTGCTCAACTTTGCCCAGGGCAGTTTCTACATGCTCGGCGCCTACCTGGCTTGGCAAAGCGGCGCGTGGCTGGGGTTCTGGGGTGGGCTGTTGGTGGCGCCGCTGGGCGTGGCGGCGATCGCCACCGTGTTTGAAACCACCATGCTGCGGCGGTTGCGCCATCAGGGCCATCTGCCCGAACTGCTGGCCACCTTCGGTTTCGGCGTGGTGCTGGTCGAGGCCACGCGGCTGGTCTGGGGCAGCACTTCGGTGGCGTACGCCATTCCCGCCGCGCTGCAGGGCAGTCTGCTGCGCCTGGGCGGCATGGAGTTTTCGGTCTATCGCGGTTTTGTCATGGTGGTCGCGCTCCTGGCCTTGGGGCTGTCGTGGCTGCTGCTATGGCGCACGCGGGCCGGTACGGTGGTGCTGGCCGCGCTGCAACATGCGCCGATGGTGTCGGCGCTGGGGCACAACGTGCAGGCGACGCAGACCGCGGTGTTCGCCGCTGGTGCGGCTCTGGCAGGTCTGGCGGGCGCCGTGGGCGGGCCGCTGCTCGTCACCGAACCCGACATGGCGGCACCGATGGCAGCGCTGCTGTTTGCCGTCATCATCATCGGCGGGCTGGGGTCACTGCGCGGTGCATTTTTTGGCGCGCTGTTGGTGGGCGAGTTGCAGACGCTGGCGGTGGCGATCAACGGCTCGCTGGCCGATGCGCTGCAGCGTCTGGGCTGGGGCGCTCCGGCCTCCTGGCCAGCGCGCGATGGCATCGTCGCCAGCCTGCTGCACCTCGACCTCTCGCGCGCTGCGCCGCTGCTGCCCTATGCGCTGCTGGTCGGCGTTCTGGTGCTGCGCCCGCAGGGTCTGACGCGCCACCTCCGCGCAGACGACACGCTGTGAACCCACCACCACAGGCCAAGGTCCTTCGCCGTCGACATGCGCTGTTCGTCGCAGCGCTGGTCTTGCCGCTTGCCTTGCCACTGGACGCAGCGGCGTTCAACCTGCTGGCGCAGATCGCGGCGGCCTGGCTGCTGTTGCTGTCCATCGGCCTGTTGGTCACGCGGGCAGGTCTGGTGAGCTTCGGCCAGGCCCTGTATGCCGGGCTGGCGGCGTATGCCGCGGCCCATGCCATGAACACCATCGCGGCGCAGGCCTGGTCGTTGCCGTTTGCGCTGGTGCCGTTGTATGGCGGGCTGTTTGCGGCAGCTGTGGCCTTGGTCGTCGCGCCGCTTTGCGTGCGGGGCAGCGGCTTGCGGTTCGCCATGACCACGCTGGGCCTGGGCATGTTGGTGGCGTTGCTGGCGCCCATGCTGCAAGGCTTCTTCGGCGGCGAAGGCGGCATCGCCACCGACCGGACCGCCGGGCCCGTCTGGCTGGGGTTGACCCTGCTGTCGCAGCGCCAGGTCTATGGTGTGAGCGCCGCGTATGTGCTGCTGGGCGCCTGGATGCTGGGTGTGTTGGACGCGTCGCGCCTGGGGCTGCTGGCCCGCGCGGTGCGCGACAACCCGCTGCGTGCCGCGGTCAGCGGCACCGCCCCGCAACGCGTGCGTCTGGGGGTCGTCGTGTGCAGTGCGTTTCTCGCCGGATTGTCAGGAGCGCTGCAGACGCTGCACTTCGAGCAGGTGAGCGCCGGGGCGCTGGGGCTGCAGACGTCGAGCATGGCCTTGCTGTTCAGCCTGGCCGCAGGCAGCGGCACAGCCTGGGGCGCCCTGCTCGGCGCCGGACTGATGGTGGGCAGCGACGTGCTGCTGGCGGCGGTATCGCGGGCCTGGATGCTGTACGTCGCTCTCGGCTTTCTGGCGACGGTGTTGTGGGCACCCCGAGGGCTCTGGGCTTTGCTGTGCGACTTGGCTGCGCGCCTGCGGCAGCGGCGCCAGCCCGATCTGCTCTGGGGCCTGGGCGCGGTGGTGCTGGGCGGCGCCGTGGCGGTGGTGGGGGCGAGCAGCCTGATCGAACTGCTCTACGCCGTGCGGCAGCAACTGAGCAACGGCAGCGCGCTGGCACTGTACGGCCTGCGCCTGCACGCCGACAACGCCGATGTGTGGGTAGGCGCTGCCTTGCTCGCCGCCACCGGCGCCACGCTGGGCGCTGTGGCCTGGCGCCCGCTGGCACGGCAGTTAAGCGACACCGCACGGCCATGACCACGACGCCGCCCTTGTTGACCTTGCGCGATGTGCGCTGCGTGCTCGAGGGCCAGACGGTGCTCGACGGCATCGATCTGGACGTGCAGCGCGGCGAACGTGTGGCCCTGATCGGTCCCAACGGCGCCGGAAAGACCACGCTGTTTCAGGCCATCTGCGGATTGCGGCCGCTGCAGGCGGGCAGCATTTCGCTGGCCGGGCAGCGTCTGGACCGCCTGCGCCCAGACCAGATCGCCCGCGCCGGGGTGGGACGCAGCTTTCAGACCCCCCAGGTGTATGCCAGCCTGAGCGTGGCCGACAACTTGCGCGGCACCCTGCTCGGACAGCGTCGCGGCGGCTGGCTGCGCCGGCTCGGGGGCGATACCGCGCTGGAGCACGGCACGGCCCGCTGGCTGCAGGCCATGCAACTCCAACTGCAGGCGTCGACCCCCGCGCGCCATCTCGACGATGCCAGCCTGCGCGCCCTGGAACTCGGCATGGCGCTGGCCACCGAAGCCCAGCTGCTGCTGCTGGACGAGCCCACCGCGGGCATGAGCCGGACGCAGGCGGTGCAGTTGCTCGACCGCGTGGCGCAATGCTGCGCCGGGCGCACGCTGCTGCTCATCGAGCACGACCTCGACGCCGTCTTTCGCCTCGCCAGCCGCGTGGTGGTGCTGCACCACGGCCGCGTGCTGGCCGATGGCACCCCGCAACAGGTGCGTGCCGATCCCCGCGTGCAGACGGCCTACATGGGTGCCGCGCCATGAGCCCGCCATTGCTCGAGGCGCGCGATCTGCAGGGCGGCTACGGCCGGCTGCGGGTGCTGCGCGGCGTGAGCCTGCAGGTGCGGGCTGGCGAGATCGTGCTGCTGCTGGGCCGCAACGGCAGCGGCCGCAGCACCCTGCTGCAGATCCTCATGGGATTGCTGCCCGGCACCGGTTCGCTGTGGCTGGCGGGACATGCTTTGCACACCTTGCCGAGCCACCGCCGCGCCCGACTCGGCCTGGGCTACGTGCCCGAGCAGCGCGACATCTTTCCCGGCCTGAGCGTGCGGCAAAACCTCGCGCTGGGCGCCAAGCCCGGCGCCGACCCCAGCCTCACGCCGTGGACCGAGGCTCATGTGCTGGTCCGCTTTCCCGCCTTGGCGGCGCGGCTGCACACCGCGGCGCACCATCTGTCGGGCGGCGAGCAGCAGATGCTGGCGCTGGCCCGCACCCTGCTGGGCAACCCGCGCCTGCTGCTGCTCGACGAGCCGACGCAAGGCCTGGCGCCACAGCGTGTGGCCGAGACCGCCGAGTTGCTGACGCAACTGCGCGCCACCGGCCTGGGCATCCTGCTGGTGGAGCAACGGCCCTGGGCGCTGGATCTGGCCGATCGCGTCGTGGTGCTGGGCGATCAGCAGGTGCAGTTCAGCGGCGCACCTGCCTGCCTGCCATCCGCGGTGTCAGACGCCTGGCTTTGAACGGGCCGCCCTTTTCGCTGGTGTCTTCGCCGCCTCGGCCCGCAAGCGGCGTGCGGTCATGGGGTCGACCTGAAGCGGACGGCACAGGTCGATGCGGTCGCCATCGCGCAGCAGTTGCTCGGGCCCGACCCGCAACCCGGCGATGCCCAGACGAACGTCGAGCGTAGCCAGTTCGGGGTGCGCCGCCTGCAGACCGCTGACCTGCAGCGCCTGCCCCACCGTGGCGCCCGCGGGCAAAACAAGCTGGCGCAGATCGGCAGCCCCGCTTTCCGGGGCGTAGAACAGCGCCACATGCAGGCTGCCGGGCGTCATTCAGCGCGGGCCGTACACCTGCTTGGCGCGCTGCACGAAGGCATCGACAAAGCTACTGGCAATGTGGTTGAACACCGGCCCGATCACCTTTTCCACCAGGAAGTTGGAAAACTTGTAATCGAGCAGAAACTCCACCTTGCAGGCCTTGCCGTCGGCCAGCGGATTGAACACCCAGCGCCCGTGCAGTGCCGAAAACGGCCCGTCCACCAGCCGCATGCGCACCTCTTGGCCCGGCACGTTGGTGTTCTGCGTGGTGAAGCTCTGGCGGATGCCCTTGAAGTCGATGGTGACGCTGGCGCGCACCGTGTCGCCCTCGGCCTCCTGCACCGAGGCACCGCCGCACCAGGGCAGAAACTGGGGGTAGGCGGCCACGTCGGTGACCAGGTCATACATTTCCTGCGGGCTATACCAGATGAGGACGGATTTGTGAACCTGGGGCATGGACGAGCGCGGGCGGATCGGGGCTTCTTAGAATGGCGGCATTGTATTGAGGGCCGAATGCCCCATCTTTCCCCGCATGAGCATCGCCGAAAACCGCAAGGCCCATTTCAACTACTTCCTCGAAGACCGCTTTGAAGCAGGCATCGTGCTCGAAGGCTGGGAGGTCAAATCCATCCGCTCCGGCCAGGTGCAGCTCACCGACGGATATGTGGTCATCCGCGACGGCGAGTTGTTTCTCATCGGCATGAATGTCACCGCCCTGCACAGCGCCTCCACCCATGTGCGGCCGGATGCCGCCCGCACCCGCAAGCTGCTGATGCACAAGGACGAGATCCGCAAGCTCATCGGCAAGGTGGAACAACGCGGCTACACCCTCGTGCCGCTCAACCTGCACTACAAGGGCGGGCGGGTCAAGGTCGATCTGGCACTGGGCAAGGGCAAGAAAGACCACGACAAGCGCGACACCGAGGCCAAACGCGACTGGCAACGGGAAAAGGCACGCATCATGAAAACGCGGTAGCGTTTCGGCAAACCGCATTGACGTTTGAGCAAAACGCGGCGGGTTCGAGCAAAATGCGGTTGCTTTACGGCAAGATAGCGACGCGATGCTGCGCGTCGGCTACGCCGCGCCAATGCCCGGCACCAAGCTGCCTGCGGCCGCCGCGGTCTTCTGCGCCGCGGTGAAGTCGAGCATGCGTTGCACCGGCAGACGCGCGCGCGCGGCCAGTTCAGGGTCCAGGGTGATGGCGTTGTCACCGGTTTCCAGCACCCGCGCCAGCCCGGCCAGGCTGTTCATCGCCATCCAGGGGCAATGCGCGCAACTCTTGCAGGTGGCGGCGTTGCCCGCAGTGGGTGCGGCGATGAAGGTCTTGCCAGGGTTTTGCTGCTGCATGGCGTGGAACATGCCGGCGTCGGTGGCGACGATGAAGGTGGTGGCGTCGAGTTCGCGCGCGGCCTTGAGAAGCTGCGAGGTCGAGCCGACCACATCGGCCAGCGCCACCACGGCGGCCGGGCTCTCGGGGTGTACCAGCACGCGGGCCTCGGGCCGCTCGGCCTTGAGCAGTTCGAGTTCGAGCGCCTTGAACTCGTCGTGCACGATGCATGAGCCTTGCCACAGCAGCATGTCAGCACCGGTCTGCTGCTGGATGTAGCCGCCCAGATGGCGGTCGGGCGCCCACAGGATTTTTTCGCCGCGGGCGTACAGATGGGCGACGATGTCCAGGGCACAGCTCGAGGTCACCACCCAGTCGGCGCGGGCCTTCACCGCGGCGCTGGTGTTGGCGTACACCACCACGGTGCGGTCGGGATGGGCATCGCAGAACGCGCTGAACTGCGGCGCCGGACAGCCCAAATCGAGCGAGCAGTTGGCGTCGAGATCGGGCATGAGCACGCGCTTGTCCATGGACAGCATCTTGGCGGTCTCCCCCATGAAGCGCACCCCGGCCACCACCAGCGTGGACGCCGGGTGCCGGGCGCCGAAGCGCGCCATTTCCAGCGAATCGGCCACCAGCCCACCCGTGGCCTGGGCCAGATCCTGCAAATCGGGATGGGTGTAGTAGTGCGCCACCAGGGCGGCATCGTGCGCGCGCAGCAAGGCGGCGCAGCGCTCCATCAGCGCGGCGCGCTCGCTCGGGTCGGGCTCGGCGGGAACCCGCGCCCAGGCTTGCGCCGTGCCGGTGACGGGGCTGTCGAAGGCGACGGGATAGATGGCGGCCATGCGTTTCCTTTGCTGGGGGATGTTGCGGGGCGATCGGGTGCGGTGCGGTCAGGTCGGGTGGGATCAGGCCGACATGAAGCGCATCGACAGATCGACGGCCTGCACGTCCTTGGTCAGGCGTCCCACGGAAATGCGGTCGATTCCGGTTTCTGCAATGGCTCGCACCGTGTGCAGATCGACCCCGCCCGAAACTTCGAGCACGGCCCGCCCGGCGTTCAGACGCACGGCCTCCCGCAGTTGATCCAGGGGCATATTGTCCAGAAGCACCATGCGCGCCTCGGCGCGCAGGGCCTCGTCGAGCTGCGCCAGGGTCTCGACCTCGATCTCGATGAACTGCGCCTGCTGCGCCACGGCCCGCGCGCGCTGCAGCGCCTGCGTCACGCCACCGGCGGCGGCGATGTGGTTTTCCTTGATGAGCACGGCGTCGTACAGGCCGATGCGGTGGTTCATGCCGCCGCCGGTGCGCACCGCGTACTTCTGCGCCAGCCGCAGTCCGGGCAAGGTTTTGCGGGTGTCGACGATCTGCGCCCGCGTGCCACGGACCGCCTCCACATACTGCGCCGTGCGCGTGGCCACGGCACTGAGCAACTGCAGGAAGTTGAGCAGCGTGCGCTCGGCGCTGAGCAGGGCGCGGGCGTTACCGTGCAGCTCCAGGAACACGACATCGGGCTGCAAGCTACCGCCCTCGGACGTATGCCATTCCAGGTGGGCGCCGGGGTCAAGCGCACGCACGCACGCATTGGCCCAGGGGGCGCCACACAGCCGTGCCGCTTCACGGCTGCGAACCAAAGCCCGGGCCTGCGCCTGCGGCTCGATCAGCCCGGCAGTGAGGTCGCCGCTGCCCAGGTCTTCCTCCAAGGCCCGCCGCACATCGCGTGCGGCCAGGGTTTGCACATCCATCATGGTGAACTCGCTTTTCGTCGTCACGAACCCGAAACCTGCGCAGTGTAGGCGCTGGCGCAAACCCAGCCGAGCCACGCCAGCGCGCCAGGGTGTCGCCATTTGGAAACATTTTGATGCATCAACTGCGACAGATTGCCGCGGTTTTGTGCGCTGCAAAAATCGACTCGGCGCAATGAAGTCGGCCGATTTCAAGGATTTTCCCTAGGGATGGTCTGCACAACCACCGCTGACGCGGCCGCGGCCGGTTGATTTTTCAGATAGCGACATTTTGGGGCTCTTCTGAGGCGATTTCGGGTCGATTTGCGCCCCGATTGCGGCCCTCTGGCCG
>JAKAFC010000243.1 GCA_021818065.1 Pseudomonadota bacterium
GCACATCCGCGCTGGACCATGCACTTCATACCGACCTACAGCTCCTGGCTCAATCAAGTCGAACGGTTCTTCGGCCTGATCACCGACAAGGCCATCCGCCGCGGCTCGTTCACCAGCGTCAAGCAGCGTATTCCACGCAAAGCGACCTGCCATTCCAGGCGAAGCCGACCTGTTAGTCCAGGGCAAGGCGACCTCGTTGTCCAGACGAAGGCGACCGCCTGATGGGGAAGCGCGGGAACTGGGTTTTTAGTCGGTGGAGTTGGTCGTGGTCAAGGTGCTCTTTCGGCGGCGCATGGATTCGCCGGCGAGGGTGATGCGGTGGGCGTTATGGACCAGGCGGTCGAGGATGGCGTCGGCGACGGTGGGCTCGCCGATGGCCTCGTGCCAGTGCTCGACCGGGATCTGGCTGGTGGCGATCGTCGCGCGGCGACCGTGGCGATCGTCAAGGAGTTCGAGCAGGTCGCGCCGAGCGCTGTCGGTCAGCGGGGTCATGGCCAGGTCGTCAAGGACCAGGATATCGGTCTTGGCCCATTGGGTCAGCAGCGTGGTGAAGCGCGCGCTGCCGTGGGCCATGGCCGTTTCCTCGTTGAACTTGGGCATGCGCAGGTAGGCGGCGCTGAAGCCTTGGCGGCAGGCCTGATTGACCAGAGCGCAAGCCAACCAGGTTTTTCCCAGACCGGTCGGCGCGACCAGGATCACGTTCTGATGCTGGCGAACCCACTCGCCGGTGAGCAGTCGTGCGAGCAGTGTCCGATCCAGGCCGCGAGGGGTGCGGTAGTCGATGTCCTCGGGGACGGCCTCGGCGAAGCGAAGCCGGGCTCGGCGCAAGCGCGCGCTGAGCTGCAGCGCGTGGCGGTGGGTGGCTTCGCGCTCGACCAGCAGGCCCAGGCGTTCCTCGAAGCCCAGGCTGTCGATGCCTGGCTGCTGGCCTTGCTCGGCCAGGGCGGCGGCCATGCCGAACAGCCGCAACTCGTGTAGACGATCGACGGTGGGGTGGTGCAACATGGGCGTTCTCCTTCAGGGTCAGTGGTAGTACGAGGGGCCGCGCAGGTTGGCGTGCTGCATGGGCAACTCAGCCTGCGCGGCTTGCGGGGGTTGGGCGTCGAGCCCGTTCTTGAGGGTCGTGGCGACGAAGCGGTAGCTCGGCGCCTTGTGGTCGATGGCGCGAGCGCAGGCCGCCTCCAGGCGTTGCTGCCCGTAGTCGCGCCCCAGGCGCAGCACGCCCAGGCATGCGCGGTAAGCCTGCTCCGGGTGCTGGCGGCTGCCCAGCATGTGCTGGATCACGGCGGTGGCATGCGGGCCGATGCTGGCCGCCCAGTTCAGCAGCCGTCCCGGGTTCCACTCGGTGGTGGCCGCGCGGTGGTTCGGCGGCATGTGGTCGCGCACCGTGGTGTGGCCACCGCGGTCGCTCCTGGCGTGAGCGGCCACGCGCTGGCCGCGGTGGAACACCTCGACGGTCGCGCTGGTGGCGCGCACCTCGACCTGGCTGCGCGCCAGCTTGTGGGGCACCGAGTAGTAGTGGGCATCGAACTCGACGTGGTAGTCCAGTCCGACACGCGCGGGCTTCCACTGCGCGAACGGGTAGTCGGTGGGCGGCAGCGGCTGCAGCGCCGCGCGCTCCGTGATCTCGAAGCTGCTGCGCCGACTGCCCGGCAGTTTCTTGAACGCTCGCGCGTTGAGCTCGACCAGCAACTGCGCGATCGCCCGGTTCGCCTCCTCCAGACTGAACAGCCGCTGGTGCCGCAACCGCGCCAGGATCCACCGTTGCACCAGCAGAACCCCGGCCTCAACCTTGGCCTTGTCCCTCGGCTTTCTGGGGCGCGCCGGGATGACCGCCATGCCGTAGTGCGCCGCCATCTCGCCATAGGTGCGGTTGAGCACGGGGTCGAAGAAGTCCGGCTTGTGCACGCCGGATTTGAGGTTGTCCGGGACGACCACGCGCGGCACGCCGCCGATGAAGCGCAGCGCGCGCATGTGCGAGCCGATCCAGTCCGCCAGCTGCTGCGTCCAGGTCGCCTCGGCATAGGTCAGATTCGACGCCCCCAGCACCGCCACGAACAACTCGGCCCAGCGCACCTCCCCCGTGTCGGGGTCGACGATTCCCAGCTTCTTGCCCGAGTAATCAACGAACAGCCGCTCGCCGGGCGTGTGCGTCTGGCGCAGCGTCAACGGCAGACGACCACGCCAGCGCTCGTACTGATCGCAGAACCAGCTATACCCGTAGCCGTCGGGGTGCTGGGCCTTGTATTCGTTCCACAGCAACTCCAGCGTCACACCCTTGGTGCCGAGTTCGCGATGCACCAAGGCCCAGTCCGGCCGCGGTCGCTGCACGCCCGACGGCGGCACCGGCGGGAACAGCCTCGCCTCGAGTTCGGCATCGCTCATCGCCAGCGCCTGCTCCAGGCTCAGCCCGGCGCGTTGCATGCGCTGCGTGTATTCCAGCACCGTCGTGGCCGACACGCCCGTGGCGGCGCCCACCTCGTGCTTGTTGCGCTTGCACCCGAGGCGCAGGCGCAGAACTTCTCTGATCTGACGCATGGATAACCTGTTGTTCGGCATCGGCACCTCTCGACAAATCGTCGAGCGTGCCACGGTTACCCCGCGCCGCCGCCATCAGGTCACCCAGGTCGGGCGCCCTGCAACGGCAGGTCGCTTTGCTCTGGAATGCGTGGTCGCTTTCGCCTGGAATCCGCGGTCGCCTTGCCGTGGAATTCGAGGTCGCCTTGCTCTGGAATCTGCGGTCGCCTTCGAGCGGAATACGCACGTCAAGCAGCTCGTGCAGCGCATCGACCACTTCGTCGCTGCCTACAACAACCATTGCCGTCCATTCAGGTGGACGGCTACGGCCGACTCGATCCTCGAAAAGCTGCATCGACTTTGTACGCGAAT
>JAKAFC010000244.1 GCA_021818065.1 Pseudomonadota bacterium
CCACACCGACCTGCCGCGCCGAGGCGGTACTGGCGCAGGTGCGCCAGTACGAGCGCGTCGCCCTGGTGCTGCAAGGCGGCGGCGCGCTGGGGGCCTATCAGTGCGGCGTGATGGAGGCGCTGGAGAGCTGCGGCGTGCAGCCGCACTGGGTGGCGGGTATTTCCATCGGCTCGATCAACGCCGCCCTCATCGCGGGCAACACGCCGGGCCAGCGCACCGCGGCGCTGCGCCGCTTCTGGGAAACCGTGACCGAGCCGCCCGTGTTGCCGCTGCTGCCCTGGGACCATGGCGCCGCGCTGGGCTGGATTCCCGAGCCGCTGCTGGCGCCGTTGGCCAGCCTGCAGGGCGCGCGTTCGGTGCTCGAAGGCCAGCGTGGGTTTTTTCTGCCGCGCTGGCCGCTGTTCGGCACTGGTCCGGCGCAAGCCAGCTTCTACGACACCGCGCCGTTGCGCGACACGCTGCAAAAGCTGGTCGATTTCGACCGGCTCAACAGCGGCGAAACGCGCATCAGCGTCGGCGCGGTGAATGTGCGGACCGGCAACCGCGTGGTGTTCGACAGCGCCAGCATGCGGCTGGGGCCGGAGCACATCATGGCCTCGGGCGCGCTGCCACCGGGATTTCCGGCGGTGGAGATCGACGGCGAGTTCTACTGGGACGGCGGCCTGGTGTCCAACACCCCGCTGACGCAGGTGCTCGGCGGCCATCCCAGCCAGGACACCCTGGTGTTCCAGGTCGATCTGTGGAGCGCGGCGGGCGATTTGCCGCAGACCCTGCTCGACGTCAGCGAGCGGCAGAAGGACATCCAGTTCTCCAGCCGCACCCGCACCATCACCGACACGCTGCAGCGCGCCCAGCAACAACGCAGCGTGCTGCGCGCGCTGCTGGCGCGGATTCCGCCGTCGATGCGGCAGCGCGACGCCCTCTGCCAGCAAGTGCAGGCGATGGCGCAGGACAAACGCTACAACGTCATCCACCTGATCTACCGTGACAAGACCTTCGACGGCCAGGGCAAGGACTACGCCTTCGGCCGCGCCGAGATGCGGGCGCACTGGACCAGCGGCCTGGACGACATGCGCCGCACCCTGGAGCACCCGGACTGGTTTGCCCTGCCCGCAGCCGAACTCGGCTTCGTCAGCCACGACGTGCACGCCCAGGCTTGAACGCCTTCGGCGACACGACGTGTCGGAGCCGCTTCGCAGGCGGGGGACGGCCGGGGCTCAGGGCGTGAGCATGGTCACGCCCTGCAGATCGCAGGCCATGACGGCCTGGCGCAGCGCGGCGATGGCCTCGTGCCGGGTGAAGCTCTTGCGCCACACCAGCACCACACGGCGCGTGGGCGGCGGGTCGTCGAACGGCACATAGCAGACGTGATCGGTGCTGGGGTCGGCGGAGTGCGGCACGTCCTGCCGCGGCACCGACAGCTTGGGCACCACGGTGATGCCCATGCCCGAGGCCACCATGTGCTTGATGGTTTCGAGCGACGAACCCTCGAAGCTCTTGCGGATGCCCTCCGAACTGGGCGAGAACCGCGCGAACTCGGGGCAGACTTCGAGCACATGATCGCGAAAGCAGTGGCCGGTGCCCAGCAGCAGCATGGTTTCGTCCTTGATGGCCTCGGCGCTCAGCGCCTTGCACTGCGCCATCGCGTGCCCGCGCGGCACGGCAACGACAAAGGGCTCGTCGTACAGCGGCGACACCGCCAGGCCCTGGTCGGGAAACGGCTCGGCCAGAATGGCTGCGTCCAGCTCGCCGGTGCGCAGCATCTCCAGCAGGCGGGTGGTGAAGTTTTCCTGCAGCAGCAGCGGCATCTGCGGGGTGCGGGCGATGACGTTGCGCACCAGTTCGGGCAGCAGATACGGCGCCACGGTGTAGATCACGCCCAGGCGCAGCGGCCCGGCCAGCGGGTCTTTGCCACGCTTGGCAATCTCCTTGATCGACGCCGCCTGCTCGATGACGCGCTGCGCCTGTTCGACGATGGATTCGCCGATCGGCGTCACGCTGACCTCGTTGCCACCGCGCTCGAACAGCCGCACGTCCAATTCGTCTTCGAGCTTCTTGATGGCCACCGACAAGGTGGGCTGGCTCACAAAACAGGCCTCGGCAGCTCGGCCGAAGTGGCGCTCGCGGGCCACGGCCACGATATAGCGTAATTCTGTCAGAGTCATAGAAAGAATTAAAACAGAAACCCTGTCAGATTGTGTTAATCAATGCTTCATGCCCCCAGCCAGTCGAAGCCCTCGCCCAGCCAGCGCGCCGCATGACGCCGTGCCGCCTCGGGGTTGGTGGTCAGCAGGCGCTGGGCGGTGTCGCGGGCGGCGTCGAGCAGGTCGGCGTCCTGCGCCAGGTCGGCATAGCGCAGACCCGGCACGCCCGACTGCCGCAGCCCCAGCAATTCGCCCGGGCCGCGCAGCTCCAGGTCTTTCTGCGCCAAGGCAAAACCGTCGGCCAGTTCGCGCATGGCCGTCAGACGCTCGCGCGCCGTGGGCGACAGCGGCGCGCTGAACAGCAGCACGCAGTCGGATTGCGCCGCGCCGCGCCCCACCCGGCCGCGCAGCTGATGCAGTTGCGACAGGCCGAAGCGCTCGGCGTGCTCGATGACCATGAGGCTGGCGTTGGGAACGTCCACCCCGACCTCGATCACCGTGGTCGCCACCAGCAGACCGATGGCGCCGCTGTGGAACGCCTGCATGGTGGCGCGCTTTTCCGCCGCCTTCATGCGACCATGCAGCAGCCCGGCGCGCAGCGCTTGCCCGGCTGCTGCCGCTGGCAGCGCCGCCAGCGCGGCGCTGAGTTCGGCATGCGTGGCGACGGCGTTTTGCAGATCCAGCGTCTCGCTCTCCTCCACCAGCGGGCACACCCAGTAGGCCTGCCGCCCTTGCG
>JAKAFC010000072.1 GCA_021818065.1 Pseudomonadota bacterium
GTTTCACGTCGGCAATGGTCGATCCCAGATCGCGGCCGCTGATGCGGGCCGTGACTGCGGCCATGGCCTTGAGGTTCTCGCGGTGGATCTCCGGCAGGCCGGTGAGGATTTTCAGCGTGGCGATACGGCCCAGGCTGAACACATGGCCATCGGGCGCGCGCAGCGGCAGGCGGGCGATGTCGTCGGTGGTCTGGCGCAGCGCCAGCGGTGTCCACAGCCGCACGCCCACCATCTTCGGCCCTTGCTGGATTTGGGTCACCACGCTGCCGCCGATCAGGGTTTGCAACTGCTGCTGCACCTGCTGCGGGTCCACGCCTTCGAGCGCGGCGCGGGTGGGGTCGATGTGGATGTCGAGCGCGTCGCCCGCAGGCTTGATACCGCTGCGCACGTCCACGATGCCCGGCACCTTGCCGATGGCCGCTGCGGTGCGGTGCGCCAGGGCGGCGAGCTGCTGCGGGTTGTCGTCGAAAATTTTGATTTCCACCGGCTGCGGCACGGCGGTGAGGTCGCCGATCAGGTCTTCCATCAGCTGCGCCAGCTCAATCTTCACCCCAGGCACCTGGGTTTCGATGCGCTGGCGTACGGCCTCCATCACCACGTCGATGGACTTGCGCGGCGGCGGTTTCAGGCGCACAAAGAAGTCGCCCTCGTTGGCCTCGGTGACGCCGCCACCCAGTTGCGCGCCCGTGCGGCGCGAGAAGATCTGCACCTCCGGGGTGGTGAGCAGGATGTGCTCGACCTGGCGCAGGATGCGGTCGGTCTCGGCCAGCGAGGTGCCAGGCGGGGTGCGGTAATCGAGGATGAAGCCGCCTTCGTCCATGTGCGGCATGAAGCCGCTGCCCACCTGCCCGTAGGCCAGCCAGCCCGCCAGCAGCAGCGGCGCCACGCCGAGCGCTGCCAACCAGGGACGGCGCAGCGCCCCGCCCAAGACGCGGGCATAGCCGCGTTGCAGGGCCGAAAGCCAGCGGCCATGCTCGCGCTGGGTTTCACGCGCAATGTCGCGCGGGGTGAGCAGCTTGTCAGCGAGCAACGGCACCGCCAGCCAGGCGACGAAGAACGAGATCACCAGCGCTGCCGCCATGGTGAGCGATAGCGCCTTGAAGAACGCCCCGGTCACGCCGGAGAGAAACGCCAGCGGCAGGAAGATGACCACGGTGGACGCGCTCGACCCGGCCAGCGGCCGCAGATACTCCATGGCCGCATGCAGGATGCCGCTGTGCCGCGCCTGCTCGCCGCCTTGGTGGCGTTGTTCGCTGAGCCGACGCACGATGTGCTCGCTCATCACAATGGCGTCGTCGATCACCAGGCCCACGGCCGCGGCCATGCCGCCCAGGGTCATGATGTTGAAGCTCATGCCCAGGGCATACAGCAGCACCACGGTGGCCGCCAGCACCGACGGCACGGTGATGACAGCGATCAGGGTGATTTTCAGGCTGCGCAAGAACAGCAGCAGCACGGCCGCGGCAAGCAGCACGCCAATCAGGATGGCGTCGCGCACGCTGGCGGCGCTGTCCACCACCAGGGTGCTCTGGTCGTACCAGCTCGCCAGGTGCGCGCCGGGCGGCAACGGGGTTTTGGCCAGCAAGTGGCGCACTTCGCGGGCGATCTGCACGGTATTGCCGCCGGGCTGCTGGTAGATGTTGAGCAGCACGGCGTCTTTGCCATCTGCGGTGGGCTGTTGAGCCCCTACGCTCGCATTCGCTCGCTGCCCCCCGGGGGGGCTATCACCGCCTTGGGACGGCCCGGCGGCGGTGATGCGGACCCATTGCGGCACCGTGCTGCGGGAAATGCGCGCCACATCGCGCAGCCGCACCACGCCATCGTGCCCGGCGCGCAGCACGATGTCGCCGATCTGCGTCGCGTCATGCAGCCGCGCATCGGCCAGCGCCAGCAGCAGCTTGTAGCGGTCTTGCAGACGGCCCACGGCCTGCACGCCGTTGGCGGCGGTCACGGCCTTGCTCACGTCCTGCAGCGCCAATCCAAGGGCCTGGAGTTTGAGCGGGTCGAGGGTGACGTGATATTCCTCGCGCGCTCCGCCCTGGATCTGCACCCGCGCCACGCCAGCGATGCTGGAGAGCAACGGCCGAAGCTGAAACTCGGCGAGGTCGTAGAGCTGCACCGGGGACAGACTGGACGAGGTCAGGCTGTAGGCGACGACCGGATCGACCGTCGGGTCCATGCGCTTGCTCGCCACCTGCGTGCCGGGGGGCAGTTGCGGCAGCATTTGGGTCACCGCCTCGTTGACCTGCACCGCGGCCAGGGCCATGGGGGTACCCCAGTCGAAACTGACCGAGATGTCGGCGGTGCCGCGGCTGGTGGTGGAGCGCACGTCCACCACGCCCGGCACGCGGCGCACGGCCTGCTCCAGCGGCTGCGTGACCTGCAGCATCATCTGGCTGGCGGGACGGTCGCCGGCATCGGCGCTCACGACCACGCGCGGGAAGTCCACATTGGGGAACAGGCCCACGGGCAACTTGAACGCGGCGAACACTCCACCCGCGGCCAGCAGCGCCAGCAGGAAAAGCACCGAGCGCCGATGGCGCTGCAGCCAACTCGAGGCGCCGCTCATCGGGCGGCTCCGTGCAAGCGCAGCGCCATGCCGTCGCGCAGTTCGGCGTTGCCGGCGACCACCAGCGGCAGCGCGGCGTCCAGCGCGCCGCTGATGCCGGTCTGCAAGCCGCTTTCGATTGCAATGTGCACCGGCACGCGCCGCGCCTTGCCGTGGTCGTCCTGAAAGACGTAAGCGCCGTGCGCGTCCTGCAGCACGGCATCACGCGGCACCACCCAGCCGCGCCAGCGGCCCAGCACCAGGTCGGCCTGCACGCTGGTTCCCGCGGGCGGCAGCCCGGCCTGCGGCGGCAGCGCGATCTGCACGTCGAGGCGCTGGGTCTTGGGGTTGAGGGCGGCACCGATGCTGCGGATGGTGCCTTGCCAGTGCTGCGTTGGGTCGAACACCGCGGTCAGGCGTGCGGGCTGACCGGGTTGCAGCCGCGCTGCGTCTTCGGGCGGCACGCCGGCCAGCGCCTGCAGGCTGCCAAGGCGCCCAAGTTGCAGCAAGGGACTGCCGGCGGCGAGCAGGTCGCCGGGCGCTGCGCTTACCGCGAGCACGATGCCGTCGAGCGGTGCCACCACGCGCGTCGTCGCCTGCCCCGAGCCTTGCTGCTGCAGGCTGCGCAGTTGCGCCTGGGCATCGGCCAGGGCCTTGCGTGCGGCATCCACCTGGGCCTGCGTCGCCAGTTGCTGCGCCTTGAGCGTGTTCATGCGGTCGAGTTCGCCCTGCGCAAACGCCACCGCGGTCTGCGCCTGGGTGTAGGCCAGGGTGCTGCTTGCGTCGGCGCGCAGGGTGGCGAGCAACTGGCCTTGGCGCACCGCCTGTCCGGCACGCACGGCAATGCTCTGCACCTGCACGGCATGCTGGAAGCTCAGGGTCTGGGTCTGGCTGGCGGGGACTTGCACCACGGCAAAGGCGCGCAGCGTGTGGAGCAGCTCGCCTCGCTGCAATGGCGCGGTTTGCACCAGGGCGGAGATTGCAGGATCGGCGGCGAACGCCGCGGGCAGCAGCGTGGGCAAAAGGCAGGCGGCGAGAAACAGCAGGCGGGTGCGGTGGGTCAGGGTCATGGCTGTTTGGAAAGAGTGGGCGCGGGGGCTGCGTGGCGGTAGGGGCCCAGGCCGGTGAGGAGTTGCAGGGCGAGCGTCTGTTCGTCGGTCTGCTGGGCGTTGGCCTGCAACGCCAGACGCTGGTCGAGCAGGGCGGTGCGCTGGGTGATGAATTCGAGCAGGGTCATGCTGCCGTGCTGCAGCGCCTGCTGCGCGGCGGCCTGGGCCGCTTCCAGTGCGGGCAGGGCGGCTTGCAGGGTGTGCCGTTGCTGCTGCAACAGGGCGAGATCGGCCTGGACCTGGCGCACGTCGGCATCGGCCTGGTCGAGCCGGGCCTGATAGTCGGCCCGCAGTTGGGCGCGGGTGGCGCGCTGCGTGGCGATCACACCCTGGTTGCGGTTGAACAGCGGCAGGCTGATGCTGACGCCGAAGCCCACGGTGTTGACCCCGGCGGTATCGCGTGCCCGGGTGAAGCCGAGGTTGAACGTCGGAAACTGCCCGAGCACGGCCTGCCAGACCTTTTGCTCCTGTGCGGCGTATCCCGCTTGCAGCGCCAGCAGATCGGGGCGGATGTGAGGCAGATTGTTGCGTGCCGCATCCACTTGCGACGCATCCGGCACGGCCGTGGGCGCGGCAGGGGCCAGGGTCAGCGGCACGTCGGCGCGAAGGCCCAGCAGGGCGTGCAGTTGCGATTGCAGGCCGAGTTGCTGGCGCTCGATACCCTGGATGGTCTGGTTGAGCGATTGCAGCGGCACGAGTTGGGTGTCGACGTCGAGCCGGGTGACATTGCCTTGCGCCAGCGCGGCCTGGCTGCGCTGCAGGCGCTGCTCGAACAGCGCGCGCTCTTGCTGCAGCAGCGCCAGTCGCGCGGCGTTGCCGCTGATCTGGGCGTAGAGCAGGCGCGCCTGCGCCACGGTCTGCCACTCGGCCCACAGCACTTGCAGATCGACCTGCGTGGCGGCACGTTGTGCTGCGCGCGCGGCGGCGTGGTGGGTGATGAGCGCGGCGATGTCGTACGACAGGCCGAGGTTGAAGGCCGAGGTGCTTGCGCCCACGCTGTTGCCGGGGAAGTCGCGCGTCAGCCCGAGTTGCGGGTCGGGCAGCAGCCCGGCGTCGAACGCCTGGGCATGCGCCACCCCGGCCTTGGCGCGCTCGGCCTTGAGCTGCGGGTTGTTGAGCACGGCGAGGATGGCCAGCCCGGTGCCGTCCAGCGGCGCGTTCGGGTCGAAGTGGTACTGCGCCAGCGCGGGCAGGGCGAGGTCGGCACGCGCCACGCGCAACTGCGGCACGGCGGCCGCCAGATCGGCCGAGGCAGGCAAGGGGTCAGGGTGGTAGCTGGCACAGCCCGCCAGCAGCAGGGCGCTTGCCAGCAGGGCGGTGCGAAGGCGTGGGAAAGCGGCGGTGGACATGGTGGGGCGAGGTGGAGTCATCACTGCGGGAGTCAGAACTGCGCCCAGCCGCGGCGAATGCCGCGAGCGAACAGCCAGCGGTACAGCCGCAGCAGCGGCGGCAGCCACGGCGCGATGAGGACATGGCGGGCACGCTGCAGCACCAGCGCCACGAGGCCGCCGACCAGCAGCGCCCCGGCCATGTCCAGCGGCCAGTGCACCCCCAGATCCACCCGTGCCCAGGCCACCGCGACGCCCAGCGCGGTCAGCAGCAGCCCAGTACGTCGCCAGGTGGGGGACAGCAGCAGGGTGGTGGCCACGGCGGCGATGAGGGTGACATGGTCGCTGGGAAAGCCACTATCGGGAGCATGCGCCAGCAGTGCCGGGCCGAGGCCGACGGCGAACGGTCGCGGCTCGAAGAACACCAGGCCGATGAGTTGGTTCACGCCCAGCGCCAACAACGCGGCTGCCGTGGCCTGCAGCAGCACGACGCGGCCGTCGTGCGCGCGGCGCAGCCAGCCCCAGACCAGCAGCAGCGGTACGGCGGCGATGGCGTCTTCGGCAAAAAACCGGGCGATGGCAATGCTCACCGCGCCCGCCGTGCTGGGCGCGGCCCAATGCAGGTAAAGACCGAGATTGATGGCGTTCCACAGGGCGGGCGGGGTGAGCATGGCGTGAACATCGGAAGGGGCACGGAACAACCTCCCGGCCGCAGCGGGCCGGGAGGGCGGTCGATCAGCGATCAGTCCTGATGATCGTGGTCGTCGCGGTCGGCCTTGTCCTCGGCCGAGGCGATCACCGTGCCTTGGTCGGGGCTGATCTTCACATCGAACACCTGCGGGCCTTTGACCACTTCGACGTCATAGACCAGCTTGCCGTTGTGCGACTCGACTTCGGCCTTGGAGGCGTTGCCGCCGATGTGCTGCTCGGCGGCGGTCACGGCTTGCGCCAGGCTGACCTTGGCACCGGTGATGACGCGGGCATCGTTGCCCTGTTGCCCGGCGGCGTACACACTGACCCCGGCGGCGGCCGAGGCGAGGGCGAGGGTGGCGAGGATGATGGATTTGCGGACTTGCATGATGAGACTCCCTGAACGTGTTGAACACAGCGCCGAATTGGCGTGAGGTGAACTCTAGGGAGCCTGTCTTAGCCCTGACATAGCACGGCGGCGCGGCCTCGCAGGCGCCGCCGTGCGGGCGATGATTTGGCGCTCAGCCGGTGTTGCGCAGACCGGCGGCGATGCCGTTGATGCTCAGGTGGATGCCGCGCTTGGTGCGCTCGTCGGTTTGGCCTTCGCGGAAGCGATAGAGCAGCTCGATCTGCAGGTGGTTGAGCGGATCGATGTAGGGGAAGCGGGCGCGGATGGAGCGCTTGAGCGTGGGGTTGTCGGCCAGGCGTTCGGCGTTGCCGGTGATGGCGCCGAGCATCTCGGTGGTGAGCTGCCACTCGCGCTGCAGCGCCTTGAGTACCTTCTGCCGCGTCTTCGCCTCGGTGACGAGTTCGGCGTAGCGCGCGGCCACGCGCATGTCGGTCTTGGCCAGCACCATGTCGATGTTCGACAGCAGGGTGGCGAAGAACGGCCACTGCCGCGCCATGCGCTGCAGCAGCTTGAGGCCGTCGGGGTTGGCATCGAGGAAGGCCTGCACCCCGCTGCCGAAGCCATACCAGCCGGGCAGCGCGACGCGGCATTGGCCCCACGAAAAGCCCCAGGGAATGGCGCGCAGATCGGCAATGGCGCGCGTCGCCTTGCGCGACGACGGGCGGCTGCCGATGTTGAGCTCGGCGATTTCGGAAATGGGCGTGGCGGCGTAGAAGTAGTCGGTGAACTCGGGGGTGTCGTACACCAGCTTGCGGTAGGCCGCCATCGAGGTTTCGGACAGAGTGCGTGCGGCATCGAGAAACTTGGCCGGGGGCGCGCTCACTGCCTTGGTCTGCGGCAGCAGCGTGGCTTGCAAGGTGGCGGCCACCAGGGTTTCGAGGTTGCGCAGGCCGATGTCCGGATTGCCGTACTTGCTGGTGATGACCTCGCCCTGTTCGGTCAGACGGATCTGGCCGTTGACGGTGCCCGGTGGCTGCGCCAGGATGGCGTCGAAGCTGGGGCCGCCGCCGCGCCCCACGGTGCCGCCGCGGCCATGAAACAGGCGCAGGGTGATGCCGTGCTCGGCCTTGAGCTGGTCGAACTGCGCGGCCAGCGCGATCTCGGCGCAATACAGCTCCCAGTTGGAGGTGAAGAAGCCGCCGTCCTTGTTGCTGTCGGAGTAGCCCAGCATGATTTCCTGCTCGCCGCCGGAGCGTTGCACCAGGCCGAGGATGCCGGGCAGGGCGTAGAAGTCGCGCATGATGGCCGGGGCGTTGCGCAGATCGTCGATGGTCTCGAACAGCGGCACCACCAGCAGCTCGGCATGGCTTTGCGCGCTGCTCAAGGTGCCGTGGAACAGCCCGGCTTCCTTTTGCAGCAGCAGCAGTTCGAGCAGATCGCTCACCGTCTCGGAATGCGAAATGATGTACTGACGGATGGCGCGCGGGCCGAAGTCGCGGCGCGCGCTGTAAGCGCGGTCGAACACCGCCAGTTCGCTGCGGGTCCATTCCGAATAGTCGTGATGCGGCAGCCGCAGCGGCCGCGGATCGTTGAGGCAGCGGATCAGCAACGCCTGCTTGGCGGCCTCGTCGAGGTTGGAGTAGTTGGGGCACTGCCCACTGGCCGCCAGCAGTTCGCGCAGCACCGCCTCGTGCTGGTCGGAGCTTTGCCGCAGGTCGATGGTGGCGAGGCGGAAGCCGAACACCCCGGCGGCGCGGATCAGCGGGTCGATGCGTGCCCGCGCCAGCGCCTGCGCGTGGTGGTTCTGCAGCGAGGCGCGGATGGTGTGCAGGTCGGCGATGAAGGCGTCGGCGTTGGGGTAGGGGTCGGCGCTGCCGATTTCGGGCAGGGCGGCTTCCACCCCGGCGAGCTTGCGCAGATTGGCCGCCAGCCGAGCGTACATGCCGATGAGGGCGCGGCGGTAGGGCTCGTCACTGCGGTGCTCGGATAGATCGGGCGAGCGCTCGGCCAGGGCCATGAGTTCCGGGCTGGCGCTGGCCAGCAGCGCCGAGATCGACAGCTCGCCGCCGATGGCGTGCACCTCGGCCATGTAGTGCTCGATGGCGGTGCGCGACTGCATGCGCAGGGCGTAGCTCAGGGTGTCGGCGGTGACGTAGGGGTTGCCGTCGCGGTCGCCGCCGATCCAGTGGCCCATGCGGAAGAAGGCCGGCAGATCGGCGCGGGCGGCATCGGCGGCATCGGCCGGGAACAGGGTGTCGATGTCGCGCTGCAGGTCGCGGTACAGCCGCGGAAACTGGCTGAAGAACGTGGCGCTGTAAAACGACAGCGCGTTCTTGATTTCGTCGGTCACGCGCAGCTTGACATAGCGCAGCAGCCGCGTCTGCCAGAGCTGCACCACGCGGGCTCGCATGGCGTCCTCGATCTCGGCACGGCGCTGCGGCAGCCGCGCGGCGTCGTGTTCGACCAGCAGCCGCGCCAGCGCGCGCTCGGCATCGAGCACGCTCTTGCGCTGCACTTCGGTGGGGTGGGCGGTGAGCACAGGCGAGATCAGCGCCTGGTCGAAGAACTGCAGCAACTGCGAGCGCTGCACCCCCGAGGCCTTGAGCGCTTCGAGCGCGGCGCGCACGCTGTCGCGCTGTGGCGGGGCGCCGTGCTCGGCGTCGAGTTCGGCACGACGCAGGATGTGGTGATCCTCGGCGATATTGGCCAGGATGGAAAAGTAGCTGAAGGCGCGGATGACGCTGACCGCCTGATCGCGGCTCAGGCTGCTGAGCAGTTTGTCCAGCGCGCGGCGGTCGCGGGCGTCGCCGTCGCGGTGGAACTTGACCGAGAGCTGCCGCACCGTCTCGACGATGTCGAACATGGCCTGGCCTTCCTGCTCGCGGATCAGATCGCCCAGCAGCCGACCGAGCAGGCGAATGTCGTCGAACAAGGCGGCATCGGGGTCGGAGGCGTTGCGTGCGGCGGAAGGGCGTGTGGACATGGCGGTCGGGGGAGTGAAGGGCACAGAACGAGGCGGGCCGATGCTATCAGCGCCTGCCAAATGCGAAGCAAAATGCGCGCCCGCATCGCCGTGGGAATTGCGCTGCCGCAGGCCGCAGTCAGCCCGGACGCGGGGCCGGGGCAGGGCGCCATGGCGCCTCCTTAGAATCCGGCCATGACTTCCGCCACCTTCCCTCCCCCGAAGACCCTGGTCATCGCCAGCCGCGAAAGCCGTCTGGCGATGTGGCAGGCCGAACATGTCCAGGCCCGGCTGCGTGCGCTCTACCCCGATTGCGATGTGCGCATCCTCGGCATGACGACGCAGGGCGACCAGATTCTTGACAAATCCCTGGCCAAGATCGGTGGCAAGGGACTGTTCGTCAAGGAACTCGAAGTGGCCATGGAGCAGGGTCATGCCGACCTGGCGGTGCACTCGCTCAAGGATGTGCCCATGGTGCTGCCCGAAGGCTTCGCCCTCACCGCGGTGATGGAGCGCGAAGACCCGCGCGACGCCTGGGTCAGCCCGCACTACGCCAGCCTGGCCGATCTGCCCGCGGGTGCGGTGGTGGGCACTTCCAGCCTGCGGCGCGAATCGCAGTTGCGCGCGCGCCATCCGCAGTTGCGCGTCGAGCCGCTGCGCGGCAACCTCGACACCCGCCTGCGCAAGCTCGACGAAGGTCGCTACGCCGGCATTCTTCTGGCGGCCGCCGGTCTCAAGCGTCTGGGCCTGGGGGCGCGGGTGCGCACCGAGATCGACACCGACAGCATGTTGCCCGCCGTGGGGCAGGCGGCGCTGGGCATCGAAATCCGTGCCGACCGGCCCGATCTGGCGCAGGCGCTGGCTCCGCTCAACCATGGGCCGACGGCGCTGTGCACGCATGCCGAGCGCGCCGTCTCGCGCACCCTGGGCGGGAGTTGCACCACGCCCATTGGCGCGCATGCCACGCTGCAGGGCACCACCATGCTGCTGCGCGCGCTGCTGGCCCTGCCTGATGGCAGCCGCAGTCTGCAGGCGCAGGCGCAGGCCGCGGTCAGCGACATGGCGCAGGCCGAGGCTCTGGGGCGACAGGTGGCGCAGCAGTTGCGCGAGCAGGGCGCCGACGCCCTGCTGGCCGAACTGGGCACGCACTGACCCCGGCTCGCGTGGCCTTTTAGCGCGCATCATGACCTCCGCCACGCTGATCAACACCCGCGTCTCGGCGCAGTCGGCGGCGCTGGCGCAGGCCTGCGCACCCGCCGGAGTGCGGCTGATCGACTTCGCCTTGCAGCACATCGGCCCGCCGTCCGATTTGGCGCGCTTTCACGCCGCCCTGGCCGTGCTGCCACAGACCGATCTGGCCGTGCCCGTCAGCCCCACCGCGGTGGCGGCCGTGTTCGCTGCGCTGCCGCACGGCTGGCCGGCGCATTGCGCCATCGGCGTGGTGGGCGAGGGCAGCCTGCGGGCTGTGCGCCGCGCGCTGCAAGCCCAGGCCGACGATCTGCCGTGGCCAAGGCTGATCGCCCCCGACCCGCGCGAGGGCGGCGATGGCGAGGGCGACTCCGAAGCCCTGTGGCAAGCCCTGCAGCGGGCCTTCGCACCCGGACCGGTGGCCGCCTTTCCGTGGGCCGGGCGGCATGTGCTGATTTTTCGCGGCGGCGCGGGGCGCGAACTCATCGTGCGCAAGCTGGAGGAAGCCGGGGCCAAGGTCAAGGTGGTCGAGGCCTACAGCCGCATGGCCCCCGAGGCCGACGCGCATACCCTGGCGCAGTTGCAGGAGGCGCTGGCCAGCGGCGGCTGGTGGCTGTTCTCGTCCTCCGAGGCGGTGCGCAATCTGCAGGGTCTGATGACACACGGCGGCCTGGCGCCGCAGCGCTTGCAGACGCAGCGCGCCCTGGCCATTCATCCCCGCATCGCCGAGGCGCTGCACCAGGCTGGATTCGGCCAAGTGGAACTGACCGCGGCCCCGCCCGAGGCGGTGCTCGCCACGCTGCAGCGCCTGACGCGCCCCGCGACACCCAACTCCTAGAATGCCCGCATGACCGAGCTCACTCCCAACCCCGAGGCTGCGGCACCGGCGCCCAACCCCGCGCCAAGCGCGCAGGAAACACCCGCGGCGGCCCCGGCCGCGGCCGTGCCGCCCCCCGCCTCGGTGCCGCCGAGCGCGGCAATGCCGGGCAGCAGCAAGCTGTGGCTGGCCATCGTGGTGCTGGCCGTGGCGTTGGTGGCGCTGACCCTGTGGCTGAACAATCGCTTGTACGCCACGCAGGCCGAGATCGCGCAGCGCTTGCAGGCCGCCAGCACCAACGCTATCGAGGCCAAGACCCTGACCAAACAGGCCAGCGACAGCGTGCGCGACCTCACGGCGCGCATCGCCGTGCTCGAATCGCGCCAGCAAGATTTCGCCGCCCAGCGCCAGGCGCTGGAAACCTTGTACGAAGACTTCGCCAAGAGCCGCGACCAGGCTCGGCTGTCGGAAACCGGGCAGCTCATCGCCCTGGCGCAGCAGCAGGCCCAACTGGTGGGCAACGTGCAGCCGCTGATCGCCACGCTGCAGAGCGCCGACGCGCGACTGGCGCGCTCGCCCAATCCCAAGGCGCAGATCCTGCGGCGCGCGGTGCAGTCCGACCTGACGCGGCTGCGCAGCGCCGTGACGCCGGACATTGCCGCCGCGGCGCACAAGCTCAACGACCTGGCCGCGCTGGTGGACGAGCTGCGGCTGGTGTCGTCGGCCGCGCCGTTGCACGGCAGCCGCGATGCAGCGTCCACCCATGAACACGCATCCAAGCCTGCGGCAGCGTCTTCAGCGCCGGTCGGGCCGCGCTGGGCGCCTTGGCTGGGCGACTGGTTCGAGCGTCTGCGGGTGAGCGTGGTGCAGTTGTTCGGCATCACCCGCGTGGGTTCACGCGATGCCCTGCTGGCTTCGCCGCAGCAAGGCGAATTCCTGCGCGAAAACCTGAAGCTGCGCATCCTCAACGCCAGGCTGGACCTGCTGTCGCGTAACGCCGTGGCCTACCGCAGTGACATGCACGGCATCACCGACGCGCTCGAAACCTACTTCGACAAGCGCCAGCCGCGCATGGTGCAAGCGCTGTCACTGGCGCGGCAGGCGGCCCAGCTCGATCTCTCGGCCAACCCTGCCGCCAACCTCGAGTCGCTCGCCGTGCTCTCCACGCTGGACACCGGAGCGCCCTGATGCGCTGGCTCGTCTGGATTCTGATTCTGGCCGCCGCTGCGGTGCTGCTGGCGCTGGGCTCCACGCTCAACACCGGCAACGTCGCCGTGCTGCTGCCGCCGTGGCGGGTGGATGTGTCGCTGAACTTCGCCGTGCTGCTGCTGCTGCTTGGCTTCGTCGCTTTCTACCTGCTGCTGCGCGGGCTGTCGCTGCTGTTGGGCATGCCGCGGGCCGCTGCCGAGTTCCGTGCCCGCAGGCGCATGCGGCTGGCGGCGCAGGCGTTGCACAACGGCATGTTCGACTATTTCGGCGGGCGCTTTCGCCGTGCCGAGCGCGCCGCCCAGCGCGCTGCCGAGTTCGCCGACTTCGCCCCCGCGGCGCTGTTGACGGCGGCGCAGTCGGCGCAGCAACTGCAGGCCTACGACCGCCGCGAAGCCTACCTGGCGCAACTACCCCAAGACGCGCGTGATGCCGCCATCTTGCTGCAGGCGCAGTGGCGGCTCGATTCCAAGCAGCCGCGCGACGCCTTGTCGCTGCTGCAAACCCTGCCTGCCGGCGTGCGGCGCCGCACCCACGCCCTGCGCATCGAGCTGCAGGCCGCGCGCAAGGTGGGCGACCATGCCGACGTGCTGCGGCTGGCGCGCACCCTGCTCAAGCATGGCGCGCTGCACCCGGCCGCGGCGCAGGCCATGCTGCACACCGCGGCCACCGGGCTGCTGCGCCAGGCTGGCGACGACCCGCAGGCCCTGCGCCGCACCTGGGCCCAGCTCACGGCGCTGGAGCGCACCGACCCGGCGCTGGTGAACGCGGCGGCGCGGGGCTTCGACAGCGCCGGTGCCAGCGCCGACGCCCGGCAACTGCTGATCGACGCCCTGAACCGGCCGCAAGCCGAGCCCGGCCTGTTCATGCCCACCCTGCGCGGCATGCTGGACGGCATCGACGCCGCTTTCGTGGCGCAGACCGAGCAGTGGCTGGGACGCTGGCCGCACGAGGCGCAGGCGCTGTACCTGGCCGCCGCCGCCTGCGCCCAACTGCAGCTCTGGGGCAAGGCGCAGCAGCATCTGCACAAGGCCATTCAGGCCTGCGGCGAGGACGAGCGCCGCCTGCGTGGGCACATCCACGCCACCCTGGCGCAACTGCTCGAAGGCATCGAGCGCGAAGACCAGGCGCAGCGCCACTGGCGCGCCGCCGCCATTGATCTGGCGGCGATCGAACCCCAACACAAACGGGCCTGAGCCGTGTCGGCTGGGCCCTGCAACCGGAGACTGGCATGCACTATCCCACCATCGACCAAATCATCGGCAATACCCCGCTGGT
>JAKAFC010000073.1 GCA_021818065.1 Pseudomonadota bacterium
GCGCAACCCCGAGGCGCCCAAAACCTACACCGCAGGCACCTGGGGACCCGCCGCCTCCAGCGCCCTGCTCTCGCGCGACGGCGCCGCTTGGCATGAGGAGATCTGAACCGTGTTGCACGTCTGCTCAACCCCGCAAGAACAGATCGAGCGCCTGGTGGCCATCGTCAGCGAGACGCTGGCGCAAGACATCCGGCGGCGCGGCCACGCCGTCCTTGCCGTCTCGGGGGGGCGATCGCCGATTGCGTTGTTTCAGGCCCTTGCCGTCGCGCCCATCGCCTGGGAGCACGTCACGGTCACGCTGGCCGACGATCGGCTGTTGCCCGCCGACCATGCCGACAGCAACGCCGCCCTGGTCCACACCCACCTGCTTCAGGGAGCCGCCGCACGCGCCCGTTTTCTCCCTGTGGTTGACGACCCCAACGCGATGGCGGCCAGCGTCGAGCGCGCCAACGCGCGATTTCGTGCCCTGGGTCAGCCCTTGACCATCGCCGTGCTCGGCATGGGCGATGACGGGCACACCGCCTCGCTGTTTCCCGGTGCCGCCCAAATCGGCGACGGTCTGGACCCGGCCTACCCGGCACCCTATCTGGGCTTGATCCCGCCACACGCACCCTACCCGCGCATCACCCTGAGCGTCGCCGAGTTGCTGCGCGCCGGCCGCTTGCTGCTGTCGATCGCCGGGGAGACCAAGCGCGCGGTCTACACCCGCGCCAGCACACCGCCGCCGCGGGCGGATCTGCCCATTTCGTTCGTGATGCAACAACAAACCACCCCGTTCGATGCCTACTGGGCGCCCTGACAGCCCCGCCGCCGCCCGCGCCGAGTTCCACGCATGACGCCCAAACCTGATCCCGCCCCGTTTTCCCGCGCCAGCGGCGTGCTGCTGCACCTCACCAGTCTGCCGGGGCCGCATGGCAGCGGCGATCTCGGCGTCAACGCCTATCACTTCGTCGATTGGCTGCAGGCGGCCGGGCAGTCGCTCTGGCAATTCCTGCCGCTGGGTGGCGTGGGCATGGGCCATTCGCCCTACATGAGCAGTTCGGCCTTCGCCGGCAATGTGCTGCTCATCGACCTGGCCGAACTGCAGCAGCGCGGCTGGCTGGACGCCGCCGATCTGGCCCCCGAGGACGGCCTGACCGACACCCGCGTGCACTTCGAGCGCGTCATTCCCTACCGCATGGCGCGGCTGCAGCGCGCGGCGCGGCGCTTTGCCGCGCAAGCCTCGGCGGCCGACCGCGCCGAGCTGGACGCCTTCCGCAACACGCACGCCGCGTGGCTCGACGACTACGCCCTGTTCATGGCGCTGTCCGAACATCGTGACCAGCAGCCGTGGACGGCCTGGGATGCGCCGCTGGCGCAGCGCCAGCCTGAGGCCTTGCAGGCCGCGCGCCAGCAGCACGCCGAGCGCATCGCCTTCTGGGTGTTTGCGCAGTGGTGCTTTTTCCGCCAATGGGCCGCGCTGCGCGCCTATGCCCACAGCCGGGGCGTGAAGCTGGTGGGTGATATGCCCATCTTCATCGCGCACAACAGCGCCGACGTCTGGGCCCGGCCCGACTTGTTCCAGCTCGACGCCGCGGGCCAGCCCAGCGTGGTGGCCGGCGTGCCGCCCGACTATTTTTCCGCTACCGGCCAGCGCTGGGGCAACCCGCACTACCGCTGGGCGGCGCACGAAGCCGAAGGATTTGCCTGGTGGATCGCCCGGCTGCGCGCCACCTTCGCGTTGGTGGACATGGTGCGCATCGACCACTTCCGCGGCTTCGAGAGTTGCTGGGAGATTCCGGCCGATCAGCCCACGGCCATTGGCGGGCGCTGGGCGCCAGCGCCAGGCGCGGCGCTGTTCGAGGCGGTGACGCGAGCGCTGGGGCCGCTGCCCATCATCGCCGAAGACCTGGGCGTCATCACCGCCGAAGTCACCGCGCTGCGCCAGCGCTTCGGCTTTCCCGGCATGCGCATCCTGCAGTTCGCCTGGGGTGAGCAAGATGGCGGGCGCAACGCTTACCTGCCGCACAACCACACCCGCGACACCGTGGTCTATCCCGGCACGCACGACAACGACACCACCGTCGGCTGGTGGCAGAGTGTGCCCGAGGCGGTGCGCCATCACCTGCGCGAATACCTCGCCTGCGACGGCGGTGACATCGCCTGGACGCTGCTGCGCACCGCCAGCGCCAGCGTCGCCAACCTTGCCCTGTTCCCCATGCAGGACGTGCTGCGGCTGGACGGCAGCCAGCGCATGAACACCCCGGGCACGGCGCAGGGCAACTGGGCCTGGCGCTTCACCTGGGAGCAGGTGCAGCCCACGCATGCCGCGGGTCTGGTGCGCCTGGGCCAGCTCTACAACCGTCTTCCTTCCTGAACCGGATCCACGCCCATGCTGACCGAACACGACATCGCCGATCTTGCCGCAGGCCGCCACGCCGACGCCTTCGGTGTGCTGGGCATGCACAGCCGCGGCAGCACGCTGTGGGTCAACGCCATGCTGCCCGGGGCGCTGGGTGTGGAGGTGATCGACAGCGCCAGCGGCCAGAGCGTCGCCGTCCTGGCGCGGCAGGGTGACACCGCCGTGTTCAGCGCCCGCATGGGTCGCCGCCGCAAGGCATTCGCCTACCGGCTGCGCGTGACCTGGCCACCGTTGCGCCTGGGCGACTTCGACTGGGTCGTCGAACTCGACGACCCCTACCGCTTCCCGCCCGTGCTGGGCGAGATGGACGCCTGGCTGCTGGCCGAGGGCACGCACCTGCGGCCCTACGAATGTCTGGGCGCGCACCCGGGCAGCATGCTGGACGTGGCCGGCACGCGCTTTGCGGTGTGGGCGCCGAATGCCCGCCGTGTGTCCGTGATCGGCGACTTCAACCTCTGGGACGGCCGCCGCCACCCCATGCGCCTGCGGCGCGAATGCGGCGTCTGGGAGATCTTCCTGCCCGGCGTCGGTCAGGGCGCGCTGTACAAGTTCGAGATCCTCACCCAGCATGGCGATGTGCTGCAAAAGGCCGACCCCATGGCCTTCCGCGCCGAGCTGCGTCCGGGCACGGCCAGCATCGTGCAGGGTTTGCCGCCGCTGCGCCCCATCCGTCCCGGCATGGCGCAGGCCAATGGTTTCGACGCCCCCATCAGCATCTATGAGGTGCACCTGGGTTCGTGGCGCAAGCACGAGGGCTGGCGCTGGCTGAGCTACCGCGAACTGGCCGACACCCTGGTGCCCTACGCCCGCGACATGGGCTTCACCCACCTGGAACTGCTGCCGGTAAGCGAGCACCCGTTCGACGGCTCCTGGGGCTATCAGCCCATCAGCCTGTACGCCCCCACCGCGCGCTTCGGCACGCCTGAAGACTTCCAGTTTTTTGTCGATGCCGCGCACGCCGCCGGGCTGGGCGTGATTCTCGACTGGGTGCCCGCGCATTTCCCGTCCGACCCGCACGGCCTGGCCAACTTCGACGGCACGCATCTGTACGAGTACGCCGACCCGAAAGAAGGCTTCCACCACGACTGGAACACCCTGATCTACAACTTCGGCCGTACCGAAGTGCGCAACTATCTGGTGGCCAACGCCCTGTATTGGCTGGAACGCTTCGATGTCGACGGCCTGCGGGTGGACGCCGTGGCCTCCATGCTCTACCGCGACTACAGCCGCCCCGCCGGACAGTGGGTGCCCAACAAGTTCGGAGGCCGCGAAAACCTGGAGGCCATCGACTTTCTGCGCCGCATGAACCACACGGTGGGGGTGCAACGCCCCGGCGCCATCACTCTGGCCGAGGAATCCACCGCCTTTCCCGGCGTCAGTCGCCCGCCCAGCGCCGATCTGCAGGGCGGTGGCCTGGGCTTTCACTACAAGTGGAACATGGGCTGGATGCACGACACCCTGAGCTTCATGCGCCGCGACCCGGTGCACCGCAAGTATCACCACAACGAGCTGACCTTCAGCATGATGTACGCCTATGACGAAAACTTCGTGCTGCCGCTGTCGCACGACGAAGTCGTCCATGGCAAGGGCTCGCTGCTGGCCAAGATGCCGGGCGACCGCTGGCAGCAGTTCGCCAATCTGCGCGTCTACTTCGGCTACATGGCGGGCCATCCTGGCAAGAAGCTGCTGTTCATGGGCGACGAATTCGCCCAGGGCCCGGAGTGGCAGTCGGACTTCAGCCTGGATTGGGACGCGCTGCTGCACGCCCCCCACCGCGGCATCCAGCGGCTGGTGCGCGACCTCAACCGCACTTACCGCGCGCACCCGGCGCTGCACCGGCTCGATCATCATCCCACCGGGTTCAGCTGGATCACCTACGACGACGCCGAGCAGTCGGTGCTCGCCTTCGAGCGCGGCGCAGGTGAGGCGCCCCCCGTTGTCGTGCTGTGCAACTTCACCCCCACGCCACGGCCGCACTACCGCGTCGGCGTGCCGCGCGCCGGGCGCTGGGAGGTGCTAATCAACACCGACGATCCGGTGTACGACGGCTCCGGCCTGCCACTTGACCTGCACGAAGCCCACGCCCAGCCCGCGCATGGCCGGGCCTGGTCGCTGCAGCTCACCCTGCCACCGCTGGCCTGCGTCATGCTGCGCCCCGCCCCCTGACCATCCGCCGCGCCCCTTCGCCATGCCCGCCCCGCGCCGCCGCACCGCCAAAGCCCAGGCAGCAGAGCGCCGCCTGCTGCCGCAGCGCGTGCATGCCCTCGGCGCGCAGTTGCAGCCCGACGGTGTGCACTTCGCCCTGGCCGCACCGCACGCGCAGGCGGTGGAGCTGTGCCTGTTCGCCGCCGACGGCCGCACCGAAGTCGCCCGCCTGCCCATGCCCGCGCCACGCGACGGCGTCTGGCAGGCCGTGCTGCCTGCCGAGGCCGGGGGCGTGGATGGCCTGGTCTACGGCTGGCGGGTGCACGGCCCCTGGGCGCCGGCCGAGGGTCATCGCTTCAACCCCGCCAAGCTGCTGCTCGACCCCTGCGCGCGCGACGTGGTCGGCCGCTACGACGGCAGTGATCTGCACCTCGGCCACGACCCGGCGCACCCCGACCGGCCCGATGCACGCGACAACGCCGCCACCGCGCTCAAGGCCCGGGTGGTGGCCGACCTGCCACCGCTGGCGCAGCCGCGTCCCGCCATCGACCCAGCGCAGCGCGTGATCTACGAGCTGCATGTCAAAGGCTTCACCGCCCAGCACCCCGCAGTCCCCGCCGCGCTGCGCGGCAGCTACGCCGGGCTGGCGCACCCGGCGGCCATCGCCCATCTCCAGGCCCTGGGCATCACCACGGTGAGCCTGCTGCCCGTGGCCTTCCGCGCCGACGAGGCCCGGCTGCTGCAAATGGGTCTGAGCAATTACTGGGGCTACAGCCCGATTGCCTGGAGCGCGCCCGAAACCCGGCTGTGGAGCGGCACGCCGGGCAGCACGCCGCGCACCGAATTCCGCGCCATGGTCGAGGCGCTGCACGCCGCGGGGCTGGAAGTGGTGCTCGACGTGGTGTTCAACCACACCGCCGAGCTCGACCCGCGCAACGGCCCCACCCTGTCGCTGCGCGGCATCGACAACGCCCTCTACTACCAACGCGACCCGCAGCAACCCACCCTCACCCTCGACTGGACCGGCTGCGGCAACAGCGTCAACCTCAATGCCCCGCTGGTGCTGCGCACCGTCATGGACAGCCTGCGCCGCTGGGTGACCGAGTTCGGCGTGGACGGCTTTCGCTTCGACCTCGCCAGCACCCTGGCGCGCGGCTCGGCGCGGGTGGATCACAGCTTCCAGCCCGACGGCGCCTTTCTCAGCGCCGTGGCGCAAGACCCGGTGCTGTGCAACGCCCTGCTGATCGCCGAACCCTGGGACCTCGGCCCTGGCGGCTACCGCCTGGGCGGCTTTCCGCCCGGCTGGCTGGAGTGGAACGACCGCTTTCGCGACACCCAGCGCGGCTTCTGGCTGCAGCACCAGAACGCCCCCAGCGCCTTCGCCACCCGCCTGGCCGGGTCGAGCGACGTCTTTCCCCCGGCGCTGCGCGGCGCCCACAGCAGCGTCAACTTCATCACCGCGCACGACGGCTTCACCCTGCGCGACCTGGTGAGCTACGCCCACCGCCACAACCAGGCCAACGGCGAAGACAACCGCGACGGTCACGGCCACAACCTCAGCACCAACAACGGCGTCGAGGGGCCGACGCAGGCGCCCGACATCCTCGCCGCCCGCGCCCGCCAGAGCCGCGCCCTGTTGGCGGTACTACTGCTGTCGCTCGGCACGCCCATGCTGCTGGCCGGCGACGAACTCGGCCACACCCAGCGCGGCAACAACAACGCCTACTGCCAGGACAACCCCATCTCCTGGATCGACTGGGCACAGGCCGACCTGGCGCTGCGCGATTACGTCGGCGGCGTCATCGCCCTGCGCCGCAACGTGCCCGCGCTGCAAAGCCGGGCCTGGTGGGCGCCCAGCCGCACGGCGCAGCAGCCCGGGGCAGTCTGGCTGCGCAGCACCGGCCAGCCCATGGAGCAGGCCGACTGGGCGCGCGACGATCACGGCGCGCTCATGGCCCTGCTCGACACCGCCGCGCAGCAGGTTCTGATCCTCGTCAATGCCGAGGGGCAAGAAGCCAGCTTCTGCCTGCCGCCCGGCAACTGGATTCTTAGACTGTCCAGCCACAATGGCGTTGTTTGCCCCACGCCCGGCAGCCGTGTGCAGCCGCTGGGCGTGCGGCAAACCCTGCCGCCCACCAGCCTGTGGGTGGCAACCCGGCAGCACCGCGTCACCCCGCACTCAGGAGACCCTTCGGCATGAAACCCGTCACCCGCCCTGCCACGCCATTCGACGGCCAGCGCCCCGGCACCTCCGGGCTGCGCAAAAAGGTCAGCGTGTTCCAGCAGCCCGGCTACCTGGAAACCTTCGTGCAGGCGCTGTTCAACGTGCTGGGCGATGCCAGCGGCAAGACCCTGGTGCTGGGCGGCGACGGTCGGTTCTACAACCGCGTGGCCATCCAGACCATTCTGCGCATGGCCGCGGCCCACGGCTATGCCCGGGTGCTGGTGGGGCAAGGCGGCATTCTGTCCACCCCGGCGATGAGCGCCGTCATCCGGCGGCGCGCGGCCAGCGGCGGCATCGTGCTGTCGGCCAGCCACAACCCCGGCGGGCCGCAGGGCGACTTCGGCATCAAATACAACATCGCCAACGGCGGCCCAGCACCCGAGAGCGTCACCGAGGCCATCTATTTGCGCTCGCGCGAAGTGCATGCGATCCGCACCGTGGACAGCCCCGACCTGCCGCTGGATGCGCTGGGCACGCACACGCTGCTGGACACGCAGATCGAGATCATCGACCCGGTGGCGGATTACGCCGCTGTGCAGCGTGCGCTGTTCGATTTCGACGCCATCCGCGCCCTGTTCGCCCGTGGCTTCCGGCTGCGGCTGGACACCATGTGGGCGGTGGGCGGGCCCTATGCCAAGGCCATTGTCGAAGGCGAACTCGGCGCGCCCGCGGGCACGGTGGTCAACGCCGAGCCGCGCGAAGACTTTGGCGAACTGCACCCCGACCCCAACCCGGTCAACGCCACCGATCTGATCGACCACATGGCCGCCGCCGACGCCCCGGACATGGGCGCCGCCACCGATGGCGACGCCGACCGCAACATGATCGTCGGCCGCAACTTCGTGGTCTCGCCGTCCGACAGCCTGGCGGTGCTGGCGGCACACGCCACCCGCATTCCGGGCTACGCCGCGGGTCTGGCCGGGGTGGCGCGTTCCATGCCCACCTCCACCGCGGTCGATCGCGTGGCCAAGACACTGGGCATTGCCTGCTATGAAACGCCCACCGGCTGGAAGTTCTTCGGCAACCTGCTCGACGCCGGCCGGGTCACGCTGTGCGGCGAAGAGAGTTACGGCACCGGCTCGAATCACATCCGCGAAAAAGACGGCCTGTGGGCCGTGCTGTTCTGGCTCAACCTCATCGCCGTCACCGGCAAGTCGGTGGAGCAACTGGTGCGCGAGCTGTGGGCGGCGCATGGCCGCTGCGTCTATTCGCGCCACGATTACGAAGGCATTCCCACCGAGCAGGCCGACGCCCTGATGCGCGAGCTGCGCGCCGCCCTGCCCGCGCTGCCCGGCACGCTGCTGGCGGGCGAGCCCGTGGCCGTGGCCGACGACTTTGCCTACACCGATCCCACCGACGGCAGCGTCAGCAGCAAGCAGGGGGTGCGCATCATCCTGCAGAGCGGCTCGCGCGCGGTGTTCCGGCTCTCGGGCACCGGCACCGAAGGCGCCACCCTGCGGCTGTACCTGGAGCGCCACGAGCCCGACCCGGCGCGCCACGATCTGCCGGTGCAGCAAGCGCTCGCCCCGCTCAGCGCCATGGCCGAGCAAGTGGCCCGCATCCGCCATTTCACCGGCATGGACCACCCCAGTGTCATGACCTGAATGCCCGACTCACCCCCAAAGCTTCACCCCTGCGGACCCACCTCGGAGGTCCGCCACAACAACCAGGAGACCTGCCATGAATCAGAACAGCCCCTTGAGCCCGATGACCATGCATGATCGCCAGATGCAGCCGCACATGCTGGTGCGCCGCTCCATCGCCCTGGTGCTGGCGGGCGGGCGCGGCTCGCGCCTGAAGCAGCTCACCGACAAGCGCGCCAAGCCCGCGGTGTACTTCGGCGGCAAGTTCCGCATCATCGACTTCGCGCTGTCGAACTGCGTCAACTCGGGCATCCGCCGCATCGGCGTCATCACCCAGTACAAGTCGCATTCGCTGCTGCGCCACCTGCAACGCGGCTGGAGCTTTCTGCGCGCCGAACTCAACGAGATGGTCGATCTGCTGCCCGCCCAGCAGCGGGTGGACGAGGAGCACTGGTACCGCGGCACAGGCGACGCGGTGTACCAGAACATCGACATCATCCAGTCGAGCAAGCCCGAGTATGTGGTCATCCTGGCGGGCGATCACGTCTACAAGATGGACTATTCGGTCATGCTGGCCGATCACGCGCAAAGCGGCGCGGAGGTCACCGTGGGCTGCATCGAAGTGCCACGCGCCGAGGCCAGCGCCTTCGGCGTGATGGCCATCGATGCCGAGCGCAACATCGTCGAGTTCGTCGAAAAGCCGGCCGACCCCCCGGCCATGCCCGGCAACGATCAGATGTCGCTGGCAAGCATGGGCATCTACATCTTCAATGCCGCCTACCTCTACCGCATGCTCGAGGACGACATGGCCGACACCACCTCGTCGCACGACTTCGGCAAGGACATCATCCCCAAGGCGGTGCGCGCGGGCATGGCCCATGCCCATCCGTTCTCCATGTCGTGCGTGCAGGGCGGGCAGCAGAGCCAGCCCTACTGGCGCGACGTCGGCACGCTCGACGCCTTCTGGGCCGCCAACCTCGACCTCGCCTCGGTCATGCCCGAGCTCAACCTCTACGACACCGAATGGCCGATCTGGACCAGCCAGCGCCAGCTGCCGCCGGCCAAGTTCGTGCAGGACCACCACGGTCGTCACGGTCAGACCATCAACATGATGGTGTCGGGCGGCTGCATCATCTCCGGCTCGTCGGTCAGCAACTCGGTGCTGTTCTCCAACGTGCGGGTGCACTCCTTCTGCGTCATCAACGACGCCGTGCTGCTGCCCGACGTGGTGGTCAACCGCTCGTGCCGTCTCAACAAGGTCATTCTTGATCGCGGTTGCGTGCTGCCCGAGGGCATGGTGATCGGCGAAGACCCCGAGCTCGACGCCCGCCGCTTCGAGCGCACCAGCGGCGGCGTGGTGCTGGTGACCAAGAAGATGCTGCGCGCCCTGGGCGAGGCTGAACTCAACGAGGAAGATGATGATTGAGAGGAGCCCCCACTGTCAGGCTACGCCTTCCCTGCCCCCCCAGAGGGCGGATGACGCCTTGGGGCGGCCCGGCGGCGACATCCGGCTGCTGCAAGTCAGCGCCGAGATCTACCCGCTGCTCAAGACCGGGGGGCTGGCCGACATTGCCGGGGCCCTGCCCGCGGCGCTGGCCACGGCCGGCTGTGACACCCGCGTGCTGCTGCCCGGGCTTCCGGCCATCCGCGACGGCCTGCGCGATGCGCAAGCGGTGGGTCAGTTCAGCCTGCCCTGGGGCGAGCCGGTTCGCGTGCTGCGTGGCAAGCTTCCTGCCGTGCCGGGCGCAGCGGGCAGCCCGGTGCTGGCCTATCTGCTCGATGCCCCAGGCCTGTACGACCGCCCCGGCAATCCTTACGAGGACGCGCAGCGTCGGCCTTATGCCGACAACCATCGTCGCTTTGCCGCCCTGGGCTGGGGCGCGGCGCATGTGGCGCGCGGCCTCGATCCGAGTTGGGCACCGCAGCTCGTGCACGGGCACGACTGGCACGCCGGCCTGGCCGCCGCCTGCCTGAAGTTCACCGCCGGCCCGCCTGTCCCCGTCGTCTTCACCGTGCACAACCTGGCGTACCAGGGCATTTTTTCGGCCGATGTGCTGGGCGAGCTCGGTCTGCCGGTTTCGGCCTTCCAGATCGACGGACTGGAGTTTCACGGCCAGATCTCGTTCATGAAAGCCGGCTTGTTCTACGCCAGCAAGATCACCACCGTCAGCCCCACTTACGCCCGCGAAATCCAGACCCCCGAGCAAGGCTTCGGCCTCGACGGCCTGCTGCGCAGCCGTCGCAACGACCTGAGCGGCATTCTCAACGCCGTCGACACCACCATCTGGAACCCCGCCACCGACCCGCTCATCGCCCGCACCTACAGCGTCGAGCAGATGACCGGCAAGGCCCGCTGCAAGGCCGCGCTGCAGACCGAGGCCGGGCTGCAACCGCACAAGGATGCGCCGCTGTTCACCGTGGTCAGCCGCCTCACCGAACAGAAGGGCTTGAACCTCGTGCTTGCCGGCATCGACGATCTGGTGCAGGGCGGCGGTCAGCTGCTGGTGCTGGGCAGCGGCGACCACGCCCTGGAAACCGCCTTCGGTCACGCCGCGCAGCGCCATCCCGGCGCCGTGGCGCTGCGCGTGGGCTACGACGAGGCCTACGCCCACCGCATCTTCGCCGGCAGCGACGTCACCCTCGTGCCCTCGCGCTTCGAGCCCTGCGGCCTGACGCAGCTGTACGGTCTGCTCTACGGCAGCCTGCCGCTGGTGCGCGCTGTTGGCGGTCTGGCAGACACCGTGGTGGACGCCGATCTCGCCACCCTCGACGATCACACCGCCACAGGCATCGTTTTTGCTAGCTTTTCCGAGGCCGATTACCGCCACGCCGTGCGTCGCGCCCTGGCGCTGTACCGCCAACCGCGCGCCTGGGCCCGGGTGCGGCAGACCGGCATGCAGCAAAACTTCAGCTGGGCCCAGGCGGCCCGGCATTACCGCGCGGTCTATGCGGCCGCCCTCCCCGATCTTTCTCGCATTCCCACATGACTCCCGAGCCCAACCCGCCCATCCCTGAAGCCGCTTGCGTTCCCTTCGTGCACGACACGCCGCGGCTCGACGTGGCCGCGCTCAAGCGCGCCATCTCCAACAAGCTGATGTTCCAGATCGGCAAAGACGCCCGCTCGGCGCAGCCGGTGGACTGGCTGCACGCCGCCTCCTACGCCGTGCGTGACCTGATGGTCGAACACTGGTTCGGCACCACCCATGCCCGCAACGCGCAGGACGCCAAGCAGGTGTACTACATGTCGATGGAGTTCCTCATCGGCCGCGCCTTCAGCAACGCCCTGATCGCCCTCGAACTCACCGAGCCGCTGCGCGCCGCGCTGGCCGAACTGGGCGTGGACATGGACGCCATCGCCGACCTGGAGCCCGACGCCGCGCTGGGCAACGGCGGCCTGGGGCGCCTGGCTGCGTGCTTCCTCGACAGCATGGCCACGCTGGGCATTCCCGGCTACGGCTACGGCATCCGCTACGACTACGGCATGTTCCGCCAGACCATCGTCGACGGCCGCCAGGTCGAGGTGCCCGACTACTGGCTCACCGCGGGCAACCCCTGGGAGTTTCCCCGCCCCGAGGTGGTGTACCGCGTGCAGTTCGGCGGCCACGTCATCAAAGAGGGCGACCGCGCCCGCTGGATGGACACCCACGACGTCGAAGCCATGGCCTACGACACCATCATTCCCGGCTATGGCACCACGACCACCAACACCCTGCGGCTATGGTCGGCCAAGGCCACCAAGGAGATCGACCTCGGCGCCTTCAACCGCGGGGACTACTTCGGCGCCGTCGAGCAGAAAAACCATTCCGAAAACGTCTCGCGCGTGCTCTACCCCGACGACTCCACCGACGCCGGGCGCGAACTGCGGCTGCACCAGGAATACTTTTTCTGCAGCGCCAGCGTGCAAGACTTGATGCGCCGCTACCTGCAGACGCACACCACCTTCGACCAGTTCGCCGACAAGGTGTCCATCCACCTCAACGACACCCACCCGGTGCTGGCCGTGCCCGAGCTCATGCGCCTGTTTCTCGACGTGCATCACCTGCCGTTCAACGACGCCTGGCGCATCTGCCAGGGGGTGTTCTCCTACACCAATCACACCCTCATGTCCGAGGCGCTGGAAACCTGGCCCATCGACATGCTGGGCCGCGTGCTGCCGCGCCACCTGCAGATCATTCTCGACATCAACGCCCACTTCCTCGCCCGTCTGACGCAAAAGCACGGCCATGACGTCAACCTCATGCGCCACGTCTCGCTGGTCAACGAGTCGGGCACCCGCTCGGTGCGCATGGCCTACCTCGCCGTGCTCGCCAGCCATTCGGTCAATGGCGTGTCGGCGTTGCACTCCGAGCTGATGCAGCAATCCATCTTCGCCGAATTCGCCCGCATCTGGCCCAACCGCTTCAACAACAAGACCAACGGCATCACCCAGCGGCGCTGGCTGGCGCTGGCCAACCCGCCGCTGGCCGCCCTGCTCGACAGCACCATCGGTCGCCATTGGCGCCGCGATCTGTCCGAACTCGCCAAGCTGCGCCCGCATCTGGGCGAACCCGCGCTCATCCACGCCTTCCAGGCGGCCAAGCGCAGCAACAAGCAGCGCTTCGCCACCTGGCTGAAGACGCATCACAACATCACCATCCCGGTCGATGCGCTGTACGACGTGCAGGTCAAGCGCATCCACGAATACAAGCGGCAGCTGCTCAACGTGCTGCACGTCATCACCCGCTACCTGCGCATCCTGGAGCAACCCGGCAGCGTCACGGTGCCGCGGGTGGTCGTCTTCGCCGGCAAGGCGGCGTCGGCCTATCACATGGCCAAGCTCATCATCCAGCTCATCAACGACGTCGCCACGACCATCAACGCCGACGACCGCGTGGGCGACCTGCTCAAAGTGGTGTTCGTGCCCAACTACAGCGTCAGCGCCGCCGAGGTCATCATCCCCGCGGCCGACCTTTCCGAGCAAATCTCCACCGCAGGCACCGAGGCCTCGGGCACCGGCAACATGAAGCTGGCGCTCAACGGCGCGCTCACCATCGGCACGCTCGACGGCGCCAATGTCGAAATCCGCGAGAACGTCGGCGACGACAACATCTTCATCTTCGGCCTGACCGCAGGCGAAGT